>CAMPNN010000024.1 GCA_946891915.1 uncultured Bifidobacteriaceae bacterium
CGTACTTTTCGTTCATAAGTGGCCAGTAGTTTACGCTTGCGCCGCCGAGTGGGTCGATTCCTAAGCGCACGCCGCTGGAACGGATCACGTCGAAGTCGATTACGTTTGCCAAGTCGCTTACGTAGTGTTCGCGGTAATCGAAGCCTTCTACTAAGTCAGATTTGATTGCTTCTTCGAATGGCACGCGTTTTACGGACTTGTAGTTGTCGAGTAATTCGTTTGCGCGAGCTGCGATTGCGTTAGTTACGTCTGCTGGGGCTGGGCCGCCGGTTACAGGATCGTACTTAAAGCCGCCGTCGGTTGGTGGGTTGTGCGAAGGGGTGACGACGATGCCGTCAGCCAAGCCGTCGCCGCTAAAGCGCTGAGTGCCGTCGGCTGCGCGGTTGTGCGTCAAAATAGCTTGGGACACAACAGGAGTTGGCACGAAGTCGCCGCGAGAATCTACGCGAACGTGAACGCCGTTAGCAACCAAAACTTCGATTGCGGTTTTTTGTGCAGGTTCGGAAAGTGCGTGCGTATCGCGACCGATATAAAGTGGGCCGGTTACGCCAGCTTTTTTGCGGTATTCGGCGATGGCTTGGGTGATTGCCACGATATGAGCTTCGTTGAACGAAGTTTTCAAAGCGGAACCACGGTGGCCGGATGTGCCGAAAATCACGCGCTGTTCTGGAATATTGGAATTTGGAACTTCATCGTAGTACGCGCCGACCAAAGCGTCGACATCGACTAGATCTTCTGGGGTGGCGGGCATTCCCGCATTTTTTGCTACCATAATTTTTTATTTTGCCACGGCGCTTGTATTTTATATTATTTACTCACAGGAACGCTAGTTTTTACGCTTGCGGGCACGCGCAGCTACAAATGCCGGGAATTTTCCGGTAAATGTTCCATAATTCCACCAAAGTAGCTACAAATGCCGGAGAAAAAACTTCGGTAAATGTTCCATAATTCCACCAAAGTAGCTACAAACGCCGGGAATTTTCCGGTAAATGTTCCATAAAACTGCCAAAGCAGCTACAAACGCGGGGAAGTGTGCGCGCATTTGTGTACTTGCGTCTATCTTAAGTACACAAACACGAGAAAAAACTACAGCAAATGTTCCAGAAGCTTTGCGGTTGTGCTTTGCGTGACAGTTTCTTTACGTGCGCGTATAGGAAATGTCGGAATCTGACGGAATGCCGACAATTCCTTTACAGTCGTGTAAAGAAAAAATCGAAATTAAGCAGAAAAGTGATAGTCGCTTTACATGAATGTAAAGGAAAAAACGGAATCTCACCCAAAAGCGATAGTTTCTTTACGTCCCTGTAAAGAAAATGTCGTAACGATCTCCGGCAAACGTTTCTGTAGCTTTGCGGTTGTGCTTCTGAGGTCGGTGAGTGAATTTACTAGTGCGAGATAGGAATTGCTTGTCGAGCAATATAAAAGCGGAGCGATAGTAATGTCTTTTTGATAAATAAATATTTTTGAAAGAAAGTAACTAAAAAAATAAACTTAACTATGCAACCTTTAAGTCTAAATAAGGTATAAGAGCGTAGCGCTGCAAGACAAGTAATTCCTATCTCACACAGCCACATAAAATAAAATCACAAATAAAGAAACCCACAAAACTCGCGTCACAGATATCACTTATCACTCACAGGAACGCTGGTTTTTACGCTTGCCGGCACGCGCACGCACAGTGCTTGCTTGTCAACGGTGAAGCGCAAATGCTTTGTGTAACCTAAAATGTCGCCGTCCACTTGCACTGGTGCCGACTTTTCCAACTGCACTTCCGCGCTAAATCCTTGCGTTTGGTCAATTCTGGAGCCGGCAGATAACGACTCCTGCTGAAGTGCGCGCCCGGTTACGGTTTGGTGCACAACTCCGCGGAATAAATTAGCCCAACCAATTAATCCGCCCGAAGTGTCAATAATCTCAAAATCAAGCACGCCGTCGTCGTAAACAGCTTCCGGCATAAGCGAAAACATAGGAATTTGCCCGCAATTTCCTGCCATAAGCGTGCGGAAGGTGAGTCCTTTTAGCACGCTTTCGCTTCCGTCTGATCGCATCAAAGTAACGGTTGCGCGATACTTCGGCATAAACAAATGTTTAACTCCGGCCACAAAATAAGCAAGCCAACTAATATTTTTCTTCAGCTTCGGATCAGTGTCGTCAATCATAAGCGCGTCAAAACCGATGCCGGCAATAATCAAAAACGCATGCCCGTGATCCTCGTTCGGCTTGTCGAGAATCGTCACGCGCCCAACGTCAACCTGCCTAGACCCGTGCGAAGTTGCCACGCGCAACGCCGCATCCACGTCGTTCACAGGTATGCCCATGTTCCTTGCAAAAAGATTTCCGGTGCCAATAGGAATAATTCCCATCGCATGCCCTTTGCCGCTTACTGCGCTCGCAACAGTTCTCACGGTGCCGTCGCCGCCAACAGCCACCACAACGTTCGCCCCGTTTGAAAGCGCCTCCAGCGCGCACTCGCGCCCGTCTTTATCTAGCTGCGTATCAATAATTTCGTAAGTTAGCTTGCGTTTGTTGCAATAATTTTTAATACTTTCGCGGTAGGATTCTGCCTGCGGTTTTGATGGGTTAAGAATAAAAGCGTAATGCACTGAGTCGCCGTGGCGTTTTGCGAGTTTTTTGGCCAAATGCTGCCGTTTCATGGTTCGCGTAACTATCATGATGACGAATGGCGCGAGCACTAGCGCAAACACGATCACCATTAACGCAATTGTTGCTTGAATAGGCATAGTTGGCATACCTCCCATTCTTGCACATTATTTCTGTTACTACGCTAAATTTTGCAGTATTGCACGAATATTTACTATTTTTACACATTTCTTATACGTCTTCTTGTATTTCTTACACGGCTTCTTATATGGCTAAGACTATTATTGTTGCTTATGAGTGAAGGTTCTATTAATTTAAATAATTCAAATAATTCAAGCGATTCAGCTGCTAATTGCGGTTCTTTTAAGGATTGCTCGCTTTTTAAGTTGCATAATACGGTTTATCGCGATGTAAAAAATGCTGACGATTCGAACAATTCCAGCGTTACTCCAATCGTTTTAATCCACGGTTTTCCGGTTGACCACCGCATGTGGGACGCTTGCGCGGATTCTTTGAATTCGCAGATTGACGCTGCTCTTAGCGAGGGCGCGTTGAAGCACGACGTTCCGATTTTCGCTCCAGATATGGTTGGTGCCGGTTTGAGTGAAGCTCCAAAAGCCGAGCGCGAGTTTAGCGAGGCTGATTACGCTCATGCTCTTGACGCTCTTAGCGCATCTTATATAAAGCTTATTAAGGATTTGGGCTACGAGCGCGCTGTGTGGGTTGGCCTTTCTATGGGCGGTTACGTGGCTTTGGATGTTCAGCGTCTTCTTCCGCAAGCTGTTGCTGGCATTGCTTTGTGCGATACTCGCGCTTGCGTTGACGCTCCGCAGGCTCGTGCTAAGCGTCTTGAGATTGCTGAGGTTTGCGAGCGCGACCGCACTGTTGAGCCTGTTATGCATTTTGCTCACGCAACCGAAAAGGATTCTACGGTTAAGCAGTCGCCTGAGTTTATTCAGACTTTTGAAAATTGGATTAATGACCAGAAGCCTGAAGGTTTGGCTTGGCGTCAGCGCATGGCAGCTTGCCGTCCGGATATGGAAGATCAGTTACCTTTGATTACAGCTCCGGCTGCGGTTATTAGCGGCACTTTGGATCCGTCTAGCGCGCCTGAAATTATGCGACCAATGGCGGATGCTATGACTTCTTCAAAGCATGTTGATTTTACGGTTGTTGAGGATTGTGGTCATTTTAGTGCTACTGAGCATCCGTATGAGGTTGCGAATGCGCTTGTGACGTTGTTGCAGAATGTGCAGCACAATTAGTTAGTTAATTAGTTAGTTAGATAGTTATTACTTACTAAATTATTAATTACTAATTATTACTTACTAAATTATTATTTAGTTAGCTTTTTGTAGGTGCAGTAAGCCGTTCGTGCGTTGCTAGTGCTAAAATGTACTAACGTGTCTTTTGCATACAATCACTGAGCAGAGGTTTGAATATGGCTGAATTGCAGCATAATCTTGAAGGCGACGATTCCTTCGATAATATTCCGGAGAATACGCCTGAAGATGCGAGTGACGACACCGTCGCTTTTGCGCAAGTAGAGCATAGTCAGGTAGATAATCAGGCAGGCAGCCAGGCGGGTGATCAGGCCAATAGCCAGGCTGATAATCAGTCTGATACTGCTGAAACTGCTCAATCTGAAGATAGCCGTGATGAAACTCTTGCCGAAAAGTTGGGCGAAGTTGCGGATGAAGATGATTTGGCTGAGAAAGATTTAGCTGAAGATAATCACGAGGATTCTGCTAGTAGCACTAAAGTTTTGTTTGATGCTGCTAATTCCGCGAAATCTGCAGATTTTGTAGATCCAGCAACTTCAGTAACTTCAGCAACTCCAGCAACTCCAGCAAATTCCGCAAATACTGCATTTAGCGCCGACGCTGGCACAGCTGAAGCCGATTTAGCAGAAACTGAATCTTTTGAAGCTGTTTCTTCTAAAGGAAAAAAGAATTTCGGCAATTCTGCGTTGTCGCTTTTTTATTCGCTTTTTATTTTTGTTATCGTTTTGGCAGCTGCTTTCTTCGCTTTGCACTGGTACTTCCACGACCGTGTTGCTCCTGGCGTCAATTTTGGCGATTCTGCTATTTCGCGCAATCTTACTGGAGCGCAGGAAGCTTCTGTTAAGCAAGCCGTTAAGAATGCTGTAAATAACACTGATTTTATTATTCGCGACGATCGCGGCAATCATTTTGAAGCTGATTTTAACGATCTTGGTGTGAAAGTTAATCAGTCTGCCACTGTTCACGAGATTATGAATGCTAAGCGCAATAATTTATTTACGCGCATTATGCCTTGGGTTCAAAAAACGGTAGGTTTGCGAGCTAAAGTAGACGATTCTGTAATGGACACTTACGTTTTGCACAAGTTTGTGCGTGAGCGCGATCGTGCTGTTCCTTACAGCGCTGTTTTTGATAAAAATTCGAATTCTTACACTGTTGAAGATGGTATTCCTGGCCGCACTGTTGAAACAATGCCGGTGAGGGAAGCGGTTAAAAAATTAATTGCACATCCTGGTAAAACCGTAAAAGTTTCTGTTATCTCTCGTCGCACGGATGCTCCGATTAAGCGCGATGCAGCACAGAAACTTGTTGATGATTTGAATAAGTTGCTGGATAAAAAAATTACGTTTAATAACAGCGACGGTAAAGATTTTACGGTTCCTAGGGATGCTATTGCTTCTTGGATTAATGTAAAAGCGGATGTTACGAAGCGTAAGCTTTCCTACAGTATTGACCCTGCTAAAGCTGACGATTACTTATCTCAAGTTTTGCCTAAAGAGCTTAATCAGCAGAGGGTTAATCAGGAGGATGCTATTAATAAGGAAGGAAAGTTTATTTTCACTACCATGAAGGGTGCTAATGGTGTGGAAATTAGCTATTCGAATTCTCTTGCGAATAAGGCTGTTGAAGCTTTGCGTAGTGGTAACAATTTTGCCACTAACGTTCCTTCTAAAATCACTAAGTTTACTGTTGAACAGAAGCTTGTGGAAATGCGAATTGTTGTTGATAAGTCAACGCAAACGGCTTCTGTTTATAAGAATGATGAGCTTGTAAAAACTTTCCCAGTTTGCACTGGTAGAACTGGAACGGACGAATCTACTCCTGGTACGTTCTTTATTTACTTGCGTTATGCTTCGCAGGATATGCGCGGTCGTAACGGTGATGGGTCTTCTTACTTCTCGCCTGGCGTGCGTTGGGTGAGCTATTACCATGGCGGCGAAGGCTTCCACACTGCTTCTTGGAATTACAACGGTATTGCCACTGGCGATGCTGCTAATCACGGTTCGCATGGCTGCATTAACATGTATGAGCAGGATGCGCGCTGGATTTACGAGAACTGCCCTCGTGGCACGATTGTGGAAATCGTGGGCAATACTCCGGATGGTCCGGTGCGTCAAAATGAGTGAGCGCGTGGATAATTCGCTTAATGCTGATTTTGGTGCTGCTTCTGCGGAGGCTTCGCAGCAGAAAGTGACGGAGCCTGCGCAAAAGCAAGCTTCTTCGCAAGCTTCTGCACAAAAACCAACTTCTGCGCAAACTTCGCGTCGCATCAGTAGCACTCCAATCCCGGTGCACGTTACTGCTACTTTGTTTGATGCTCCTTCTGAGGATGAGCAGATTAGCAATAAGCCTTGGGTTATTCGCGTTGGCCGCAGAATTGTTACGTCTTCTGTTGGTATTTGGATGCGCATTGCTGGTCGTCTTGCTCGCCGAGCTGGTTGGTTTCCGAGCGTGGAGCCGTATATTGGTTACGGCACGCATCGTTATGCTAGGTTGATTTGCCGCACTGTTTATGCTCCCGAACTTGGGCATCATTCTGCGTTGAAGCGTGGAATTTACGCAATGCTTGTGGTTCCTGCCGTGCGCGTTAAAGTGTCTTTGTCGATTGACAACATTCCTGTTGAAACTGCGCAGGTTGGAGATTCTGAAGTTTACGACAGGCCGGAGGAGTCTCGCGGTGGAAGTGCGGAATACTGTGTTTCTGACCGTGCCGGCTACTTGGATTTGATTACTGAGCGCGCGCTTAGCCCTGGCCGTCACGTTGTTTCGTACACGGTTAATAATCGTGAGCCTGTAAAAGCTAGTCTTTTTGCTATTGATGCGAATGTGCCGATTGGCATTATTTCGGATGTTGACGACACTATTATGGTCACTCAAGCTCCTTCTCCAATTCGCGCAGCCTACAATTTGCTTATTATGAATCCTTCGCATCGTTCTCCTGTGCCTGGAATGTCTGAGTTTTTCCAGTCTTTGGCAGGTTTTAGAAGCGATATTCCATTCTTTTACCTTTCGACTTCGCCTTGGAATGTTGAGGCATCTATTCGTCACTTTATTGTGCGCGAGAAGTTTCCTGAAGGCCCACTTTTGCTTCGTGATTTAGATCCGCGTCCAAAAACTTTTATTCCAAATGGTCCGCAGCACAAGTTGGAGTTTGCGACTCAGCTTATGGATGATTTTCCAGGTATGCGTTTTGTGCTTATTGGTGACGATGGTCAAAAGGATCCGAGCACTTACGCTAATATTATTCGTCAGCATCCTGGCCGTGTTCTTGCGGTTGGTATTCGTCAGCTTAATAAGAATGCTACGGTTGAGGATTTTCGTCGTAAGTTGTCGCGAGATTTTGGTGTTGCGCTTAGTGCTTCTCGTCGTGCGTATGTTTTTTCTGGGAATGATGAAGATTTTAATTCAGAAAATAATATCGAAAAAGTTGAGAACGCAGAAAATAATATTGAAAATATTGAAAATGCCGAAAATAATATCGAAAATAGTAGCAATTTAATGCGCGAAGTTTCTGCAAAAAACGCGGTTGGCACTTTGCAAGGCGTACCATTTTTTGCGGCTCCTAACGGCACTGGTCTTTCTAAAGTGATGCTTCCTTTTATTGAGGAAGCTATTTTACCGAATTAAAATCAACTAAAATCAACTAAAATTTGCTAAGAATATAAACTATAAAAATATAATTTGTAAAATATAAAATATAAATTATAAATTATAAAAATAAAGAAATATTTTAGAAGGGGTGCGGCATGGGCGAAAATAATTCTGTAAAACCAGCAATGGCTGAAAGAGTGCCGTCGGTTCGCGAATTTCATGGATGCACCTATGTTGACAATTATGCGTGGATGAAGAATCGCAAAAATACAAAACTTCTGGAATATGTAAACGCGCAAAATGCTTACACGGAGCAGCGCGTAAAACCGTTGAAAAACCTGCGTTCCACGCTTTTTAACGAGCTTCGTGCTAGGGTTCAGGAAACGGATATGTCTGTGCCTGTGCGCATGAACAGCTACTGGTATTACGTTCGCACGCAGGAAGGAAAGCAGTACGCTGTTCAGTGCCGCATGAAGGTTAAGGATGAGTCTGATTGGAATCCGCCAACAATCGACGACACTGCAAATCCTGGCGAAACACCTGGTGAAGAAGTGCTTTTTGATGCGAACGCTGAAGCTGAGCGCGCTGGAGGAAAATTCTTCCGACTTGGCGGAATGGATTTAAGTCTTGACGGCTCGCGCATGCTTTACGGAGTGGACACTCAAGGCGACGAGCGTTTTACTTACTACGTTCGCGATTTTTGCGAAGAAACTTTAGAGTGGGTAACTCTGCAAGATTCGTGGGAAAACCTTGCTTCTGCTTCGCTAACTCCGGACGGAAAATGGGTGTTTTACGTAAGGCTTGACGACTCTTGGCGACCTTACCAGGTTTGGAGGCACCGCATTGGCAACCCGACCAGCGACGATGTAAAAGTTTTTGAAGAGCCGGACGAGCGCTTTTTTGTTGACGTTTATGAAAGTTTTGACGAACGCTACATGATGATTAGTAGCAGTTCTAAAACAACTTCGCGCGTGCTCATGCTTCCGTTAAGCACGCCTGAAGGCGAATTTAGCATGGTAATTGAGCCTGTTGAAAACGTTGAATACGATATTTCCTTCGCCTGCTTTGAGGAAGCTGGTGAAAATGGTGAGGATATTCCGGTTGCGATTGTTTGCCACAACGCTAAAAATCCTAATTTTGAAATAGACGTTATTGACATGCGCAATTTGCCGGATGCGAAAGAGTCTAAAATTGCTACGTACAGTCTTGGAGATGGCGTGTGCGTTGCTTCCGGTTCTCCGTACGGTTGTGAGCAAGGTGATTTTTGGCAGAGCGATGCCAGCAAAAAGCCTATTTGTGAGCCGTATGATTCTCCGCAAAATCCGGAAATCTTACGAAATACTGTTGGTTTAAGCGTAAGCGGATTGTCCGTGTATAAAAATTACGTAGCGTTGGCTTACCGCGCGCAAGGTTTGCCGCACTTGGCTGTTATAAGCAAAAAGCGCGCAGCGGAAGACTTTTTAAGCGAAAGGCCTTGGCGTTTTTACGAAATTCGTCCTCAAAATGTTCTTGATTGCGAATCTACGCGAATAAATATTGAGAATACTGGTAGCGCTGAAACTGCTGGAAGTTATGAATCTGCTGGTAGTGCTGAAACTGCCGAAACTGCAGAAAATAGCGAATACCGCAGCGAAACGCAATCAAACTCACGCGTTGCGCTCGCAAATATTTCGCAAAAAGAAATCAGCAACAACCGTTTATTTGGCATCGGAATGACGGGAAATCCTTCTTACGAAGCTCCTCGCATGCGTTACGCTTTTGTCAGTTACGCAACTTTAGGTCAGCTTCGAGAGTTTAATCCGTCTACTGGCGAGGATGTGCTTCTTAAGCGAGGCAAAATTCTTGGCGAATTTGATGATCACAATTACGCCGAAAAGCGCATATGGATTACCGCGCGAGATGGTGAGCGAGTGCCTGTGTCTTTGGTGTGGAGACCTAGTGCGGTTTTAAGCACGAACGCAATGTTTATAACAGGTTACGGCGCGTATGAGGTTAGTTCGGATCCTACTTTTTCTGTTGGTCGTTTAAGTTTGCTGGATCGCGGCGTTTTGTATGCGCAAGTGCATGTGCGCGGTGGCGGCGAAATGGGACGCGCGTGGTATGAGCAGGGTAGAAGGCGTAACAAAAAGCACACTTTTGAAGATTTTGTTGATGCAACTCGCGCTTTGCAGGATGCTGGTTTTGCTTCCGCAGAAAATACGGTTGCGAATGGCGGTTCCGCAGGCGGTTTGCTAATGGGCGCTATAGCGAATATGGCTCCGGAGTGTTATGCAGGAATTGAGGCGGATGTGCCTTTTGTTGACGCGCTCACTTCTATGCTTGACTCTTCTTTGCCGCTTACTGTAACCGAGTGGGACGAGTGGGGAAATCCGCTTAAATCAGCCGAAGATTACGCTTATATGAAGTCCTACACTCCTTACGAAAACGTGCCTTGCAAAGAAACGGAAGATGGCTGTAAAAAGTTGGCAAACTTCCCGAAAATTTTAATTACGTCTTCTATGTACGACACTCGCGTGCTTGTAACGGAGCCGCTAAAATGGCTTGCTGCCTTGCAAAACGCTGGTGTGGATGCAATTGCGCGCATTGAAACGGACGGCGGTCACGGCGGTACCTCCGGAAGGTATCGTCAGTGGGAGGATCTCGCTTACGAAAACGCGTGGTGCTTGCACGCGATGGGCATAAATAGTTAGTTTTAAGCGATGTTTGCTTTACACGCAAGTTCACCGCAGCAAGTATCCGTGATAATATAGTTCAGTGGTGTTCGTTTGTGAAGCTTCGTGACAGCCCGTTTTAGTTGGCTTTGTTTCGAGTTTCATAAGCGATTATCCATGTTCTTAGGCGGCTCAACGACGATGTTTACTTTATTTGCTTAAGAAGGGCGAAGTGATGACTAAAAGTAACTCCAACGCAGGCAGCACGAATCGTGATGAATTCTCGCTTCAAAATACCGCTTTATTTAAGCACGTTCCGGCAGATCAAGTGCAAGAGTTGGCTGTGCATTTGCAGGGAGCTTTTTACAATAAGGGCGATGCTATTTTTAACGAGGGCGATGAAGGCCATCGCATGTATTTGCTTGAGCGCGGCCGCGTTAAGCTTGTTCGTCATTCGAACGATTCGCGCGTGCAATTGTTGAGTATTCACACTCCTGGCGAAATTTTGGGTGAGATTCCTGTTTTTGATCCGAATGGTGGTCCGCGCACGGCTTCGGCGATTGCGATTACTAGCAATACGAGGGTTTTGTGGCTTGAAAATGACGTGCTTTTTGCTTGGCTTAACAATCATCCGCTTGTGGCTGTGGAGATGCTGCAGGTTTTGGCCGCTCGTTTGCGCGCTAATAACGAGCGCATTTCGGACTTAGTTTTTATGGATGTTCCTGCGCGTTTGGCTAAGACTTTGCTGAATTTGGCTTCGCGTTTTGGCGAGCCTATAACTCAAGGCCTGCTTGTTGAGCATAATTTGACTCAGGAGGAGTTGGCTCAGTTGGTTGGTTCTTCGCGCGAAACGGTTAATAAGGCGCTTATGGATTTTGCGAATCGCGGTTGGATTATTCGCCAGGGGCGTTCGATTATTATTTACAAGCCGGGTATGCTGATTCGTCGAGCTTACAAGTAAAGCAAATCGTAAAGCAAGCAAAACTAAAGCAAGCAAAACTAAGGCAAATCGTAAAGCAATCAAATCTTTTACTGCCTGCCAACAATTTCGTGCTTTCCAAGTAGAGGCAAGCCTTTAGAATAGTACGCATGCCGAAAAAGAATTCACTGACTGTTCGCCGCGTGCTCGCACTCTTCCTTGCTTACGTTACGTTATGCGTTGTTGGCGGTGTTGCCGCAAGTATTATGTTCGTTCCGGGCGTAATGAGTGTGAATACTGTTGTGAAAACAGTTGTGCCTTCTTTGCGAGTTGACGGCATTGATTTTGACGTTACTGCTTTGCCGCAAAAGTCGCGACTTTACGCGTCGGATGGCAAAACGATTATTGCAACTTTTTACGCACAAAACCGCACTGTTGTGCCGCTTCGTAAAATTTCTAAGTACATGCAGCGAGCAATGGTTGCTCGTGAGGATCGTCGTTTCTTTGAGCACGCTGGCGTTGACGTTCAGGGTGTTGTGCGCGCGTTTGTGCAAACCTTCGTTAAAAAGGGAGACATGCAGGGCGGTTCTTCCTTAACTCAGCAGTATGTGAAGAACGTGCTCATGATTAAGGCTCGCGAAAATAATGATCCTTTGGCGGAATATCACGCTTCCGAAGGCACGATTGCTCGCAAACTGCGAGAAATGCTGATTGCTATCCAGATGGAAAAAAAGTATTCAAAGCTGGAAATTCTGCAAGGCTACCTTAATATTGCGCAATTTGGCGGCAATAATTTGTACGGTGTGGAAACTGCTGCGCATCGCTACTTTAATACGAGCGCTGAGAATCTTAATCTTGTTCAGGCTGCAACTATTGCTGCTATTACTAAGAATCCTTCTAGGTACGATCCTTCTGTTGAGGAAAATCAGCCGGAGTCGCAAAAGCAGCGCAATATTGTGCTTGATTTAATGCTTCGTCAAGGTTTTATTACGCAGAAGGAGCATGATGCTGCTGTGGCAATTCCGCTAAAGAACACGCTTAATGTGCAGTCGGATGTGTCGCATATTGGCTGCCAGGCTGCTGGTGATGCTGCGTTCTTCTGCGATTATGTGACGAAGAAAATTTTGCATTCTCGTGAGTTTGGTAAAACCGCTGCTGCGCGCGAAAAGTTGCTTACTGAGGGCGGTCTTGACATTTACACCACTATGGATTTGCGTGCGAATAATGCTGCAATGAAGGCCGCTAGGGACACGATTCCTGTGAACGATAAGAGCGGTTTTGAAGTTTCTATCGCCGCGATTAAGCCTGGTACTGGTGAGGTTTTGGCTTTTGGCAGCAACCGTATTTACGATGCTACGGATGCTGCAAGGTCTGATTCGACTAGGACGGCTATTAATTACGCGGTTGATGAGCGCGATGGTGGCGGTCTTGGTTGGCAGATTGGTTCTACGTGGAAGCCGATTAACATGGTTGCGTGGATGCTTGCTGGAAAGTCGATTAATCAGCCGCTTCGAACTACTACGCGCTACAATAATTCTGATTTTAGCTGTAATAAGTTCCGTGGTATTGGCTCGTGGTATGTGCAGAATTCTGGCGGCGGTACGACTAATCCGGAAACTCCTTTGCAGGGTCTTGTGCGTTCTCATAACACTACGCAGGCTTCTATGGCTCAGCAGATTAAGCTGTGCGCTATTGCGGATGCTGCGCGCGTGCTCGGCTACCATAATTCTCCGCTTGGTCAGGAAAGTGTTTATTCTGCCAATTCGCTTAATCCTCCTATGACGATTGGTTCTGTGCAGGCTTCTCCTCTTACTGTGGCTAACGTGTACGCAACCTTGGGCGCGGACGGCGTGGCTTGCGACCCTATTGCTATTAAGCGTGTTGTGGATAAAAACGGAAAGCGTTTGAAGGTGCCTAGCGCGCACTGCCATCAGGCTATTCCGAAGGGTATTGCTCAGACTGCGGCTTATGCGCTTAATCAGGGTGTTGTGCAGCCTGGCGGTGAGGCTGCCACAACTCAGTTGGATGGCGGTCGTAAGACGTTTGCAAAAACTGGTACTAACGAGCAGTACTACATGACTACTGCAGGTTTTGTGCCTCATCAGGTTGCTTCGTTTGTGGCTGTTGGTAATGCTGAGTCTCAGAAGAGTTTTAATGGCATGACGATTAACGGCCACACTAGGGGAGCATGGTACGGCATGTATATTGCAACGCCAGCTTGGAAGCAGTTTATGAATGATTATTTGAAGGCTGCGAATATTCCTGTTGACAACAATTACGGCAATCCGGATCCTAAGTACACTGCTGGTGGCACGACTCCTGGTTTGCGTTCGTCTGCTGCTCGGGCTGAGCAGGAGCAGCGCGATGAAGACGCTCGTCGCCAGGCTGCAACTGAACAGCAGCAACAGCAGCAGGATGCCAATCAACAGCCTGCTACTCAGCAGCCTGCAACTACTGATCCGCAGCAAACTCAGGATCAGTACACTACTGTGCGCCGCGAGGATTACAGCGGTTCTGACGACGACAATCAGTAAAAGCTGACTTAAGTAATTAAAGCTGACGACGTAATAAGTAAAAACGACGTAATAAAAAACGACGTAATCAGTAAAACTGACTACGTCGTTAATAAAGAAACGTCACTTTTTAGTCGACTTACTCAACTCAGTCAATATCCGCGCCAACTGCGTCGGCAACATGCTCAAATCCGTCTCGCTTCAAAAGATCCGCAAGCCCGCGCTTTAGCGTCGTAATCTGCTGCGGCCCTCTGTACATAAGCGACGTAATGAACATAACCAAATCCGCACCGGAGCGAATCTTATCGTAAGCTTGGCTAGGAGTGAACACGCCGCCAATTCCAGCAATAGCAAAACGATTGCCAAAAGCCTTACGCGTGCGGCGAATCAAATCGTTACTTGCGCTGTAAGTAGGGCCGCCGGAAAGCGCTCCCTGCCAATCTTCCGGCACATCTAGTCCGGTGCGATTCTTCTGCAAGTTAGCAATGCTCACGCCGTCAACCTTATGCTCGGCAAGAACGTCAAGAAGCGACTTAAACTGCTCCCAGCCTCCCGGCAAATTAAGCGGCATTTTAACAAGTGTCGGCTGCGGTCGCTTAATAGTGTCAAGGTCGCTAAAAAGCTTATCCAGCGCTTCCGGCTCCCTAAATGGCTCGCCGACGCGAGTGTTAGGGCAGGAAATGTTCACTTCAATAATCGAGCTGCGCCCGGCTGCGCGCTCCATGGAAATGTGGTAGTCTTCAATTCCTTCTTGCAGGTCGCCAACTAGGTCGTCGTTTGTGCGCGCAATGGAAATGGACAAGTTCATCGACTTTGCGTGCGTCCAAGCTTGCTCTGCCCTAGCTATTACGGCCTCGCTGCCGTCGTTTGCTAAGCCTGCGTGCACCAGAATTGAGTCGTATTGCGGAAGTCGGTGGTACCAAGGCTTTTGGTTTCCTGCGCACGGACGGCTTGTGGTGGAGCCTACGGTTTCGAAGCCAAAGCCTGCGTTGTCTAGCACGGTTGCCATCTGGCAGTTTTTATCCAAGCCGGCGCTTAACCCGAACGGGTTTGCAAAATTTAGTCCCATAACGTTTGTTTCGAGCACTGGGTCTGTGTAGTTGAGCATTGTGCGAAGCAGCCACATAAGCCCTGGGGTGCGTTCGCTGAATTTGCAGAAGTCAATCATGCGCTCGTGTGCTTCGTCTGGTGGAATGTTGAACACGAAGTGCGGTTTGATTATGTGTTTGTATGAGAATGTGAAAATGTCGGTCGTGACTTTATTTACGACGTTGTGCAATGAGTTTTCAGAAACGTAATACATGCTTATATGGTAGTCCATTCTTTGTTCGTTTACCACCCGGGGGTACGTTCGTTTTTGTGCGTTTTTTCGTAAAAGTTGCCGCGCGCTCGGCAAAAATGTGCGATATTTCTGTTTTGATACCTAAAAACGCTCAATTGCGTTTGTTTTTTGCGATTACGTGTGCGATAATGTTCGTATGATTTCTTCACAGCGTCAACATTTGATTTTAAGCCGCCTTCGCACTCGCGGTGCAGTGCGCATTACAGCGCTTTCTAAAGAACTTAATGTTTCTGCAATGACTGTTCGCAGGGATATTGCGGAGCTTTCTGACCGCGGGCTTCTTAAGCGTGTCCACGGCGGTGCTGTTACAACTAACACTCTGCTTTCGGAGCCGCTGTTTTCTGTAAAGTCGCAGATGGATATTGGCTTAAAGGATGCTATTGCGCGTTTGGCTGTGGACTACGTGTCTCCGGGGGATGTGATTGCTATTGGCGGCGGCACTACTGCTTACGTGTTTGCGCAGCATTTGTTGGAGTCGCGCAGGGCTTCGGGCATTACAATTTTGACTAATTCGATTCCTGTTGCCGAGCTTGTGCAGGCTTTGGAGTCTAAGGATGTTGAGGTTATTGTGACGGGCGGCGTGATTACGCGTTCGAATTCGTTGGTGGGGCCTATTGCGGATAAGGTTGTGGCTTCGCTGCGAGTGAATACTGTGTTTCTTGGCACGCATTCTGTGTCGCTTCCTCGCGGATTCCTTATGCCGAATTCTTTGGAAGCTGCAACGGATATGGCTTTGATGGATATTGCTGACCGCACGATTATTTTGACGGATCACACGAAGTGGAGTTGCACGTCGCTTTCGTTGTTTGCACGCTTTGACCAGGTGGATACTGTTATTACGGATGATGGTTTGGATGCTGAGTCGCAGCTTCGCACGCGCGAGCTTGTGAAGGATTTGGTGTTGGCGCCTGTGAGTGATGAGCGTGATTTGCTTGCTGGTGGCGGTGCTGGCGTAGCTAAGGCTGTTGCTGGAAGTTTTGCAGAAGATGCAAATTCAGATGACTTTGGTGATTCTGAGGATTTTGTGGAAGAATAGGCTGATTTTTGGCGCAAAATTCCCAAACCTTAAAGAAACCTGAAAAAACTATTAAAAAATTCTGTTTATGGCGTGTCTTGCAATTTTTGTTACAAAAAATGTAAAATGCAGTAAATTTTTCGGTTTTTTACAAGAAAGTAGGAAGATTTATTAATATTTTTGCATTTTGCAAGTTTTGGAATCTGAAAATTGCTGTTGAGTTTTCTGAAAACATGCGGTAAGTTTTAACTCAGTTACCGGTGAAATCCCTAGTTCCACTGGTACGCGCGGGAAACCGCAAATGGCAAATTTTTCTTCGTGTACCTGCACGAAGGAGAAGAAGAAAGGAAAATATTATGTTGAATAAGAAGGCTATCGCCGCATTCGCTGCTGGCGCCACCCTCCTCTCCGGCTTGGCTTTCGCCGCTCCAGCATTCGCTGAGGCTGCTAAGGATGCTGCCAAGACCGAAAAGACTGAGAAGAAGGCTGATCCAAAGCACGAAGCTGCTGTTAAGGCCGCTGAAGCTAAGGTTGAGGCTGCTAAGAAGTCTTTGGAAAAGGCCAAGGATGATGCGAAGAAGGCTCAGAAGGCTTTTGATAAGGAATCTCATAAGTTTGCTTCATTGAATGATACTCTTGACGAGAAGAAAGAAGCTTTGAAGGCTGAGCAGGCCAAGCAGGCTGAGTATAAGAAGTTGCAGGATGCTAAGACTGCTGCAGAGAAGGCTGAGACTAAAGCTTTGAAGGAGCTTTCTAAGCATGCATCTGCACCTGTAGCAAATTATGCTGGTGTTGCTGCTGCGGCTGCAAAAGACGATAAGAACAAGGATGCTTTTAATGCTGCTAAGGCTGAAGTTGAGCTTAAGCATGCTGCGGTAGTTAATGCAACTGCTGCTGCTGCGGCTGGTCAGCAGGATAACTCTGCTGCTGTTACTGCTGCTCAGTCTGCAGTAGATGATGCTCAGGACGCTGTTGATACTGCTAAGGCTGATGATGGCGCTTATGGCGAAGCTAAGAAGAACTTGGATGATGCCAATGCTAAGGTTGATATGTACACTACCTTGCTTGCTTCGTATGAGGCTGATCTTGCTAAGTTGAAGGGTGAGAAGCCAGCTCCTAAGCCAAATCCAAACCCAGGCCCAACTCCAGTAACTCCAGCTCCATCTGCTAACCCAACTGTTGCCGCGGCTTCTGGTGCTTTGATGCATGCTAATGTTGCTTACAACGAGGCTGCTGCTGCTTATGGTACTGCTTTTAATGAGCTTAAGGATGCTCAGGCTAAGTTTGATGCGGCTGAGGCTCAGCTTAA
>CAMPNN010000025.1 GCA_946891915.1 uncultured Bifidobacteriaceae bacterium
TTGCGGCAGTATTTTTAGTATTTTTAGTATTTTTAGTATTTTTAGTTTGTGATATACGTAGGTTAGGTATTTTAGTTAAGAATTGAACTTGCCTAAAGTATTTTAAAAGTAATAAGTTGTTAGGGAATAAGCATGATTCAGATTGAACATCTTCATAAAAGCTACGGAAAAGGTAGCGAAGCGCATGAAGCATTGCACGATATTAATCTCACCATTGAATCTGGTGAAGTATTCGGAATACTCGGCTCTTCCGGTGCCGGCAAATCTTCCTTAGTGCGCTGCATGAATCTGCTTGAGCGACCAACTTCCGGAAAAGTTATAATCGACGGCAATGATATTACAGAAGTAAAAGATAAAGAGCTTGCTAAAGTTCGCGCGAATATTGGAATGATTTTCCAAAACTTTAGTCTTTTCCAGCAGCGCACAGTATTGCGAAACGTAACTTTTCCTATGGAACTAAATCACACTCCAAAAAAGGAATGCGAAGAGCGCGCACATTATTTGCTTAATTTGGTTGGATTGCAGGATTTTGCTAACCGCTACCCTAGCCAGCTTTCCGGCGGACAGCAACAACGCGTTGCTATTGCTAGAGCATTGGCAAATAATCCTTCGATTATGCTTTGCGACGAAGCTACGAGCGCACTCGACTCCACTACAACCGCGCAAATACTTGACTTGCTGCGTAGAATTAACCGCGAGCTTAACGTAACGCTTGTTATTATTACGCACTCTCTTGCTGTTGCGCGAAATATTTGCGACCGCGTTGCAATGATTGATGGCGGAAATATTGTGGAATTAGGCGAAACTACAACGTTATTTGCAAATCCACAAAGCAATATTTTGCGCACGCTTATTGCAGACGACAAAGTAGAAAATCATCGAAATAAGAATAGTTTTACCGAAAACTACACACTTGCAGGCGAGGTGAAGTAAAATGCTAGAAACTGTTACACAATTTATTGACAACTACGGCGACTTATTAATTGAAGGCATGCAAGATACTTTAGTGATGACTTCTGTTGCAACACTTTTGGCTTATGCAATCGGTCTTCCAATTGGTGTGCTACTTATTATTTCAGGCAAAAAAGGCATTTGCCCAAACGCGACAATTAATGCGATTCTTGGGTGGATTGTTAATATTGTGCGATCAGTGCCGTTTATTATTTTGTTGGTTGCTTTAATTCCGTTCACTCGCCTGCTTGTTGGCACGTCTCTTGGTGTTCCAGGCGCTATTGTGCCGCTTGTTATTACGGCAGCTCCGTTTGTGGCTCGAATTGTTGAGCAGTCTTTGGCAGAAGTTGACGGAAGCTTGATTGAGGCTGCGCAAAGCTTTGGAGCAGGTAAGTTCCAAATTGTGTGCAAAGTGCTGCTTTGGGAAGCGCTTCCTTCGCTTATTCGCGGTGCTGCTCTTACATTCATAACGCTGTTTGGTTTTAGCGCAATGGCTGGAACAGTTGGAGCTGGCGGACTTGGAGATATTGCAATCCGTTACGGCTACCAGCGTTACCAGTACGATGTGATGACTGTTGCTGTTGTGCTCTGCATTATTCTTGTGCAAATTGTGCAAAGCTTGGGAGATTTTATTTCACACACTATAAATCACCACGAGCGTTAGAAGAAAATCGCAACATACCTACGCTAATAAAGGCCACGTAATCGTGTAAACTGACTGATAATTCGACATTTGCGGGGGTGCTTTCTTTTTAGAAGGCTGAGATAGGCTTAACAAACCTGACCCTTAGAACCTGTTTAGTTAATACAACGTAGGGAGCAACGATTTTAGTATGACATCGAATTATCCATACGCCTCGATGCGAGACCAATTCAATTTAAGCGCCTGCTTTATTGCAGACCCACGAGCTTGTAATAATCGTCCACTTACAGATGTTGTTGACGACGCTTTGCGCGCCGGAGCAACTTTAATACGTCTTCATTGCAATGACGAAAGCGCTAAGGAAATCACAACAATAGCACGCGATATTGCGCAAATTATTGAAGATAATAATAAGTGCGATTCTGTAACTTTTGTTATTGACGAGCGAGTTGACGTTGCTTGGCAGGCTCGCAACCAGAGCATTAAAGTTGACGGCATTCATTTAGCACAAAGCGACATGGAGCCTAGGGAGGCACGCGCACTTCTTGGCGAAGATGCCGTTATTGGCTTATCTGTTGAAACTGAAAGCTTGGTTAAAGTTATTAACGAGCTTCCGGACGGTTGCATTGACTACATTTGCGTAACAGCAATGCACAATCCTGAAGAAGGCAGCGAAAATACTACTGCCGCTTACGAATTGGAAGCAAATCACACAACGTTGGACGAAGCAAAAATTAATACGATTTGCTCCGCAAGTGATTTCCCAGTTTTAGCTGGCGGAAGAACTGAGCTTGAAGACGTCGACGTTATTGCGCGCACTAAAGCTGCTGGCTTCTTTGTTGCTCAAGCTTTGTATGCTTCCGAAACTCCAGAATCAACTATGCGCGAGTTTGTTGATCATTGGAAGGCTGTACGAGGCGAAGCAAAGCACGGTTATGCTAAGCGCGTAATCGTTGACGAAAAAGCTTCAAATGCAGAATCTAAAGAAACTGCAGAAAAGAAACCAACCTTTATTAACGCTAAAGAAGCAAAGGATGCTGCGAAGTTAGCTAAGCAGCAGCGCGTCGATATTGCAGCTCGCGGATGCACTCAGCGAGACAAGGCGCATATTCGCAAAACTACTCCTGTTCATTTTGAATACGAGTACGGTTCTTACGATTTGGAAGTTCCTTATACTGAAATTAAGCTTTCGGATACTCCAGGCGTTGGCCCTAACCCGCCTTTTAAGGACTACAATACGGAAGGTCCAAAGTGCGATCCTAAGGAAGGCTTGGCTCCTCTTCGACTTGACTGGATTCGTGACCGCGGTGACGTTGTAGAGTACGAAGGCCGCAGGCGCAATCTTCAAGACGATGGCAAGCGCGCAATCAAGCGTGGCAAGGCTTCTAAGGAATGGCGCGGACGCACACATAAGCCAATGAAGGGCGCGGATCATCCGATTACGCAAATGTGGTACGCTCGCCACGGAATCGTAACTCCAGAAATGCAATACGTTGCAACGCGCGAAAATTGCGACGTGGAGCTTGTTCGCTCCGAACTTGCAGCCGGACGCGCTGTAATTCCTTGCAATATTAATCACCCTGAAGCTGAGCCTATGATTATTGGCTCGCGCTTCTTAACTAAGCTCAACGCAAACATGGGCAATTCTGCTGTTACGTCTTCTATTGATGAAGAAGTAGAAAAGCTTACGTGGGCCACGAAGTGGGGTGCGGATACCGTTATGGATCTTTCCACCGGTAACGACATTCACACCACTCGCGAATGGATTTTGCGCAACTCCCCTGTGCCAATCGGAACCGTACCAATGTACCAAGCTTTGGAAAAGGTTGAGGATGATGCTTCTAAGCTCAGCTGGGAGCTTTTCCGAGACACTGTTATTGAGCAGTGCGAGCAGGGCGTTGACTACATGACTATTCATGCTGGCGTGCTTCTTCGCTACGTGCCGCTTACTGCAAACCGCGTAACCGGTATTGTGTCTCGCGGCGGCTCGATTATGGCTGAATGGTGCTTGCAGCATCATCAGGAAAGCTTCTTGTACACGCATTTTGAAGAATTGTGCGAGATTTTCGCGAAGTACGACGTTGCGTTCTCTTTGGGCGACGGCTTGCGTCCGGGTAGCTTGGCTGATGCTAACGATGCGGCTCAGCTTTCCGAGCTTATGACGCTTGGTGAGCTTACTAAGATTGCTTGGCAGCACGATGTGCAAGTAATGATTGAAGGCCCTGGCCACGTGCCATTCGACACTGTGCGCATGAATATTGAAATGGAGAAGGCGATTTGCCAGAACGCTCCATTCTATACGCTTGGTCCTTTGACTACAGATACTGCACCGGGCTACGATCACATTACTTCCGCAATTGGCGGCGTGGAGATTGCGCGCTACGGCACTGCAATGCTTTGCTACGTAACTCCTAAGGAACATTTGGGATTGCCAAACAAGGACGATGTGAAGCAAGGCGTGATTGCGTACAAGATTGCTTGCCATGCGGCGGATCTTGCGAAGCATCATCCGCATGCTATGGATCGCGACAACGCTATTAGTAAGGCGCGCTTTGAGTTCCGCTGGTTGGATCAGTTCAACTTAAGCTACGATCCGGATACCGCAATCGCATTCCACGACGAAACGCTTCCTGCGGAGCCGGCAAAAATGGCGCACTTCTGCTCAATGTGCGGACCAAAGTTCTGCTCGATGGCTATTTCGCAAAATATTCGTAAGCGCTTTGGCGGTGCCGCTCAGCAGGAACAGCTTGTTGAAGAGGCACGCAGTCAGGCAATTGCCGACGGCATGAAAGAGATGAGCAAGAAGTTCCAAGAATCTGGCTCGTCGCTGTACCAAAGCGTGAAAGAGTAGCGCGAAATCGCAAGTGCGAAACGCATATATGCGAAATAACGCAATCGCGATTTAGTAAATAATACTTGCAACGAATAATAATTGAAGAAGGTTAAAATAAAGCGAGTTTTGTAGTAAATATAACGTTTACTACAAAGCTCGCTTTTTTATTTACTACTAAACCGTTATTTTCTTTACACGACTGTAAAGTTTCTGTCGTTATTTGGCGAGATTCCGACATTTTCTTTACACGACTGTAAAGTTTCTGTCGCTATTTGGCGAGATTCCGACAATTTCTATACACCGTTGTAAATAAATTGTCGGTTTTACGCAAAAATCCGATATTTTCTTTACACAAGAGTAACGAAAATATCGGATTGTAATAAGGGCAGCGCTTAAGATTCACAAAACTTCAACAGAAATAATACCCACAGGCTCAATAGGAGCATCCGCGCGATCAGTTGTAACAGAATCAAGCTTATCTACCACTGCTTTCGACTCATCGTCAGCAACTTCGCCAAAAATTGTGTGGTGACCATCAAGCCAAGGCGTTGGAACGGTTGTGATGAAGAACTGCGAGCCATTGGTACCATGCAAGAGACCGTCACGACCGCGACGCTTACCAGCATTCGCCATAGCAAGCAAATAAGGCTTATCGAACTTCAAAGATGAATCAATTTCATCGTCGAACTCGTAGCCTGGACCGCCGGTTCCATTGCCGAGTGGGCAGCCGCCCTGAATCATGAAGTCCTTAATAATGCGGTGGAATGTAAGACCATCGTAAAATGGTTCATGAGAAGGCTTTCCACTAAATGGGTCGATCCATTCGCGCTCGCCAGTTGCGAGACCAAGGAAATTTTTAACGGTTTCAGGCGCTTTGGTATCAAACAAGTTGATCTTAATATCGCCTTCAGAAGTATGCATAATAACTGTAGTCATGTTTGTAATTTTCCCATACGTTAGCGACTACGCGAATAACCACCAACCTACAGCATATGCGAAATGATGTAAGCAACAAAATGCCCTCGCCTACTGGAGTGAATCCGAAGGCGAGGGCATAACTTAATTCATGAGCTAATCTGCTTAATCTAAGTGATTAGATAAGCAAGTTAGCTACGTAGCTTACTTGTTGCAGTGGCGAGAGATTCCGCGGCGCTTGCTCACGAATAGTGCAGCACCAGCAGCAGCAACACCAGCGACAAACATGCCAAACACAGACACGTCACTACCAGTCTTACTAAGCTTCAAACCCTTAACACGCTTCAAAACCTGCTCACGCACATCAGCACGAACCTTAGAAGCACTATCCTGAGCCGCAACCAAAGACTTACGAGCATCAGCAAGCTTTTGAGCAGCAGCATCAACCTGAGCCTGAGTTGCATTAGGATCCGCAGCAACCTTCTTAGCCTCAGCCAAAGCAGCATCCAAAGCCGCCTGAGCCTTAGAAACTTGAGCATCAGCCTGCTTCACAGCCGGCGAATTTTCAACCGCAGCATTCACAGCAGCAGAATTTGCGCCATTAGCATTATTTGCGTTGGAAGCGTTCTTGTTGGCAGCATTGTTGTTAGCAGCATTACCTGCGTTACCTGCGTTACCCGAGTTTGCGCCGGAGTTTGCAGCATTACCAGCGTTGTTAGAACCAGCATTACCGTTACCAGCGTTTCCAGTCTGTGAATCAGACTCAGCACCCTGAATCTGAACATTCAACTCACCCTTATCCACAGTAGTAGGCGCATTATCATTCACACCAAAGCCATGTGAAGAATCACCCTCATGACCACCAGGAACAGGAGTTGGAAGCGGACTTGGAGTTGGATTCAAATCATTCTCAGCCTTCTTCAAATCCTCAGTAGCCTGATTCACCTGATCCTGAGTAGCATTCGGATCATTATTAACCTCGTTAGCATGATCCAAAGCATGATCATAAGCCTGCTTCTTATCCGAAGGAGCATTCGTGTACTCATCCGAATTATGAACATCGCTACCATCGTCAATACCCTGCTGCAAGTGAGACTTATCAACAGAAGGCGAAGGAGATGGAGACGGAGCAGGCTCAGGAGACGGGGTTGGAGTTGGAGTTGGGGTTGGCTCCTTACCATCAAGAGCCGCTTCAGCTGCCTTAAGCTTTGCAAGAGCATCATCAACTTTCTGCTGAAGCTGCTGCAATTCTTCCAAGGACTTCTTTGAAAGATCTCCTTGAGCTTCAGTAAGAACAGTTTTAGCAGTGCTCAAAGCATCCGTATATGCAGTCTGCTTAGTTTGATCAGAATACTTATAACCGTCAGACGCCTTAACAGTGTTTTCCTTACCAACCTCTTCTTGCAAGGCAGTGGAATCAACAGTTGCACCAGCAGAAGCGTTATTATCAAGAGCTTTCATCTTCTGCAACAAGTCGTTGTACAGCTCATTAACTTCAACAGAACTCTTAGGATCACCAGTCTCCTTATCAAGCACACCTTCAGCAGCTTGTAAAGCTTTGTCGAAGGCAGACTTCTTATCTGAATCAACAGTGGCACCAGTGTACTTATCAGTAGTCTTGAAAGTATCAGCTTGCTTCTTCAAATCTCCCAAGAACTTCATTGCTGTATCAGTATCTTTTGCCTGCTCAAGAGCATCATCGATGTCATCCTTGCCGTCAGCATGATCAGAGGCATCAGTGCTATCAAGAAGATCACTATAATACTGCTTTTGAGCCTTGTTCAAATGATCAAGCGCAGCAATCTGCTTCTTAGCATCCTCAATCTTTTGAGCCTTCAAGTAACGATTAGCAATACCAGTTGGATCACCAAGCTTCTTTGCATTATTGATGTCATCAATAGCCTTCTGCTTGTCAGCATCTGGAAGATTACTACCTTGAATACGCTTCTTCTGAGCTTCCTTTTCTTTATTAAGTTCAGACTGATCATCGTATGTGTTCTGGGAAATATCGCGCTTGCCCTTAGCATCTTCTATTGCCTTGTTTGCGGCATCAAACGAAGTTTTCACGCCATCAACAGCATTCTTGATATCAGAAGGCTTAGTTGCACTATTAACTTTGCCTTTAGCTGTATTTATTTCGTTAACAGCAGCATCATACTTATCTTTAGCTTTTTGCTGTTTATCAGCACTCAAAGCATTATATGCTGCATCAAGCTCTGCCTTCTTAGCATCAAGCTTCGCAATACCAGCATTCTTAGCATTCTGCTCGTTACTTGTATTCTGGCGCTTGGCGGCGTCAAGAGCATTCTTAATCTCATCTGCAGTGGCAGCAGGATCCTTCTTTGCAAGAGCAGCTTCCAAAGCAGTGAGTGCTGCATCCTTCTTAGCTGGATCAGAACCGATTAACTCCTTAAGAGCCTTATCGTCGTTACTATCAGACTTGCCGTGGCTTAAGAACGGAAGCGCACCTTCATTCAAAGCACCTCGAGCGTCGTTAATCGCGTTGGCCTTTTCGAGAATCTTCTTAACATCCTCGGAAGTTTGAGCCTTATCAATTTCACCTGATAGCTTATTCTTATCACCAGAATCACCATCAGTTAGATTAGTCAGGTTCTTGAGAGCTTCTTTGGCGTCTGTTTTATCCTTTTGAAGCTGCTTCTTTTCTTCCTCTTTGCGCTTCTCTTCATCCTCTTTGCGCTTCTCTTCCTCGCGCTTTTTCTTTTCTTCTTTCTCTTTCTTCTTAATGTCTTCAGGCTTTACATTACTCTTACCAGCCTGCTCATTGGCCTTCTTGAGGATATTCTGAATTTCATCTTTGGTCTTAGCTTTCTCAATCTGCTGCTTAAAAGATTTCTTTTGCTCCTCAGTAAGCTTTGGATTGCGGTCGATAATCTTCTTCGCATCATCCTTCATCTGCTGCAACTGCTGAGTAGTTGGAGCAGGAGTTTGTTCCTTAGGCTTAGGAGTAAACAAATCAGCTTTCTTAATACGAATTAGTTCTTCCGCATTAGTGCTGCTAGAGCCTGCTTTCCAGCCACGAACAACCAAATCTCCAGTCTTTGAATCAACAATTACGCTCGTCACACTACCTGTTTGCTTATCTCCAGTGTAAATATTCAAGCCGGATGTTCCACTTGCAACAGGAGTTAAGCCATACGTGTTAGCTTTGTTACCAGAAAGAACAATAGTCTTATTGTTGTAGGCACCCTCAAGCTTAGACCAGTTTGTATTGTCAGTCGTCGTATAGTTCTTCTTCAAGAATTGCTCTACAACAATCTTCTTGTAGTCATCATCATTTGGCTCACCATCATGAGTCAATGTCAACTTCTCAAAGTTGTACTTATACTCAACTGGCTTTGGCTTCTGATAATCAGAAATCTTCTTGATAAGATCACGAAGAGCTTTCTCATCAGTCATGCCGTTAATTTTATCGTCAGTAGCTCCGAGAGTATTTATAGCATCTTCTGTTAAATCTCCATCTCCCTTTCGCTTATCACGAAGCTGCTTAGCAAGAGCCTTCAGCTGATCAATGGTGTTATCCGTAGGAGTCTGACTTCCGCTATTTGGAGTGTACAAATCATTTGCTGAAATATCAAATAATGTGATGTCAGTCGATGCATCAATATTATCATCTTCCTGGTCTGCATAACGATAACCAGTAACTGTTAATCCGTTGTCAGTTGTATTTACACTAATTGATGTGATTCTTCCATTACCCTTGTTATATGGTTCAAGATTTTTTGTGCCTGTTTTTGCCTTCCAGCTTTTACCAACAGCTACATTACTAGTAACATGTTCTAGATCTTGTTCAGTCCAGCCAGTGTAATTATCTTTAACAAATTGCTTTAATGCCTTAACAGCTTCTTGAGCCGTTACATCAGAAACTTTAGCTTCACTAATTTGAGTCTTAGTAATAAAATACGTATAAGTATTTTTGTTGTTGTCAGATTCAGTATACGTTTTGCTCGTAGGCGTCTGCTGCGTAGGATTCTGAGTGCCAGTGCTACCTTTCTTAAACAGCAAAGACATAGGATAACGTCGATCTTTATAATCGTTTCCAGCCTTAAAAATAACTTCGCCGTTAGCAAAATCAAAATCAACGTCAGTAATAGTTACAGCTTTCCCATCAGAATCCTTTGCCTTAAGCTTCTTAAGCGTATTATTAAGAGCTTTAACTCCACTCTTTGCTGTTTCACTTGCGGATGAAGCATTAAACGGATCAAAGTTCGGTACAACATTACCCGGAGTAGCAGGCAAATCAACTGTGAACGTCTTCTTTTCTTCAGCAACAGGCGGCTTTGGAGTTGGCGGCTTTGGAGTTGGAGTTTGCTCATCAGCCTTCTTCTTTAAGAATTGCCAAGAAGGAATCTCTGTTGTTGAACCGTCTGCCCAGGTGATGATGGCGTTCTTGAAGCCATCGTCAAACGTTACAGGAGTTGTACCGTTTTTCTTAGCTTTAGTATAAACATCCAAGTCAGCGTTTGCCGTATCAAAAGCATCGGTTACTTTCTTTTGCTCTTGTTCAGTCAAGCTTGAAGGATTTTTAACCTCAATCACATCTGGCACAACATACGGCGCCCAGTCGGAGATTTTTGGTCCTTGGAACACCAAATCTTCAGCAGGAATAGTAAGTTTTGAATCATCCTCGTACGTAACTTCTACAGAACCATCTTCATTAACTTTGAAGTCATACTGATTATTGGTTTGCTTCACATGCTTCAAGAACTCGTTTGGAGTTTCCTTACCATTGGCATCAATAATCGCTTGACGAATATTAGTTTTTTCGTCAGATGTGAGCTTCTTCAAATTCACTACAGGCGTGCGAGTTGGCAAAGTTGGCTTGTACTTATCTTTATCAGTCTCGTCTTTTGTTACAAGCAAGCTAGATGGCATAGTGCGAGTCGTCTTATCTTTAAAAGTGATAGTTGCATCACCCTTTTCAGATACTTCTACTTTTTCTACCAAATCCGAGTAATACTTTGCATTTTTATTAGCGTCTACAATAGCATTCTTAACAGTTGTCTGTTCGTCTGGAGTGAGCTTTTTGGTATCCTTCACCTTAGTTACAGCTGGATAAGTAAGATTAAAATGATCCGCAATCTTTGGAGTATCGCTCTTCTTAGCTGTAGCATAGTGCCAGTTACCTGCAAAGCGATAAACGCCAGCAGCAAATCGCAAAGGATTCTTATCACGATTCTTCCATGTTGTATCTTCCATTTCGGAAACGTAAGTCATGTCATACCAACGCTGACCAGCAGATTCCCAGTCTACGAAAATACCCTTAAGGCCTTGAGTATCTTGCTTATAAATATCCCACTGCTTCTCTGTATCACCAGCATTGTCGTAAGTCTTGCTACCAGCTTTATCAGAAAGTCCAACAAGCTGCTTCCAACCTTTTGTAGCAATATTATCGCCACTAAAGTAGAAGTTTGAAAGATTAGTCCATTGCTTAGGGCTGTTAAAATGTTTGTCCGAGACAGCACCATAGCCATTGGCATCGGTTGTAATAAATTGCGAAGAACCAGCAGGTTTAAACTGCTGATTGCCTGTTTTTGTTAACTTTTCTATACGCTTAAATTGAATATCTTGAGGATCTTTTAAACCAGCAGGAACGCCAAACCACCACATAGGGCGAAACTTCCATTCGTCTGCTGTAGCATTGTTGTTGCAATTAGAAAGATAATGAACGCGAACAAATTTACCAAGAGGGTCTATGCCTGTGGTTCCGCCTTCCTTGGCGTGCTCAAAAGTATCGTAATATTCAACGTCAATGTTGAAATGAGCTTCTGCATAAGAAGCATCAGTTTTAAAACCGTAATAAATGTTGTTACCAGTGCCGTCTACATAACCATCAGCATAGGCAGGCGCAGGAGAAATGAATACCCCCCCCCCAGCACCATTGCGCCGGCAAGCATAGCTGCGCACACACTCTTAGAAAGTGGCGCATAAATAACGCTGTTACTAGACTTTTGCATAGACTTTTGCAAATCAGAAAGATGCTTTGAGCTCATAATCTTCTTCGTCATTATTCCTCACTTCAACAATGTGTATTCTTTATGTTCCTGATTATGCATAATTTGTCTTATGCATAATTTGTAATATGCAATAATGCTGCAGCCAATAAATTAGCATTCGCTTCTTTGTTTCACGCCAAGTTGCTATTTAAAAATGCTTCATACTCTCTTAATACGTTTCAACATACATAAACTTGCAAAATGACGACAATACAGGTTGTATGATACTCAACTATTCATACATTGCAATCCTTTTCATACAATAATTTATGTAGCGTAAATCACATAATTCGCGAATCACGCATGGATTTGCGCATAAATTGTATTGTAAGACGTCATAATATTTATTAAAAAATTACGACACGCCGCAATATAATTAACTGCTTACGCAAGATTATTAATTTGCTTACGTAAGACTATTAACTGCTTACGCAAGAATATTAGTTACTTACGCAAGAATATTGCTTACTTAAGATACGGCTTTAACTCGTTAATAAGCAAACCGTTAGAAGCAACTACGTCATTTTCGCGGCGCCAATGAATAGGGCTACCATCCCACTGGCATACTTGTCCCTGAGCTTCTTGCACCACCACGGCACCGGCAGAAACTGCTGGAATATCCCATTGATGCAAATGCGGCTCAAAATAAGCATCGTACGTGCCGTCAGCCACCTTGCACAAGTCAAGCGAAGCCGGGCCAATACGCTTAATATCCGCCGGGCAGCCTTCCTCAAGCGAAGAAACTACGTCAAGCGCACGCTTAGATTCGCCAGGTATATAAGGCATTCCATAACAAACCACAGAACCGCGCAAAGTCGACGTAGTGGAAGGCGTAATCTTCTCACGCTTTTCACCCTGCGGAGTCCTACGAATGCGAATAGCACCTTGACCCTTCGCAGCAAGATAAGTCAACCCTAAAGCCGGCGCATGAACAACGCCAAGCACAGGGCGAGCTGAACCTTCATCGTTAAATTCAAACAGCGAAACCGTGATAGTCCACTCAGCCATATCGCGATTAAAATTAATAGCGCCGTCAACATTACCTACGCACCAAAAACGATCACCCGGATTGCAATGTTCCGGACGAGTCCTCCAAAAACCTTGGAAAGGATTCACGTAGGTTAAACGGTTTTGAATAAAACGCACAAGCTTATCGCCAAAACCAGATTCAGATTGCGTAGGATCACCCAAAGCAAGCGACGTCATATCTTGAGGGCTTAACTGATCCTGATAAGCATGCTTACCAACGTCTTCCAAAATACGCGCAACTTCAAGCGCAACTTCTCGTAAATTCAACATACACTCCCTACCCTGTTATGCATAAATTCCAACGTAAATTCCCGTTTTACGCACACTCTCTCGCATACAAATTATTACAAATTACTTACTTATTTTACTCGTTTAATGTAAAGAATTACCAGCACAGATACATGTTGTGGTTAAAAGATACACAACTTTCACAAACAATGTTTAGAATTAATATTTAATCATTGCTACATTATTTTACATTGTGTATGTACATTCCTCAACTTTTCGTTCTAAAAAACGTATTAATTCGCATTCAAAAAACGCAACACAGCGCTTAAATCGCGAGTAAGAATGCGGTAAGGAGTAGCCGCTTGAACTGCTGGTTTTGCGCAAAAAGCCACGCCTAATCCAGCGAATTTAATCATTGAAATATCGTTCGCCCCATCCCCAACGGCAACAGTTTGTTCGCGCGCAATTCCAAGATTATTCGCCCAAGTTCTAAGCGCTTCAACCTTTGCGTTTGCATTTACAATATTTCCTAGTACGTTTCCAGTAAGCTTTCCGTCAATATACTCCAAATTGTGCGCCACCCAAAAATCAACATTCAGTGACGGCAACAATTCGTCCAAAATTTCGTGGAAACCGCCAGAAACTGCGCCAACTTTCCAACCGTACTTGTGAAGCGCGTCAATTAAAACTTTTGCACCTTTTGTTACGTGAATTTTGGAAATAATGCGTTTTTTGCACTCGTCAATATTTAAGCCGCGAAGCATGCTCACACGCAAACGCAAGGAATCGTCGAAAGTAATCTCACCGCGCATTGCGCGCGCTGTAATCTCAGAAAGCTCCTTGCCTAATCCAGCTTCCTCGCCAAGCAAATCAATAACTTCTTCCTCAATAAGCGTTGCATCAACGTCCATTACAAGAAGTCCCGGCTTGGCCAAAGTTGGCAACTGCGCAAAAAAGTTCATGCTCATAATTTTATGCGCAGTAGGCTGCTGCAGAAAGTCTAGCTCCGCGCGCCCAATCCGCCGCATTCATAGCTTTCTTTCCCTGCGCTTTTACTTCCAAAAGCTCAAGCGCACCACTTAAAGTACCAATCCAAACTTGCTTTTTTCCAGCAAGTAATTTTCCAGGAGTAAGTTGACTAAAATCTGCAGCGTGTGGATCGTCAGCATCAGCCGGCTTTGCGCGCAAAACGTGCAAAGTAATCGGTTCCGCGTTATTATCGTCGTCCGCATGAAGCTCGCACCATGCGCCAGGATTTGGCGTGCAAGCGCGAATCTGACGGTCAACAGCAAAAGCAGGAGCGTGAAAATCAATGTGCGCATCTTCAACCGTGATTTTTTGCGCAACTTCTTGAGGAGACTGATCCTGCTCAACCGGAACGATTTCGCCAGTTTCCATGCCACGAAGAGATGCTGCAAGAAGCGGCGCTCCGTCGATTGCAAGCCTAGAAAGAAGATCGCCAGAATTTTCGTGAGGCTCAATTTTCGTAGTAAACTGCGCCAAAATAGGGCCGCAATCCATGCCGCGCGTAATGCGAAAAACCGTAGCGCCCGTAATATCATCCCCAGCCCAAATTGCGCGCTGCACAGGAGCTGCACCACGCCATTGCGGAAGAAGCGAAAAATGAAGATTGTACCAGCCGAGCGGCAACGCATCTAAAACGTTCTGGCGCAAAATCTTACCGTATGCCACAACTGCCGCAGCTTTCGCGCCGGTTTCGGCAAGCTGCTTAAGGAAGTTAGATTCGTCCTTTGGATCGGACTCAAGCACTGGCAAGCCGAGCTCAATAGCTGCCTGTTTTACTGGGCTTGGCACGAGCTTTCTGCCGCGACCGGTTGGAGCATCCGGACGAGTAAGAACTGCTCGAACATCAAAATGCTCATTGTCTTTTGCCAACGCCTGAAGCGACGGAACAGCAACTTCCGGAGTACCTGCAAACAAAATTGGTAATGCCATATTTCCCCACTATTTTAATAGCCTTAAAAAATTAATAGCCCTAAAAATCAGCCAATAAATAGCCTTAAAATCAGCCTACAAAAGCTTCCTTCAGCTTACTAAAGAAACCTTTACGCTCACCCGACTGCTCATTAAGCGAATTTTGCTGAACTTGCTTAACGCCACTATCGTGCGACTTAGCAAATTTTTCGATCAAATCACTCTCTTCATCACTCAACTTTGTAGGCGTTTTCACCATTACGTGAACCACTATGTTGCCGCGATCTTTAGAACGAAGCTTCGTAACTCCAAGATTTGGCAAAGTAATAGTATCGTCACTCTGGCAGCCGGCAGGAATAGTAACTTTTTTAGAGCCGTCGAATGTGCTAATTTCCAAATCGTGACCAAGCACAGCCCAGCTCATAGGAATAGCAATCCAGCAATGCAAATCATCCTCATTACGAGTGAAGTGCTTATCTTCACGAATATGAATATCAACATACAAGTCGCCAGCAGGACCGCCACACTCACCAACGCTACCTTGAGAAGTAAGACGCAAGCGGCTTCCGTCGCGAATGCCAGCTGGCACGTTCACGCCAACTTCACGAACCGTGCGAACGCGGCCATGTCCGTGGCAGTTTTGGCAAATATTCTTGATAATCGTTCCGTGACCTTCGCACTTGTCGCAAGGCATTGAAGACACCATTTGACCAAGCATTGTGCGCACAACCTTCTGGCAGAAGCCAGAACCGTGGCATTGATCACACTGTTCAGGAGCTGAATTGTCTGCGGAACCGGAGCCGCTACAATCGCTGCACACTCCAAAAGTTGTTAGGCGCACGCTAACATTGCCGCCAAAAATAGCGGTCTTCAAATCAATACGCGCCTCAGCTAACGCATCGTCACCAGGTTGCACGCGAGAAATAGGACCTTGCGAAGTTCCAAAAGAGCCACCAAAAAATTGGCTGAAAATATCACCCATACCCATATCTGCAAAGCCAGCGCCCGCAGCACCAGCACCGGCACCAGCTCTAGCTGATGCAGGATCGTTAGGATCAATGCCCATATCTACCATTCGGCGCTTTTCTGGGTTAGAAAGCACATCGTAGGCAGCATTTACTTCCTTAAACTTTTCTTCAAACTCAGCTCCCGCAATATCCGGATGATATTTGCGACTCATTTTACGGTATGCTTTGCGAATTTCGTCTTCGCTAGCGTTGTGGTCGACGCCTAAAACTTTGTAGTAATCAGTCAATTGATTCCCCTTTTATTTTTCTAAAATCATTTTTGCATAAGGCACAGCCAGCATACATTTTATATTTGTTATACCTTCTATATTTTTACGTTATATTTTTACGAATTTTCGGATATAAACGAATTAAGGTAGCGCGCAACAGCCTTAACAGCCGTCATCGTTGCCGCATAATCCATGTGAGTAGGGCCGATTGAGCCAATAAATGCGGAATCAGAATCCGCATTGTAGCCGTAAGCGCTTGTTACAACAGAAGCATTAAGCAAGCCGGGAGTGTGCGTTTCCGAACCGATTGCAACGCTAACACCACTTTCGCAATCGTTTGCTTCCTCACTTAGCGAAGTCATAAGTCGCATAATAACAGCCTGCTCTTCAAGAGCGTCAAAAAGAGAAGCAAAATCAGCAATACTTTGCCTATGCGCAAGTTGAGAAGCTCCTGCCATATACAAGTCGTGAGTATGCTCACCGTCGTGCATGTCGTCTAAAGCGTTAGCAAGCTGACTAATAATTTGCAAAGCTGACGCTAAATCCTTACGATTTGCGAGAGCATAAACGCGTTTTGAAGCATCTAAAAGAGACGCTCCAATGCAACACTCGTTAACCATATTTGTTAGATGCAATAAGTCGTCTGAATTTATGTTGGACGCTTGAATCATGTGCTGAGCTACGCCTCCAGCGTCTGTAATAACAACAACCAAAAGCGTAGAAGACGATACTTGAACAATCTCAATTCTTTTTACTTTTGATTTAGATAATGCTGGAGATGCGACTAGCGCGACTTGGCCTGTAATACTTGCGAGAAGACGAGCGGAACGTTGCAAAGTATCTTGCAAACTAACAGATCCGCTTAAAAAGTTACGTATAGCGCGACGCTGAGGTTCAGAAAGCGGAATAACAGCAGCTAAGCCGTCAACAAAGTAACGATAGCCTTTTTCTGTAGGAATGCGACCTGCAGAAGTGTGCGGCTGCACAAGGTAACCTTCCTCTTCCAAAGCCGACATATCGTTACGAATAGTAGCGGAACTTACACCAAGCTGATGATGTTTTGCAAGAGCCGCAGACCCAACAGGCTCCTGAGAACGAATGTAATCTTCAACAACTGCACGCAAAATCATCATGCGTCGTGACTGCATTACTGCTCCTCCCAAATACGTCTAAATCCTATATTTATATAGTAGTCTATTTATTAGCTATTTATTAGCACTCAACAGAACATAAATGCAAACTTTTGACACACTTTGTAACATATTCGTCGCGCGCGAAAGATAGGATTGAAGGGCAATGAGAGGGTAAAAAGCCAGCGTAAGCTGTGCTTAATAACCCAGATTATTGGAAGGAAAGTAGATCACATGACCGATTTCAACTGGTCTGCATTAGACGAGCGCGCCGTAAAGATGGCGAAGGTTCTCTCGG
>CAMPNN010000026.1 GCA_946891915.1 uncultured Bifidobacteriaceae bacterium
TACAAACGCCGGAAGCAAAGCAATTATGTTAACTAATTTTAACTAACTAATAACTAATCTTAGGTACGCCTGCATCTAATAATAAGTTTTCGAGTTTTTTAGGATCGACTACATCAGTAAAATCGAAACGAACTATATTACTTACCCCACAATTCAGCAGGAAACGTTCCCTTTTATGCTCACGTCGCACTGCATCTCTGTCGTAATAATGTAGAATATTACTCCCAAAAGAGTCGGTTAAACTATTGTCATCATACGAATTGTCATCATGCGAATTGTCATCATACAAATTATTGTTCGATAATTTATCTACATTTCCTATTGTATTCTTGCCATTTGTATCGATTTCGTTACTTTTAATACTATCTATATCTTCCCAACTAGCAGCTAAATATTTATCGGTACCGTCAAGTTCGCCGACAATTAGTTTTTTATTAGCTTCCCATGCGAAATCTACTCTATATGGCCATTCTGGATTGTTTTCATTAAAGAATTCTCGCTGTAACTCTGGGTTTTTAAATCCAAGTTCGATCATTGTTGCTCTAGCCAGTGATTCTCCGCTATTTTCACTTTTACCATTTGAAAGTTTGCACAGTATTAGAAGTCTAGCTAAAATGTCGCATTCGTTTACATTACTAATTATCGAATGCTTATCTTTTAAATATGGCACATCTTGGAACGATGGTGCATCATATTGATACCGGAATTTTCCGTAAAATTCTGCGCACACTTTATAAACTTTTTCAAGATCTACATTGTTTCTTGCTGCAGAATCAAAAATAGGAAGAGCTCGTCTAAAAGGAAGAGTCCACGCACACACGAATAGTATGTTGTATATACTTGCAACATGTTGCATAGCTTTATCTTTTGGAGTCTCTAAATGCCCAAAATTTGTTGTTGGCAGATTTTGTTGTTTATTATTAGACTTTTTCTGCGCAAAGTTGAATGTTTCGATGCGTAGTCCCAATTCGTCGTCTATAATATCTGGCAAATGTACGCGTTGAAGCTGACGACTAGCTCTCGTATATTCTTCTTGCGAGTTTTTTGAGGATTGGCATTTTTCTTCGTAAGGGCACGAAACGTAGATTTTAGTCGGTTTTCCATAATTGTTCGGCGTGCTAACTGTGTCCAAATTTAGCATTACAGCTCCGGTTTCTCCGGTAAACTTCCACGCTAAGATTTTTATTTTCTCTTGTAGGGATAGTGCGATATGAAGGATTTTGTCTTTATATAGGAGCTTATGCCAATGCTCGGCTCGAGTGTACAAGCCATAGTACGGCTCAACAAGATGTCCGGATTGCAAGTGTCTTCTCAAGCTATTGCGAGAGTTGGTTTTTGATGCCATTAAGCATCTGCCGGAATTTTCTTCTTCTAAAATTGATTGCATTAGATTGTTTAACATGTTGTTGATAGTATTTGCGTTTTATCTATTAAACAACTTAAATTTAGGATTGTGGTTAAAAGCTATTTTTGACTACAAATGCCGTGATATTTTCCGGCGTTTGTAGTTGTTTTGGTGGTTTTGTGGAACATTTGCGGTAGTTTTTTCTCCGGCAAATGTAGCTGCGTTGGTGGTTTTATGGAACATTTGCGGGAGTTTTTTTCTCCGGCATTTGTAGCTACACCAGCCGTTTTTTGGAACATTCTCGGGAGAATTTCCGGCGTTTGTAGCTGTTGTAAAGAAACTATCGCCACACACAAAGCAAACGCATTGAACGGCAAATGTGAATGTGTTGTAAGCGTCGGGTGCGTATCGTAGTTTTTTACATTTGTCGCGACTAAATTAGAACAGTCGGAAAATTGAGCAAATCGTATAGGAGACGCAAACTGTGCTGCAGAGCAAATACGAACTGGCTGACGAGCTTAATCTTAACGTAAAAGCGCGCAATGCTGGCGAAATTGCAGATTGTACGCACGAAAATCAGCATCGCGCAACTTTTGCTGCTTCCGAAACTGCTGCTTCCGAAACTGTCGCCTCTACGACTTCCAAAATCGCGACTTCTGCGGATCCTGCAAGCGCGACTTCCGCAATCCACCGCCGAACTGGATACGGCGAAACTTGCGCAAAGGTGATTCTTTTCGGCGAACATTCCGTAGTTTATGGCCATTCCGCAGTCGCGTTGCCGCTGAAAAATTTGCGTATGCGCGCCACTGTGCGCAGTTGTGATTGCGAATCCGCAGCAAACACAGCAAACTCAGCATCCGCAGCAAACCCACAATCTTCCGCAGCAAACCAACAATCCCCCTCAACCCTCGACTCGCAAATTACGCTTTCCTGCCTCGGATTCACCGGAAAACTTTCCGAAATCCCACCGCGATTTAGCAGCATTCGCGCCGCAATCCACGCGGCTCTTGAGTTTGTGGGGTGGGTCGGAGAGTCTCTGCACGTTACAACCGAGTCTGATTTTCCGCCTGAGCGAGGGCTTGGGTCGTCTGCGGCCGCGGCTGGTGCTGTGATTCGCGCGATTCTTGACTACTATGGCGCGCGAGCTAGCGAGGACGAGATTTTTGCGTTGACGCAGTCGGCCGAGCGTGTGGCTCACGGCCATCCGTCGGGGTTGGATGCCACGGCGACGTCGGCTTCGTGGCCTGTGCGTTTTAGGCGCGGCCAGTTTTCGCGAATGGATATTTGCATGCGCGCGTGGCTTGTTTTGGCGGATTCTGGCTGCAAAGGTATGACGCGCGAAACCGTGGAGGCTTTGCGCGCTAGGCTTGAGGCGCATCCTTGCGAAGTTGGTGCGCAGCTTGATAAGTTGGGTGCGATTGCGGTTGAGGCCGAGGATGATTTGGCGTTGGGGCGCGTGGAAAATATGGGCGCGAGGATGAATCGCGCGCATAGGATTTTGGCGGATTTGGGCGTGAGCACTCCGCAGCTTGATGAGTTGGTGCGCGCTGCTTGCGAGCATGGTGCGCTGGGTGCGAAGCTTACTGGCGGCGGTGGCGGCGGATGCGTTATTGCGCTTGCGGATAGTGCGGATGCGGCTGAGCGTGTTAGCGCTGCATTGCGAAGTGCTGGCGCGTGCGGCACGTGGATTGTGAATATTGGCGACGATTCGGCGCGATAGGTTGTGGTGATGCGCGAAAACAAATTCCGGAGATTATACGGCAAATGTTCCATAAATCCACCGAAACAGCTACAAATGCCGGAGAAAAAACTACCGCAAATGTTCTATAAATCCACCGAAACAGCTACAAATGCCGGGGGAAAAACTACCGCAAATGTTCCATAAATCCACCGAAACAGCTACAAATGTCGGGGGAAAAACTACCGCAAATGTTCCATAAATCCACCGAAACAGCTACAAATGTCGGGGGAAAAACTACCGCAAATGTTCCATAAAATGGCTGGTGTAGCTACAAATGCCGGAGATTATCCGGAAAATGTTCCACAAAGCAACCGAAACAGAAGAAAATGCAATTTCTTCAGAAAGCGATTGATACTTTACGTGGGTGTAAAGGAAATAACGCAATTAAGCCGAAAAGTGACAATTCTTTTACATGAAAGTATAGGAAATGTCACTTGTGTGCTGGGAATTGTTAGAATACATATGTAAGTAGAGCACCGCACTATGCTCGCGCTACGCAAGCAGAGCTATGCCAACAGCGTTACGCAAGTTGAATTATGCTAGCAGTGTTACGTAAGCAGTGTTACGTAAGCAGTGTTACGTCGGCAGTGTTACGTCGGCAGTGCTATATCAACAGCGCTACGCAAGCAGCGCTATGCACGCACTATGTCCGCGCTATATCCGCACTACGCAAGCAGAACTACGCACGCATCGCCACGCAAGCAGCGCCACGTAAGCAGCAGCGTGCCGCACGCTTCAATAAAGGAACCGCATGAAAACCAAAACCGTTGAAATTCAGCCAAAAGTAACTGCCAGCGCCCAGCTCGCACCAAACTCGGCTGTTGCGACGGCAAACGCGAATATTGCGCTGATTAAGTATTGGGGCAAGCGCGACGAGCGGCTGATTCTGCCGTACACTTCCTCGCTTTCGCTCACGCTTTCGGATTTGTACACGCAAACCGCCGTAAATTTTTCGGATGATTTTAGCGAGGATTCCGTCACTTTGGATGGCGAAAATCTTTTGCCGAGTGCTACAACTTTTCGTCGCGTGATTGCGATGCTTGATTTGGTGCGCGAAAAGGCCGGAATTTCAACGAAAGCGAGAGTTGTGTCGCGCAATCACGTGCCGACTGCGGCCGGTCTTGCTTCCAGTGCTTCGGGATTTGCGGCTTTGTGCGCGTCGGCGGCGTATGCTGCGGGTTTGAAGCTGACTCCGCGCGAACTTTCGCGTCTTGCGCGTCGCGGGTCGGGGTCGGCGTGTCGCTCGATTTTTGGCGGACTTGTGATTTGGCACGCGGGTGAGGATGACGAAACGTCTTATGCTGAGCCGATTGCGGATGCTGGTAATCCTGCAAACGCATCCGCGCCGAAAAATTTAAACCTCGCCATGATCGTCGTAACTTTGGACGAGCGCAAAAAGCCGATTTCCAGCCGCGAGGCCATGCGCCGCACTGTTGAAACTTCGCCCGCGTACATGCCGTGGGTTGAGCAGTCGAAGCTGGATCTTTCCGAGGCGCTTGAGGCGATTCGTGCCGCCGACATTGCGCAGCTCGGCGAGGTTGTGGAGCGTAACGCGCTCGGAATGCACGAGACTATGCACAAGGCCGCGCCGCCCGTGAATTATTTTACGGATAAAACTTACACTGTGCTGCGCGCGGTGCGTGCTATGCGCGAGTGCGGTTGGCCGGTGTGGGCCACCATGGATGCGGGGCCGAATGTGAAGGTTCTTACGGATGGGGATTGCGCTGAGCGCGCGGCTGAGGAGTTGCGCGGGCGGGTTGAGTATGCTTTGATTCAGGGTGATTATGCGGATGGCAGTGCGGATGGCGGCGTTACGCGCGACGCTAATGATGCCGGCACTACGCTATTTTCGATTGCGCGCGCCGGCGATGGCGTAAGCGTAAGTGTGAGTTTGGAACAGGTGGCGAAATTATGACTCAGGTGCAGGCGAGTGCTCCCGGAAAGCTTTATATTGCGGGCGAATACGCGGTTGTTGACGGCGCGGCTGCGATTGTGGCGGCGGTGAATCGCTACGTAAAAGTTACGGTAGATAATGAAAATTTACGGTACGAAAATACGCAAGAAAATTTACGTGAAGATTTATGCGAAAATGCAGGTAACAGGCGAAAATGTTACGGCGAAATCACCTCTGAAGGAGAAAATTATAAGTCGCTTTATTGGACGCGAGATTTAGGCGGAAATATTTTATATGGGGATGATTTAGTTTCGGAAGATTCTGCAGTTTCGGAAGATTCGTCACTTTCTGCAAAATCCTACTCTTACGTTCTTGCAGCAATGCGCGTAGTTGACGCATATGCGCGCGAAATTTACGCGCAAAATTGCAATCGTAACGTCTACAATTTGCATATTTCAAGCGAACTTGACGACGCAAAATCCGGCAAAAAGTACGGTCTTGGATCTTCTGCGGCGGTTACGGTTGCCGTGGTTCGTGCGCTTTGTAAGTGGTACGGTTTGAGGCTTGAAACGTCAACGATTTCTAAGATTTCGTTAATTGCTTCGTCAACTGTGAAGAAGTCCGGCAGTGGTGGAGATGTGGCTGCAAGCTCTTGCGGAGGCGTGATTTTGTACCGCGCGTACAATCGCGAATGGCTTGAAGCTGAACTTAGCCTTATAAATTCCGGCGACTCTGACTTCGATAAATTATTGAATAAAAAGTGGCCTCGACTGGAAATTAAACGAATAAATGTGCCAGAAACGTTAAAACTTTTGGTGGGTTGGACTGGTTCTCCTGCGTCTAGTGCCGAGCTGGTGAGTAGCGTAGAAAGTAGCGTCGAAAGTAGTGCAGAATCTACCGCAGAATCTACCTCAGAATCTACCTCAGAATCTACCGCAAAAATTACCGCAAACTTTACCTACCAAACTTTCTTCGAACAAAGCGAAATTTGCGTGCAAAAACTGGCGCAATCGCTAGAAAATCTCGAATTAGACAACATCGCCAACGGTTTCGCTAAAAATCGCGAATTATTGCAAAAATTGAGCGCGCTAACTGGCACCGCAATCGAAACGCCGAAGCTTACGCGACTTATTGAAGACGCTGATTTCGTTGGAATTCCGGCGAAAACTAGCGGCGCTGGCGGCGGCGATTGCGGAATTGCGCTCACAACAATTTACGAAAATAATCGGATTGAATCTATGAAATCTGCTTGGAAAAATCACGGAATTGAACCGTTGAATATTGAAATTGCAGAAGCTGCGGATGACGGCGAGAATGCGGATGGCGGCGAATCGCAATCAACTGCCGACGCAATTAAATCGCCGGAAAATCAAGCCTCGCAAACAATCCAGCACCGAAAAGACGAGCATATTGCGCTTGCGGACGAGCAGTACAAGACTTACGCGAATTCCGGTTTTGATGCCGTGCGATTTATGCCGAATGCGTTGCCACAGGTGGCTTTGGAGGAAGTTGATGCCAGCGTGCGCGTGTTTGCGCGCGTGTTTGAGCGTGTGTTTGAATCAGCAAGCACACAATCAAGCACCGCAACCCCAACCACCGCCCCAACAAACTCCGCCGCAAACTGGCGCTCTCCGCTGTATATCAACGCAATGACCGGCGGAAGTGCGCGCGCTCAAAAAGTGAACGCACAACTCGCGCGTGTCGCGGCGAAAACTGGAGTCGCGATGGCAAGCGGATCGCTGAGCGCAGCCCTTCGCAACGACGCACTAACAGCCACTTTTAGCGTGATCAGAAGCGAAAATCCGCGCGGTTTCGTGATGGCGAACGTGAGTGCAGGAACGAGTGCGAGCGACGCGATGCGAGCCGTGAGTATGCTCCGGGCGAACGCGCTGCAGGTGCATCTGAACGCTGCTCAGGAGCTTGTGATGCCGGAGGGCGACCGTGATTTTCGCGATTGGCTGCAAAATATTGAGCGCATTGTGCGCGAGTGCGAGGCGGCGCGCGTGCCGGTTATTGTTAAGGAAACCGGTTGCGGAATGACGGCCCGCGATGTTCTGCGTCTGCGCGATGTTGGCGTGCGCGCGGTGGATGTTTCCGGGCGTGGCGGCACGAATTTTGTGGCTATCGAAAGCGCTCGTCGCGCGCGAGGTGTGAATGCGCAAGGTGACTGCGCTCGCTCCAACTACGATTATTTGTCTAACTGGGGTCTTACAACAGTCGAGTCCTTGCTCGATATTCGCAAATGCGAGGCGCTTAAGTCTGATCCTGTGGAGATTTTTGCGAGCGGCGGCGTGCGTACGCCACTTGATGTTGTGCGAGCGCTTGCGTTAGGTGCTTCGGCAGTAGGTGTTGCTGGCGAGTTTTTGCACACGCTTATGCACGAAGGCGAGGACGCACTTACGCAACAAATCGCAGATTGGCAGGAGCAGATTCGCGTAATTATGGCGCTTCTTGGTTGCAAGAATGTTGCGGATTTGCAGGAGAAAACTGAGTTCGTGAATGCGGATTGTCTTGGTAAGTGATATACTTGTGTAGTTGTGCGTTCAGGCGTGCTTATTTATTTGTGCGATTTGCTTTGGTGATTTGCTTTGTTAATTTGCTAAAGCGGTTTGCGTGAGTGGTTTGTTCGTTTGAATGACGCAAGACTTGCAAGTCAAAGAAAATAGGAGTCCATTATGGCAGCTCGTTGCGCAGTATGTGGCAAGGGACCGCAGACCGGTTTCAGTGTTTCACATTCGCATATCCGCAATAAGCGCACCTTCCGCCCGAACCTTCAGCCGGTTCGCACCACCATTGATGGCGAAAATGTTCGCCTTCGTGTGTGCGTGAAATGCATTAAGGCTGGCAAGGTTCAGCGCGTTGAGGCGTGAATCGCGCATTGTATTGCGTTTAAATCGTAAAGGCCCTGAGCAGTGCTCGGGGCTTTTTTGTATTCTCAGCTTCTCCCGCAAATGTTCCACATAACAGCCAGCCAGAGGCTCTAACGCAGAACGCAAACTGCACGAAAGCCCCATAACGCCAGCATTTCGACATGCGCGCAGTAACTCATCTGCACAAGTGTCTCAAAATAAGCAGAATGAGACACGCGTGCAGTACGTAATCTGCACGAAAGCCCCATAACGCCAGCCTTCCGACCATAACGCAGTAACTCGTCTGCACAAATGTCACCAAACCGCAAAAACGAAAACAAAAAGCCAGAAAAACTCCGGAAAATGTTCCACAACAACGCCAAAACAACTACAAATGCCGGAGGAAAAACTCCGGCAAATGTTCCAGAACAACGCCAAAACAACTACAAATGCCGGAGGTTTTCCGGCAAATGTTCCATAATGTGGCCAAAACGCTCGCGCGATTAACGCGCTCGCTACGAAACTCGCGTTGGAAGTCCACTGGACTTCCAACTTAAGCGAGTTTCCGCTCCGAGTTGCCTTCGCGCGCTACGCTCTAAGCGCGAAAGCAGTTCGGAGCGCGCGCAAGCAAATGCTTTGCGGATGATTTATAATCGAAATATGCTAAGTATGCCAACGAAATCAGCATCGGTGAGCGCTTCGGTGAGCGCTTCGGTGGGCGCCAAAACGCACGCTGCACTTTCCTCAGTAATCACCAATAAGCGCCGCGTTTCCGCGCTGAAGTCGCTCGGCATCATCACAATCGAAGACGCGCTAACTTACTACCCGTTCAGGGTCACAAATCCGCTAAAAATCGCGCGTTTGCGAGATGTGCGAATCGGCGAAGAAGTGGCGTTTTATGCGCAAATCCAGTCGATTAACGTTGTGCCAATGAACGCGCGCCGTGGGTTTAGGCTTGAAATCAACGTTTTGCAGGATCAGCAATCGGTTGCGCAGCTTATTTATTTTTCGAAGAATCGGCAGTATGCTAATTGGCTTTCGTCTCGGCTTCGTGCGGGTGCGACCGTTGTGGTTGGCGGCGTTTCGAGCGCTTTTAATGGTAGGTTGCAGTTTGCGCATCCGCAGATTTTGACGGTTGATTCGGGAGAAAATTGCGATGGTTTGCAGCAGTCTGCTGATACCGTTGGTAGCGTCGAGGAGGGTTTGGCGCGGCTTTCTGCGCCGCAGCCTGTTTATCACGCGAATTCGCGAATTTCCAGCGAGCATATTCACGAAACTATTCTTGCTTTGATTTCTGCGCTTTCTGCGTCTGCTGATTTTGCGTCTGCTGATTTTGCGTCTGCAGAATCCGCAGAATCCGCAGAATCTCCCGCACCTGCCGAATCCACCGCACTTTCCCTGCAAATCCCAAATATTCTGCCGGAAGCCGTGCGCACAAAACGCAATCTTATGACTCGCGCGGAAGCAATCTGCGCAGTCCACAATCCAAAATCAGCCGACGAATTTCACAAAGCTATTGCCGCGTTGCGCTACGAAGAGGCTTTCGTTTCGCAAGTTGCCGTGTTGCAATCTCGCGAAAATTCTAAAGCCAATCAAGCAAAATCATGTAATAATTCTTGTTTGCGCAATCAATTTATAGAAAGTTTACCGTTTGAGCTTATGCACGGTCAGCAAGAAGTAATTGCCGAAATTGTTGCGGATATGCGTGAGTGCCGTCCGATGCGTCGCCTGCTTCAGGGCGAAGTTGGTTCCGGCAAAACGGTTGTGGCGCTTGCTGCAATGCTTGAGGCGGTCGGATCGGGGTATCAGGCGGTTTTGGTTGCGCCAACACAAGTTCTTGCGTCGCAGCACGCCGAAAATTTGCGGCAGATGGTTGCTCGGGCGAGCATAAAAGTTCCTGTAATCGTTGTGACTGGCGGCATGAAGCTTGCTGAGCGTCGCCGCGCGCTTGCGGGCGTGGCTAGTGGGGATCCGGCGCTGATTGTGGCTACGCACGCCGCTTTTTCCGCGACTTTTAACCCAACTAATTTGGCGCTGGTTGTGATTGATGAGCAGCATCGTTTTGGGGTTGCGCAGCGCGATGTGCTTATGCGCAAGATGAGCGCGGATTCGCATGGCGCGGATTTGAATACCAACAATTCGCAAATCACACCGCATCTTTTGGTCATGACGGCCACGCCTATTCCGCGCTCGGCCGCTATGACTTGGTTCGGCGATTTGGACGCTTCGTATTTGACGGAGCTTCCGGGTGGCAGAAAGCCGATTCGCACTTTCGTTGTGCGGGAATCGGATGCGAATACGATGGCTCGCATGTTTGCGCACATTCGCGCGCGAATTGACGCAGGGGAGCGTGCGTATGTGGTTTGTGCGCATATTGAGGACGACGATTTGGAGAATGTGCAGAAAACAGATTCCGATTTAGCAGCACCCAACATATCTCCTGCTCGCAAACTGCATACAGTCACGGGCATTTTGAAGCGACTTTCCGCGCTCGCACAATTCCAGGGTATTAAATTTGCGCAACTTACCGGCCGTGACGACGACGCTACTAAGCGTGAAACTATGGAGCGTTTTGCGCGCGGGGACGTGCAGATTTTGGTTGCAACCACTGTGATTGAGGTCGGCGTCGACGTGCCGCAGGCAAGTTGCATCGTGATTTTTGACGCTGACCGTTTTGGTCTTGCGCAGTTGCATCAGTTGCGTGGTCGAGTTGGCCGCGGCGGCACGAATTCGTGGGCTTTTTTGGTTGCGCAAACTGATGGCGACACTGTTGCTCAGGAGCGTTTGCAGGTTGTTGAAAATTCGCTTGACGGTGCCGTGATTGCGCAAAAAGATTTGGAGTTGCGCAATGTTGGCGACGTTTTGGGCGATTCGCAGTCGGGTGGTAGCTCTAGTTTGAAGCTTCTTCGTGTTGTGCAGGATGCGAAGATTATTGCGCAGGCTCGTGATGATGCTGCTGAAGTTTTGCGAGATGACGTGCAGCTTTCGTCGCTTACGTATCTTGCTGGTGCCGTGCTTGACTTTACGCGCGGCGGAAGTGCGCAAATCGTCAGCAACTAAACTGCGCACATCGCAAATCGCAAGTAATCGCAAATCGCAAATAATCGCAAGTAATCGCACCTAAAATTGTGCGCAAATCGTAAGTAATACCATACGCAAAAAATATTCTGCACTTAAAAAATATTCAGAAAATTATCTAGAATTATAAGTTATATTTAGTAAAAAATTCTGCAATATAGCTATTTTTAATTTATAATTGCGCTCAACTTTTGTTAATTTTAGTGCAGAAAAGCAACAAAAATACAGAAAATTTTATTAATTTACGTGCATATTATGAGAATTGAGAATATCCTAGAAGGTAAAGCGAATTAAGGATTGTTTGAAATCGAATTAGAATCGCAGTAGAGATGAGGCCGCAATGACTGAACGTGAACAGCAAATTTTGTCATGGATCCAACAAAACCCAATGATTAGTCAGCAGGAACTCGCAAATCTTGCAGGTATTACTCGTTCGGGCGTTGCGGCTCACATTTCTAATCTCATTCGCAAAGGCTACTTGCGCGGCAAAGGGTACATCGTTACGCCGCCAAGTTACGTGACGGTTGTTGGCGGCATAAGCATGGATGTGCTCGGCATCGCTTGCGGAGATTTAATGGACTACACGTCGAATGCTTCGCGCGTGCGCTACACGCTTGGCGGTGTCGGGCGAAACATTGCAGTCGCTTTGGAAAGGTTGAACGTTCGCACGAGCATGGTTTCCGTGTATGGAAGTGATCATAACGGCGAACTGTTTAGGATTGACGCTGCTTCAAATGGTTTGGATATTAGCTACGCGAAGCAGATTCCGGATTCAATGACGGCTTCGTATATGTATGTTGGCGATGCTTCCGGCCAGCGCCTTCTCGCTTTGGACGACATGAGCATTTACGACTATATGACTCCGGACTTTTTGCGCGAGCGCATGTCGATTATTGAAAACGCGGATATTTTGGTGATGGATACTAATATTCCGCAAAGGTCGCTTGAGTGGCTGTGCGATCGCTACCGTCGTCCGATTGTCGTTCGTGCTATTACGGATGCTAAGGCTCCGCGCGTGCTTTCGCGTTTGCATCGTATTGATACGTTGATTTTGGATACTGCTGAGTCGCAGGCGCTTACTGGCATTAATGCAAGTGATGAGCGTTCCGCTGTGCGCTGCGCAAACGTGTTGCTTAAGCGCGGCGTGAAGCATGTGTTTGTGAATGCTGGGCGCGCTGGCGTTGCTTACGGCGTGGCTGATGAAGGCGTGGCGTTTTATCCGGTTCCTGTGAAGCGCGTGCAGCGAATGATGCTTGCGCATGGTAATGGGAATGCTGGGGTTGAGGCAGTTGGCAACGATAACGGTTCTAGTGATGTCGCTACTGCGGCTTTGATTTATGCGCGTTATAACGATTTTGATGCTGCTACGACTGGGCGTTTTGCTGTGGCTGCGGCGGCTCTTAATACGGATTCTGTGCAAACTGTGCATGAGTCGTTGACTCCGGAGCTTATTAACAACCGTATGGCTAATATTCACGAGCGCGCGTAGTCTTGGGATTTTTGGCTGCTGCGTTTTTGGCTTTTAGCTTTTGATTTTTTGGCTTTTTGCTGCTGATTTTCGCGCGTAAATTTTTGTTTGCGTAAGTAAATCTTATTGCGTCAAGGCTTTGCTTTGCTATACTTGTTATTGGTTATTTGTTTATTTTCGTAAGCAAATTTCGCATATTGTTTGTGCTGTAATTAAATACAAAATACTTACAAAATACTTACAAAATACAAAATAAAGGCCTAGTTAAAGTTAGAATTTAGTGCTCAACTAAAGTTAAAAACTAGCAAACTAATAACTATAAAACTAAAAAATAACAAAATAAAAACCTGCAAAATAAAAACCAAAAACTATAAAACTAGCAACTAAAAACCTGCAAACTGGCGAAAGTTAGATCATATTAAGGATCAGTGATGACTCCAATAATTTTAGATTGCGACCCTGGCCACGACGACGCAATGGCTATCCTACTTGCGCTCGGCAATCCCAATATTAATCTGCTTGGCGTAACCACGGTTGGCGGAAACCAAAGCCTCGAAAAAGTCACGTATAATGCGCGCGCAACCCTCGAAATGGCGCACGCAACCAACATTCCAGTGCACGCAGGATGCGATCGCCCAATAATTCGACCGTTGCAAGTCGCGGCCGACGTTCACGGAGAAACCGGTCTTGACGGCGCAAAACTGCCGAAACCGACGCGACCATTGGACGAAGGTCACGCCGTAAACTGGATCATAAACACAATTATGAGCCACGAGCCTGGCACGATTACGCTTGTGCCAACCGGCCCGCTTACCAACATTGCAATGGCAGTGCGCATGGAGCCGCGCATTGTGAGCCGCGTCAAAGAAGTCGTGCTCATGGGCGGCGGATACCACGTTGGCAATTGCAGCGCGGTTGCAGAATTCAATATTAAAACGGATCCAGAAGCTGCACATGTGGTGTTTAACGAGAATTGGCCGATTACGATGATTGGCCTCGATTTAACGCACCAAGCTTTGTGCACTTGCGAAGTGCAGCAAAAAATTGATGCTGTAAACACGCCTATTTCTACGTTTGCAAGCAATCTTATGGATTTCTTCCGTAAAGCGTACCAAAATAATCAAGATTTTGTCGATCCGCCGGTGCACGATCCTTGCGCAATTGCTTACCTGATTGATGGCAACGTTGTGAATACTCGCCGCTGTCCGCTTGACGTTGAAATAAGCGGAAAGTTGACGCTTGGCATGACAGTTGCGGATTTGCGTGGGCCGGAGCCTTCGGCCGACGAGTGCCATACGCAAGTTGCGACGAAACTTGATTTTGACAAATTCTGGGATTTGATTGTTGACGCGCTCAGGAGAATCGGATAATAGAATTGGATAATTTATAAAAATTTAATAAGATAGTTAGGTTACAGCGCGTTTCCCCTATTGGCCACAATTTACGGAATTTATATAGAGGGCATATCATGACTGAGGTTTCAACTAAAACGCCTTCCGCTGTCGCGACGAATGACGGCGTGACTGCTGGCGCTACCGACGTGACGAATAACGACGTGACGAATGACGGCGTGACTGCCGACGCGACTAATAACGGCGCGAATAACGGCGGCCGCTCGATTCTTGAGCTTATGATGGCGCTTCTCGTTGCCACTTTTTCGTTCCAGCTTAACGTTTCTATGCTGTCTCCAGCGTTGGCGACGATGGCAAAAGATTTTCGCACAACCGATACGCAAATCGGCTTAACTCAAACTGTATTCTTCACTGTAGCCGCGCTGTTTTCGCTATTTTTGCCGCGTCTGGCGGATTTAGTTGGGCGCAAAAAAGTGCTCGTTGGCATTTTATTTTCAACTATTTTTGGGTGCGTTGTTTGTGCGCTGGCGCCGAATGTGACTGTTCTTATGATTGGGCGCGGTTTGCAGGCTGTTTCGGGGCCTGTGGTTCCAATGTGTTTGATTATGCTGCGCGTGCGAGTGAGCCAGGAAAAGCGCTACGCAAAGTTGATGGCGATTCTGACTTCGGTAAACGGCGGTATTGCGGGCGTTGATGCCATGTTTGGCGGTTGGCTAGTTGGCAATTATGGGTTCCGCGCCGTGTTTTGGGCGATGGCTTGTATTGCTGTTGTTGCAGTGTTGATGGTGATTTTTGTGGCGGAGGAGTCGTTTGCGGATGAAACTCCAAAAATGGATTGGTTTGGCGTTGTAACACTTGGCATTGCTTTTCTTTCGGTTTATCTTGCGATTAACGAGATTGATAAGTTTTCTTACGCTAATTTGACGCTTGTTTTTGCGCTTATTGTTGCGGCTGTTGTGTTCTTCGTGGCGTTTTGGAGGATTGAGGGGCACAGCGAGGCTCCGCTTGTTTCTACGCGTTATATGAAGCAGCGTCGCACGTGGGGGCTGCTTTCTTGCACGCTTTTGACGATGACGGGCGTGTTTGCTTTGATGAACGGAATTGTGCCTCAGATCGCTCAAGATTTTAGGTTTGGTGCTGGTTTGAATGCGGATGTTGTGAGTTTTGTGACGCTTACGCCGTATGCGGTTGTCGGCTTTTTGTTTGGGCCTGTGACCGGTGTGCTTGCGGCGAAGTTTGGGTACCGTTTGATTCTTCGTGCTGGCATTCTGATGAGCATAGTTAGCATAGCTGGAATGGCTTTTAATGTTTATATTTTTGGATCTGCTTCTGCTTTGACTTTGCTTGTTTTGTCGATACTTATTGGCGTTAGCTACTCTGGAATGTCCAACATTATTCTTAACGGACTTGGTATTGTGCTTTCTCCAAAAGACAATCCTGGTTATTTGCCTGGCATGAATGCGGGCGCATTTAATTTGGGTGCGGGCTTGAGTTTTGCTATTTTGTATGCCGTAATGACGAATGTTACTGCTTTTGGGGGAGTAGGCGGGTACGTTGCGTCTATGGTTGCGGGGGTTGTGTTGCTTGTTTTGGCGTTTGCCTGCTCGTTCTTTATTCCAAATCCTAGTGAAGTAAATGCGTAAGTTAAGTAGTGTTGTTTTTGTGACTGCAAACGCCGGGGAATTTTCTCCGGCGTTTGTTGTTGCATGACGACCTGCTTCCGCGCTTGCTTAATGTGGCGCGAGTTTTGTGGGATTTCTCTCCTCGAACGTCCCGTCCTTCGTCGCTCTGACTGTTAAAGGATTTTTGTGTCTGCTTTGTTCTTAAATGAATGTTGCTTCCTCAGTCCTCTTTTAGTTCTCGTAGAGAAATCCCCCAAACTCTGCGTGCTTAATCTTTAATAACCGTGTTTTATCGCAGAGATTTTTCGATTTTTCTTCTTCGCTCGGCTTGTCAGCAGCCTTCGGCTCTGACGTCCGCCTTCGTTCAGTGCGAAAAATCTCAAATCTCTACCACACTGGTATTCGTACACTAAAGTCGCAAAACAAACTGTGGGTTGGTGTGTGGTATGTGTGCCTGGCGTGATGTGTGCAGAAGCAATGATGCTAGTGTTCTTTAAGCAATAAATACTCAACGTAAGCAGAGCAATACTGCAAAGCTACAGGAACGTTTTCCGGAAAATTACGCGGCATTTATTTCCGTTTGAGGCTGCAGTTAAGCTATAAGTATGCATATTATTGCCGGACGTTTCAAATCTCTGCCGCTCACTTCGGCGCAATCATGTACGAGGCCTACTACGGATCGCACGAAGGAAGCCATTTTTTCGCGACTTGATTCGTGGAATGTTATGGAAGATGCGCGCGTGCTCGATTTGTTTGCAGGCACTGGTGCGCTTGGTGTTGAGGCGCTTTCTCGAGGCGCTCGCGAGTTGGTTTCGGTTGAGGCGAATGCTCAGGCGGCGGCTCTTATACTTCGTACTGCGAAGACGTTGCAGAGTGCGAAAGCGTGGGATAGTGCGCTTTCGATGCGCGTGGTTCGTAAGCGCGCGGAGCAGTTCGTTGCGGATTATAGTGGGGAAGCGTTTGAGTTGGTGTTTATTGATCCGCCGTATGCTTACGAAACTGCGGATTGCGAAAATTTATTGGCTTCGATGATTGCGCATGGTGTTGCGAGCGTTGCGGCAGATACGTTGATTGTGCTTGAGCGTAGTGCGCGTAGTGTTATGCCGTTGATTCCGGATGGGTGGGAGCTGTTTGATACGCGTAATTACGGCGAAACTGCTGTGCTGTTTATTCAGCCTTCTCGCGACTAATTTATTTTTCGGCTTCGTTACAATCTGTTTTTCTTTGCTGTGGCGCGAGTTTGGGGGGATTTCTCTCCTCGAACGTCCCGTCCTTCGTCGCTCTGACTGTTAGAGGCTTTTTGTGTCTGCTTTGTTCTTTAAAGAATGTTGCTTCCTCAGTCCTCTTTTAGTTCTCGTAGAGAAATCCCCCAAACTCTGCGTGCTTAATCGTTAATAACCGTGTCTTATCGCAGAGATTTTTCGATTTTTCTTCTTCGCTCGGCTTGTCAGCAGCCTTCGGCTCTGACGTCCGCCTTCGTTCAGTGCGAAAAATCTCAAATCTCTACCACAC
>CAMPNN010000027.1 GCA_946891915.1 uncultured Bifidobacteriaceae bacterium
AAGCTTCAGAGGCGGGTTCGATTCCCGTTGTCCGCTCCATTGAAAATTGTATTTTTGCATATAGGAATATAGTACGAAAATATTTGCATGCGCAACGGTATATTGGCAATTTGTATAGTCTTTATAGAAAATAACTATAAAACTAGAATTCTTTATAGGCATAATCTATTCTTAATTACGAAAAGAGAAAGCGCATTAAAGTGCAAAGAATGTGCAAAGAATGTGCAAAATAATATATTTAGGAGAACAATATGAGTCTTATGAACACGCATATTCTTCCATTCAAGGTGAATGGCTATAAGAATGGTGAATTTGTTGAAGTAAGTGATGCCGACGTACTAGGCAAGTGGGCTATATTCTTCTTCTACCCAGCAGATTTTTCGTTTGTTTGCCCAACCGAGTTGGAAGATTTAGCAAACCATTACGAAGAATTGCAAAAACTTGGCGTAGAAGTATATTCCGTTTCTACGGACACTCACTTCGTGCACAAGGCATGGCATGACGATTCCGAAGCCATTGCAAAAGTAAAATACACGATGTTGGGCGATTCTTCCGGTGCTCTTTCGCGTAATTTTGATGCTTGGAATCAAGAATCAGGTTTAGCTCACCGCGCAACTTTCCTAGTTGACCCACAAGGCATGATTCAGTTCTTCGAAATGACAGCTGACGGCATTGGTCGCAACGCAGACGAGCTTCTTCGTAAAGTTAAAGCAGCTCAGTATATTGCAGACCACCCAGGTGAAGTTTGCCCAGCAAAATGGGAGCAGGGCGAAGAAACCTTGGAACCTTCCATCGATTTAGTCGGCAAAATCTGATTTATCTAAAATCCAAATATTGCGTAGGAACCTACAATCGTAGCTTCCTACGCAACCATATTTATTACGTAAGTCTACAATCAACATTGCTGAAAGAAGTAAAATTTTATGTCCCTGCTGAATACATCATTAACTAATCAACTCGCGGAATTATTAAAGAAAATGGTTTTGCCAGTTGAACTTGTAGCATATACGGATGATTCGGAAACATCCCAAAAAGTTCGTGCGCTACTTAATGAAGTATCTCAACAAAGCAGCAAAATCAGCATTGTTGAAGGCAAACAAGCAGTAAACCAGACTGGCACAATACGCAAACCAAGCTTTGTAATTAGGCGCGTAGAAGCTCAAAATACTCAAAACGAAGAAAATAAAGTATTCGTTACCTTCGCAGGTTTGCCTCTTGGACACGAATTTAGTTCGCTTGTTTTAGCATTGCTGCAAGTAAGCGGATACGCTCCAAAAATTACCGACGAACAGCGCGAAGCAATACTTAAACTCGGCTCACACAACATAACAACCTACATGTCGGTAACTTGCTTAAATTGCCCAGAAGTTGTGCAATCGCTAAACACAATTTCAATAATCAACCCCGCAATTAAACATACTGCCGTAGAAGGTAGCGCTTTCAGAGAAGAAGTAGAGCGCCTTGGCATAATGAGCGTGCCGGCAGTATTCGAAGACGGAAAACTTATTTCTTCCGGAAGAGCAGGAATAGACGAACTGGTGGCAATACTTGCGTCTAGCGAAAAATCTGATGGAAATAATAGCGTTTCTGTGGCAAACGCTGCGCTCGCAGAAAAAATGAATGCGCAAGACCCGTACGATATTGTTCTTGTTGGCGGTGGTCCTGCAGCTTCAGCTGCTGCAATTTATACTGCGCGCAAAGGCTTGCGTACAGCTATGATTATGGATCATCGTGGCGGGCAGGTTGTAGAAACTGAAAGTATCGAAAATCATATTTCGCAAACGCATACTACTGGCGCCCAGCTGGCAGCAGATTTAACTAAACATATTGCGCAATACAATATTGACGTTTTTACGCCTGATTGGGCAGATTCGCTTGATTTAGCTAAAGAAGCATACGGTTTGCATACTATTCACGCGCGTTCAGGCGGTGCGTTGAAAGCTCGTGCCGTAATTGTTGCAACTGGTGCAACATGGCGTACATTAGGCGTTCCTGGAGAAGACGAGTATCGCAATAAAGGAGTGTCGTTCTGCCCTCATTGTGACGGCCCGCTTTTCAAAGACAAGAATGTAGTAGTAGTTGGCGGAGGCAATTCTGGAGTAGAAGCAGCTATTGATTTAGCTGGTATTGCAAAGCACGTTACTGTAGTTGAATTTATGGATGCTCTTAAAGCGGATCAAGTATTACTAAATACTTTGAATAATTTGGCAAATACTGAAGTTATTACGAGTGCTGCTGTAAGCAAAGTTGAAGGTAATGGCAATAAAGTTACGGCAGTGCATTACTTAGATAGAAACAGCGCAAATAATTCCGAATCTAAAGAGCATGTTATTGAAGCGGACGGCGTATTCGTGCAAATTGGTTTGGCTCCAAACACTAGCTGGCTGGAAAATCAGCTGCCTCTTAATAAGCGAAAAGAAATTATTACAGATAGAGCAGGCTGCACAGAAGTTCCTGGTATTTTTGCTGCAGGAGATTGCTCGGATGAGCCGTATAAGCAAATCGTTACAGCGTATGGATCGGGCGCAAATGCAGCTTTATCCGCATTTGACTACATTATTCGCAATCCGCAAAATAAAAAATAAGTTTTCTGCATAGCAAAATTATTATTTAATAAAAGAGGTGGGCGGATTATGAATATTAGAGCATTGGAATATCTTATATCCTTTGCGCAAGAAGAAAGTTTTACTAAAGCTGCTGCTCGCATGAATGTTTCTCAGCCAACTCTTTCAACACAAATTAAAAAGCTTGAAGAAACATTGGGCGTGGAACTTATTGAGCGCACTCCTGGTAAACAAATTTTGACGCCTGCTGGTCGCGAAGTTGTGTACTATGCCAAGCGCATTCAATCAGACATGTCTCACATTCGGCAAGCAGCAAGACGTGCAGAAGATCCATGGTCGTCGACAGTGGTTTTAGGTGTTTTTCCAACATTATGCCCGTATTTATTGCCGCGAATTATGCCTGTGCTGCGACGACTAAAACCGAATCTTGCCATCCGTTTTGTAGAAGAAAAATCGGCAAAGCTTATTGACCTACTTAATAGTGGTCAAATTGATGCAGTTATATTAAGCGAAAGATTGAATGAGTCTTCGATAAAAACGTGTCATATTTTTGATGAAGACTTTTTGCTTGCAGCTTCTACAAATTCTGCATTTGGGCATGAAAGTAAGCCGGTTGAGCTTTCTGATTTGTCAACTCAGCGTGTGCTTTTGCTGGAAGATGGGCATTGCATGCGAAGAAGTATGCTTGATGTGTGCCAAAAAGTTGGTGCGAAGCAGTCTGAGTTTAGAGCTACTTCATTAGAAACGTTGAGATATATGGTTGTTGGTAGCCGAGATGTAACTTTACTGCCGCGTTTGGCAACAATTCCGCCTATTGTACAACCAGCAGGCTTAGTTCTGCGAGAATTCGAAAATCCTAAGCCTTATAGATCGTTGTATTTGAATTGGAGATCAGCTTCTCCAGTTGACGCGATTATGGAAGGATTGTGCAAAATAATTGCTTCCACATGCGCTGATTTGCATAAAAAGTAAAAGTGCGCTAAGGAAGTTGCGAATCAGGGTTGTGGTGTTATAGGGGTTAGGGTTATAGGCCTTTGGCTTATAACCCCTAACTTTTAATGTAGCCAAAAAAATTTAACCCCGGCGCATAGCGCCGGGGAAATAAAGGAGAGAAGAAAAGAATAAGTTTTAGGTGCTCTGCACCTGTCGTTTTGTTCGACACTATTATAAAAACACATCAGGCTGTATAGTACAGTAATACTGCCTGATAGTTTCCTTAAAATTATCTACTTTTCCTCTGAAATTCTTACTTTTATAGCGTATCTGCCTGTATTAAACGCTATTCGCTCAAATCTGCACGGTAAAAATGCTCGTACGAGCGAGAAGGAGTTGGGCCACGCTGACCTTGGTAGTGAGAGCCGTTTACTGCAGAACCGTATGGATTCTCACATGGTGAACTTAGCTGGAAGAAGCACATTTGACCAATTTTCATTCCTGGCCAAAGCTTAACCGGCAAAGTACTCACGTTAGAAAGCTCCAAAGTAATGTGCCCTTCAAAACCTGGGTCAATAAAGCCAGCTGTAGAATGAGTCAAAATACCAAGGCGACCAAGTGAGCTTTTGCCTTCCAAACGCGCAGCAATGGTTGCGTCAAGTTTTACGTATTCCCAAGTAGCGCCTAGAGCGAACTCGCCTGGATGCAAAATCCACGGCTCGTCTGGAGCAACTTCAAACTGCTCAGTAAGTTCACCCTGATTTTCTGCAGGATCAACATACGTGTACGCGTGATTGTTAAATAATCGGAAGAATCGGTCAAGACGCACGTCAATCGACGCAGGCTGCACCATTTCCGGGGTCCATGGGGTCAAATCAATATGACCCTCATCATGAGCTTTGAGAATGTCGTGATCAGACAACAGCATAGCGTCAAATCTCCTTGTGATGTATCAACACATAAACAACTTCATTGTTCGCACGAAATAATTTGCTTTCTATTTTGTACGAAAATTACAATACGGCCAATTGTAGCGCGTGCCGCGGTCTGTGATTGACTGCAAAAAATTTTATAGAAAATAAAAACACAAAACGCGGCACAGAAACGTAGCTGATGTAAGAAAACTACGTACTGTACCGCGTATTTGCAAGGCAGCTTGATAATTTATTTTATTAAGCTGCAACAGTTAAGGCGTTTGCAGCTTTACGCTTAGAAATGAAACGTAAAACGCACTTTCGTAACTCGGAGGCTATTGGCACAACCATTGAAAGGCCAAGGCACTCAAACCATTCAGTTAAGCTCAAAGGCACAGTGCCAAATGGTTCGTTCAAGAATGGTATGTAAATTACAGCCAACTGGAGAAGAACAGAAACTGCAATAGCGCCCCAAAGCCAACGGTTCGCGAACAAACCGACGAACACGCTTTGCGAATCGGAACGAGATGCCAATGCGTTCAACATTTGTGCAAACACAAGAATTGTGAAGCCCATTGTGCGAGCGTGAGTCATTTGTGCAGCGTGGCTCATAATACCAACAGAACGGTCAGTAAATAAGCCTCCTGCCAAATGCATATCCATTCCAATTAACGTAATAGCAGCCATGATTATGCCGATAAATACAATATCTCCCCACATTCGTCGGTCAATAACGCTATCGGTAAGCTTTCGAGGCTTCCTGTCCATTACATCATCAGTTTGCGGATCAACGCCCATAGCAAGAGCAGGAGCGGCATCTGTAAGCAAATTAATCCACAAAAGCTGAGTTGCAAGAAGTGGAAGCGTAACGCCTACAGAATTAGGCTGCGTAATTCCAAGCGTGCCAGCAAAAACAACGCCACCGAAAACTGTGCAAACTTCACCAACGTTAGAACTGAGCAAGTATCGCAAGAATTTACGAATATTGTCGAAAATTCCCCTACCCTCGCGCACAGCCGCAACAATAGTCGAGAAATTATCGTCTGCAAGAATCATCTTTGCAGATTCTTTCGTAACTTCAGTGCCGGTAATGCCCATAGCAACGCCGATATCTGCCGACTTTACTGCAGGAGCATCATTCACACCATCGCCAGTCATAGCAACAATATTTCCTTGACGTTGCAATGAAGACACAATAGCAAGCTTGTGCTCAGGGGCAACTCGCGCGTAAACGCTAGTTTTGTTTATTGCTTCGTCAAAAGCAATATTGTCGTCGTCGAGAGAAAGAAGATTATCGAGATCGTCGCCAGTAAGTGCGTGCTCGTTTTTGCCAACAATGCCAAGATCTCTAGCAATACGGGTTGCTGTAAGTGGATGGTCGCCGGTAATCATAACAGTGCGGATTCCAGCGCGGTGAGCTTGAGCAACGCTGTCTCGAACTTCAATTCGAGGCGGGTCAATAATGCCAACCATGCCGTTCCAAATTAAATCAGATTCCAAAACGTCACTTTGCTCAGCAACGTCAGCAATCTGACCGGCAGCATTAGCAACCATGCCATCAACTTTTGTTAAACTATCCACTCCAAGCGGACGGTACGCCATGCCAAGAGTGCGGTAAGCTTCTCCCGAAAGACGCTCTACAGTAGACAAAATATCCTCGCGATCGCCATCAGTAAGCGGACGCACGGCACCAGCTACTGCAATTCGAGTGCAATAAGAAAGAAGCACATCCGGAGCGCCCTTAGCGCAAACAATCAAATTGCCAGAATCTGAACCATCTTTTACAACCACAGACATGCGCTTGCGTTCGGAAGTAAACGGAATCTCTGCAACACGAGTTAAGTGAGCGTAACGCTTATCTGCCTTCGTTTTGCGCGCGGCAACAACAATAGAAACTTCTGTAGGGTCACCAACTGGCTGCCAACTCTTAGTAGATTCGTCGTAATGAAGATCACCATCGTTAGCCAAATAGCCGGAACCTAAAGCTCCTAATACTTCTGTAGCAAGATTTTGAGGAACAGCAAGATCCGCATCCGCAGAATCAAGAAGAACCATGCGACCTTCCGGCTTGTAACCGCTACCAGTGAGTTGCACTTCACCGCTAGGTGTTATTACGCGCTCAACAGTCATCTCGTTACGAGTAAGAGTACCTGTTTTATCGGAGCAAATAACGGAAGCAGAACCAAGCGTTTCTACAGAAGAAAGCTTCTTCACAACCGCATGATGCTTAACCATACGCTGAACGCCCAAAGCAAGCACAACAGTCAAAATAGCAGCTAAACCTTCTGGAACTGCAGCAACTGCAAGCGAAACAGAAAGCAAAAGCGAATCAATAATATCCTGGATTGTGTGGAAGCCCTCAAGAAGCCACATTGACGCAAGAACAATAGCCGCAATAACGCACACAGCAATGCCAAGAACCTTAGAAACTCGCACCATTTCGCGCTCAAGAGGGGTAGTTTCTTCGTCCGACTTGGAAAGCATATCGGCAATTTTGCCAACTTGAGTGTGCATACCAGTTGAAGTGACGATAGCGCGACCGGTTCCTTGAGTTACAGCAGTGCCGTTGAAAACCATGTTGGTACGATCGCCCAAAGCTTTGGCGGATTGCAAAGTATCCGGGCGCTTGCTTACAGCAACAGATTCTCCCGTAAGACTTGCTTCAGCAATACGCAATGATGCTGCAGCAATTAAACGACCGTCTGCAGAAACTGCGTCGCCTTCGCCAAGAACAAGAATATCGCCCGGAACTACTTCCGTAGTATCGATGCGTATGACGCGTCCGTCTCGCAAAACTGAAGTTTGCGGAGCGCTCATTCTAGCCAAAGCTTCAACTGCTTCTTCTGCACGTGATTCCTGAATAAAACCAAGCACAGCATTCGCAATCAAAATTATGATAATAACAATGGAATCAAACGGCAGAATTTCTCCACCACTGTTCCCCTTATGTTGCGCTCGCTCTACGAACCATGCTATTGCAGAAATAATTGTTGCTGCAATAAGCAAGTAAACAAGCGGATCTTTGAACTGATCAAGAAAACGCTTCCACGCTGGTGTTTTTGGAGCGGTTGCAAGAGCATTCGGGCCAAATTGTGCAAGTCGGCGTGAAGCTTCTTCGGAACTTAAGCCGCGAGTTGCATCTACGTGTAAAGCTTCTGATACTTGCTGAACATTTTGCAACGACGGATCCTGATTATTTAAATCAGGTGTATTGTTTTTGGATTGATCAAGAGTGTGATCAACCATGTTTTCCCCCTTGGGAGTGCCGCGGAGTAGTCAATAATCGCAATACGCATGCTAGTTTCAAGCACTTTGTACTGTAACTATTGCGCGGTTGTGGAATATTGCGCAACTTTTGCTGATTAACATATTTAGTTAAGCGAAAGTTCACTGCAATAAATTAAGTACTTTTCTATTATGTCATACAACTCGCCGCTATTAGGTTGTAGTGCGAAAAGTAGTGCGAAAAAAGTAGTGCGAAAAAAGTAGTGCGAAAAAAGTAAAGCGAAAAGTAAAGAAAAAAGTAGTGCGAAAAAAGTATGACGCAAAGTAGGGCTAAAAGTATGGCTAACGTTTAGAAAAACGTGAAACAAACTCAATGCCACGGGGGTATGTGAGAATAGGAGTATGACTACGAAAAAAGGGCCGACCAAGGGGTCGGGTGGAAAACATCGCAATGCGTTGCGCGGCAAGGGGCCTACTCCAAAGGCTGAAGATCGCGTATATCACAAGGCTTATTTTGCTAAGAAAGCTGCTATAAAGCGTACTTTTGCTGATCCAAGATTGGCTGCAAGGCGAAGGGTGGATAAATTTGCGTCCGACTCTGACGAGTTAGTTATTGGGCGTAATGCTGTGCTTGAGGCGCTTAGGGTTGGTGTGCCTAGCATTCAGCTGTACGTTGCAAGCAGAATTGAGCATGATGATCGCACTCAGGAAATTGTTAAGATTGCAGGACTTCGTGGCTTGCGTTTGCTAGAAGCTGACCGATTGGAAATGGATCGAATTGCTCGTTCCAGCAACCATCAGGGCATTATTTTGAAGGTGCAGCCATACCAATATTACTCTTTGCAAGAGCTGGTTGAGCGTGCTGAAAAGAAGTCTCGCGCAATGGAGGCCGCCGATTCTGCAGCCGCTCGCATTAGTGCTCGTCCGCTGTTTATTGCTTTGGACGGCGTGACTGATCCGCAAAATTTGGGGGCTGTTATTCGTTCGTCTGCAGCTTTTGGTGCTAATGGCGTTATTTTGCCGGAGCGCAGGAGTGCTTCCGTAACGGCTGCTGCGTGGAAAGTTTCTGCCGGTGCTGCAGCGCATTTGCCAGTTGCGCGAGTTGTGAATTTGAATAAGGCAATTCAAGGATTGCGAGAACGCGGCTGGTACGCAATCGGCCTTGATGGCGGCGGAGATAAGCTCGTTGGTGAAACAGGTTTTGAAACTGATCCGTTAGTTGTGGTTCTTGGATCTGAAGGCAAGGGTATGAGCCGTCTTACTCGCGAAGTGTGCGATGCTATTGCAGGAATCCCAATTTCTAGCGCAGTTGAGTCACTTAACGCTTCGGTTGCTGCCGGAATTAGCTTGTATGCTGTTGCTAACGCTCGTCGTTTGGCGGCAGAAAAGCAAAACTAAAATTAGTTTCTGTAAAATCACGCTCGCCAAAGTGCGGGCGTGATTTCGTTTTTGTGATTTTATAAAGGCGAATAAAACTAGGGCGAATAAAACTAGGGCGAATAAAACTAGGGCAATTATGAAAGATACTATTAAATCTCAGCATTCGCTAATTAAATTTTTGAAAGAATATTCTCGCATACTTACTTTTGTAGCGTATCTTGCTGTAGTTGTCGTTGTAATGTGCTTTCACGAACCTTGGTTTGATGAAGCACAAAGTTGGTTGATTGCGCGCGACTCGTCCTTTACTGATTTGCTAACGCTTCGCCCGCACTACGAAGGGCATCCTCCTCTTTGGACCCTTCTACTTTCTATACCGGCAAAAACGGGCGTTCCATACGAAATTGGTCTTAAAGGCGTGCAACTTTTGTGTGCTGCGCTTTTAGGTGGATTCCTGATTTTCCGCGCTCCTTTTAATCGCCTTACTATTGCACTTCTGCCATTTACTTATTTTCTTTGCTTCCAATACGGCGTTACATCGCGCCCTTACGCATTGCTGTGCCTTTCTTTGCTAATGGTTGCGCATTACTGGAAACAAGCGGATTCTAAGCCTGCTTATACTTGGAAACTTGCGTTAAGTCTTATGCTTATGTGCGTAGTTAGTGCCTACGGAATTGCGCTTGCTGCAGGTTTTGCTTTAGCTTGGATTGTGCGAAGCGTGCAGATTACTGGAATTAAGCGCGCTTTTTGTGCAATATTTTCTGACATAAATCGTTTGCTCAGTTGGCTACTTCTCGCATTCGTTGGTGTTGCTAGTATTGTTTGCATTTGGCCTGCATCTAACGCTTTTGGTGCGCGCGCAACATTTGATGGTAATTCGCGTATTGTTAAGTTCTTATCATTTATTTTTGTAGTTCCATCAGAAAGTATGTTTACTTCTTTTGCTGGCGACGTTTCTTTGCGCAGGCTTTCGTTAAATGTATTTTGTGCGAGCATTTGCATTATTATTTCTTTACTTGTATGGATTTTTGCTGTGCAAATTGCGCGTAGGCGAAACATGTTTGTGTCGCTTATTCTTCCTTATTTAACTTTTGCTATTATTTCAACGCAGTATTTTACTTTGCATCACGCGGGCATTGTTTTTGTATTTTTCCTTGCGCAATTGTGGATGTGCGTAGCGAAGCAACCTCTTGATTCTCAGGATATTCCGCCAATATTTGCTAAGTTGCTTAAGTTTATTTCTACTTTGAATAATATTAATTATGCTAACGGGCGAATAATTCTTGGAAAGAAAATATCTGCCAGCAAGCGAACGATTAATTGTGTTCTTATTGCCGTTCTGCTGTTTCCAAGTTTGATTTGGAATGCGTTTGCTTGCGTCAACGATATTATGTTTGATTATTCTGCTTCTCGCGCACTTATGCAATTCATTCAACGCAATCACGCAGAAAATAAGCGTTTTGTAACTTCTTGGTTGCATCAAGACGAAAAAGCAGATAGTAACGGCAACGTTATTTCGCCAGAATTCGAAGATGTACACCAATATTCTTGGCAACTTATTACCGCAAATCCTTATTTTGCAAAGAATCTTATTGATTGTAGCTATAAAAACAGTTCGTTTATTACTAACGAGCGTCCTTCTGAGGATCAAGCGTGGAGTGAAATATCAGCTTGCAAAGCAAAAAAGGAACCGCAATTCTTCGTTACTGAATCAAGCGAGCCGTGGTACTACTTTGTTGCACTAGATTACAATATTGAGCATTATACGCCTCATGTTATTGCGCAAACTAAATCTTCTTGGAAGGCGAGCACTTCTGAAGGAAAAGTTACGGTTTATGAGCGCAAAAGTAACGTTAAAAATGAATAGTTTATTTTTACATTTTAATTGCTATACGTTCGGTCGTGTGTATATTCGTGTGGTAGAGATTTGAGATTTTTCGCACTGAACGAAGGCGGACGTCAGAGCCGAAGGCTGCTGACAAGCCGAGCGAAGAAGAAAAATCGAAAAATCTCTGCGATAAAACACGGTTATTAACGATTAAGCACGCAGAGTTTGGGGGATTTCTCTACGAGAACTAAAAGAGGACTGAGGAAGCAACATTCTTTTTAAGAACAAAGCAGACACAAAAATCCTCTAACAGTCAGAGCGACGAAGGACGGGACGTTCGAGGAGAGAAATCCCCCAAAACTCGCGCCACGCTAAACGGGTTATATTATAGATGAATAAATAAATACGCTCCGATGCAAGTCGTATCTTACAGTCGGAGCGTACTTATTTTCGCGTGTTTATTTGCGCGTGCTTCTCAATTTACCAGAAGCCAAACGGATCAAAGATGCCGCCGTCATCTCCATCTCCGTCGTCGTCTCCTCGCTGCTGCAAGTCATCGTCATCGTCGGATTCGCTTTTGCGCTTACGAGGATTGAGTTGCTTTTGATCCTTATTCGTTCGATTTTCTTGACGATTCATGCCGGCAACTTTGGCTTCTTCTTGATCAAACTTTACATTTAATTTCAGCGTATTTCCGCCGCGGACCACCGTAAGTGTGGCATTTTCTTTGAAAGCTGTTGCTCGCACATATCCAAGTAGTGCGTAATTATTTGTCACAGGCTTATCGTCGAATGCCACAATTGTATCGTTAGCTTTCAATCCAGCTCTGGATGCAGGAGTGCCTTGGTTTACAGAAACAACCTGAGCGCCTCCGCGAGTTATGCCGTTAGATTCAACAGCTACACTCTTAATCATAATTCCCAAAGCTACGTGTTTAACTGAACCATTTTTTATAATTTCAGAAACTACACGCTTTACTAAATTAGCCGGAATTGCAAAACCGATACCAATAGAACCAGCTGTGCCAGACTGTGCAGAAGTTGCTGCAATGGAAGAATTAATACCAATAATCTGGCCTGCTGCGTTAAATGTTGGGCCGCCAGAATTTCCTGGGTTAATAGCCGCGTCAATTTGTACAGCATTGGTTACTATTTCAGAACGGCTTTGGTCGTCCATAACAGATACCGGGCGGTTCAATGCAGAAACAATGCCAGTAGTAGCTGTGTCGTCGTAACCAAGTGGATTGCCGATTGCCATAACAGGTTCGCCAACAGCTAGTAAATCTGAATTGGCAAATTGCGCAGTTTTGAAATTGTTTGGCAGATTATCAATCTTAAGCACTGCCAAATCGGTTGTTTTGTCAGTTCCAACCACTTTTGCTGAATACATTTGGCCGTTAGAAAGCGTAGCCTGAATTTGTTTTGCGCCTGCAATTACGTGGTTATTGGTTACAATATAACCTCTAGCGTCGGTTATTACGCCAGAACCTTTGCTCATGCCTTTTTCTAATTGCGTTTGAATAGAAACAACAGATCCTGAAACGTTACGGGCAACATTCTTCCAATCTGGAGCTTGACCGCCTTTAATACTCGTGGTTCCAGGTCCTGAAGTATTCGAACCAACGCGAGATAAGGAATCGTATTGCGGCAGAGCAAGCAATCCTTGCGAAATTGCAAAAGCCATGACTATAACGCAAACTATTGCAGAAACTGACGCAGATATTATCGAGATAAAAATAGGTGGAATTGTTCCTGATTTTTGTGCGTTTTGTGGCGAATTTGCACCGTCGCTTGTGTGATCGCTAGAGTGCATGTTAGGCTGTTCGCCATTATTCGAGTTTGAATTTTCTTTTAATTCGTAGGGATTTCCAAAAATATTATTTGAATCTGATTGTTCGTCGTAAGAATCAGGTGACGCAAAATATGGGTTAGATTGTGCATTTTCGCCAGACTGATTTGTAGGAGAATTTGCGTTTTCATTACTATTCGAATTAAGTGGTCCATATGCGCCAAATTCTGGCGCTGGGCTGTAGCTTTGCGTCATTCTTGGTTGCGTTTGATGCTTAGGTTGCGGTTGTTCTTGCGGATTGTAGTACGCATTATCCGCATTTTCATTGGATTCTTGCTGATTTGCACCGTACATATCGTCAGCCATTCATCCTCCTTACAAAAGACTCTTAAAACACCATAATAAACCATGCTGTTAATTGTTTGCCAGTAAGTTTATTGAAAGTTATCGTCATGCCTTCTAATAAAGTAAAAGATATGACAAGTCTTCTTGAACATCCACGCGGAGCTGAGCCTGGGAAGCCTGGTGACCGCAAAGAATTTTCTTTTACAACTAAAACGCGACTTTCTAGTACTGCTGAAGGAAAAGGTCGTGACGGCGCTCGCTACGGGCGCACGGGAGTAATTCACACTCCTCACGGAGATATTCAAACCCCAGCATTTGTGCCAGTCGCAACTCAAGCTGCGATGAAAGCTGTATTGCCGGAAAGTATTAAAGATTTAGGCGCTCAGTGCATGCTTTCAAACGCTTTCCACTTGTATGAGCGTCCGGGTGCGGATGTTCTTGACGAAGCTGGCGGTTTGGGAAAGTTTATGAACTGGGATAAGCCAACTTTTACGGATTCTGGCGGTTTTCAGGTTCTGTCTCTCGGCGCTGGCTTTAAAAAGACGCTTGCAATGGATGTTACTGGCATGAAGTCGGATGATGTTATTGCAGCCGGTAAGGAGCGTATGGCTTTTGTTGACGAGGATGGCGTAACTTTTAAGTCCCCTCTTAACGGAGCCAAGCACCGTTTTAGTGCCGAAATTTCTATGGGTATTCAGCACAAGCTTGGTGCGGATATTATGTTTGCTTTCGATGAGCTTACTACTTTAATGAATACTCGTCGCTACCAGGAAGAATCAGTTGAGCGCACATTCCGCTGGGCAAAGCGTTGCGTTGCAGAGCATCAGCGTTTAACTGAGGAGCGCGTTGGCAAACCGTATCAGGCATTGTATGGAGTTGTGCAGGGCGCGAATTATGAAGATTTGCGTAGGCATGCGGCTGAACAGATTGCTTCTTTAGATTTTGATGGCGTCGGCATTGGTGGCGCTATTGAAAAGCGAATTATTGGTGATACTTGCGCTTGGATTTGCGATGCTATGCCGGAAAATCGACCTCGTCACGTGCTTGGTATTGCTGCAGTTGATGATATTTTTGCTTGCGTAGAAAACGGAGGAGATACTTTCGACTGCGTGGCTCCAGCTCGATGCGGAAGAAACGGCGCAATTTTTACTCGCCATGGGCGTTACAACGTTAAGCGTGCCGAGTTTAAGCATGATCAGCGTCCGATTGAAGAAGGTTGCGATTGCTACACTTGCACGCATTATTCCAGAATGTATGTGGATCATTTGTTGCGCGCTAGCGAAATGAATGGATTTACTCTTGCAACTATTCACAACGAGCGTTTCTTCGTGAAATTACTTGACGATATCCGAGCTTCTATTGACGGCGGATATTTTGAAGAGTTCCGCGATGAAACTCTTGCGCATTACTACGAAAACGGTTCAAAAGGCTGATATCAATTTTGAGCACAAAAGTATATATGTAAAACACAAAATGCTAGGCTAAATATTGCGAATTTATATCAAATATGATAGCCTTGCACTTTGTATGCGAACGTGGCGGAATGGTAGACGCGCTGTCTTCAGGTGGCAGTGAGTGTATACTCGTGCGGGTTCAAGTCCCGCCGTTCGCACTAGTCGGGGAGAGTTGATATATCAACGTTTTTCGCCTGTTATTACACCTTAAAAATAGGCTAAATGTGCAAATAATGTGCAAAATTCTGTGATTTTATTTTTTCTTTATGCCTATGTAACGATTAGATGCCGCATATTGTAGTAATTACTAGGGCTTATAACGTGACGGGTTGGGGAAATTGTAACGATTGTAACGTAACGAAATAGCGTCTATTGCGTAGGTTCTTTATAGATAGGTATTCTGTAACGTCTTGTGCGTTAATCGACGGTTGCGCATGGGTTCTACTTGATTATGTGGCTATATGTAACGATTAGATGCCGCATATTGTAGTAATTACTAGGGCTTATAACGTGAC
>CAMPNN010000028.1 GCA_946891915.1 uncultured Bifidobacteriaceae bacterium
TAGTTCATTGGGAATTTGGTTGTGACTGGTGTGCGCTGACGACCTGCTTGAGCGCAGCACAGCGAGCGCGAAAGCAACTCGGAGCGCCGAGCTTGCTTAGGGTTGAAAGCACGGTGTGCTTTCAACGCAAGCGAGGTCTGCCTTCGTCTCGATTGACGAAGGCAGGGCAGGCTCGTGTGGTAGTTCATTGGGAATTTGGTTGTGACTGGTGTGCGCTGACGACCTGCTTGAGCGCAGCACAGCGCGCGCGAAAGCAACTCGGAGCGCCGAGATTGCTTAGGGTTGAAAGCACAGTGTGCTTTCAACGCAAGCGAGGTCTGCCTTCGTCAATAAAGACGAAGGCAGGGCAGGTTAGTATGGTTGTGCTTTAGAAACTAGATTGTGACTGGTGTGCGCTGACGAGAAACGACAGAAACTTTACAGTGACGTAAAGAAAAAATCGGTTTCAAGTCAGATTCCGACCAAAACTTTACAGCCGCGTAAAGAAAAAATCGGTTTCAAGTCAGATTCCGACCAAAACTTTACAGTGACGTAAAGGAAATAACGGAATACCTGCGAAAAGCGACGCAAACTTTACAGTGACGTAAAGGAAATGTCGAAATTAAGCCAAAAAGCGACAGTTACTTTACAGCGATGTATAGGAAATAACGCGCAGCAATCGCGCGCTACGTCACTCGTCGCAATCGCACGCCACGTCACAGTCGCAATCACGCGCAATCACGCACCGCCATACGCACCACCGCGCGCACTACCATCGCGCACGCGCTATCACGCACCGCCGAGGAAGGCGAAAGTACCGAAGTAAAGCGCTGCCACCAGCGCAATCAGCGGAACAATCGCGCACACAGCTAAAATCCACCAATCGCGCGCATGCACACAGCTCACGCGAGCGTGCGAACGCGCACCGACTCCCCCAAAACCGCGCGCTTCCATAGCTGTGGCAAGGCTTGTCGAACGGCGAATCGAAAGCACAAGCAGCGCAAACGACTGCGGGAAAAACGCACGAACGCGACGCTCATCACCCAAGCCGCGCGAACGCCTCGACGCCGTCAGCGCCGCCCAATCATCCTGCAGCACACCAAAAAGCCTAATTCCAGCCAAACCGCCGTACACAAATCGGTCCGGCAAATGCAGCACCTGGCTAAAAGCATCCGCCAAATCTGTGGCATCCATACCAATAACCATCACAATCGACGGAATACCAATCGCCAAAATCCTCAGCGCAGTTGCAACAGCCAGCAGCGCCGAGCGATCCGTAGCATGCATAAGCCACCACTGGAACCAAGTATTTCCGCCACTTTTGCCGTATAGCAGCACGGTTAGCGCGGAAGTCGGCGCACCCACCCACACAGGCCAGGAAAGATAAATCACGCGCCACGGCGTCAACTTAATACAAGCGAAAATAGCAAACTCCAGCACAAGCGCCACCGAAGCCGACACACAATCAAGCGTAAAAATCAGCGGAACGGACGCAACAAAAGCACCAAAAATGCGAAATACCGGGTTCATTGATGCCAGCAGCGGCGAGCGGCTAGAAAGTTTCGGCTTTTCGTTGCGATTGTTTACGGCGCTCACTTTAATGCGCGAAATGTCGGTTGCGCCGGTGGTTGCGGAAAGCGCTTCGGAAGATTCGGAAGATTTTGCGGATTCGGCGGTCTCGGCAGTCTCGGCGGAAGATTCGGCGGTTTCTGCGAAAGCTTCGGCAGTCTCAGCACCTTCAGCAGTTTCAGTTTTCGCATCCGACACCAGCTCAACCAAGCACGCACCCAACGCCTCAACCAACTCGCGATCGTGCGTCACAACAATAATGCTCACGCCCTCGCTGCGAAGGCTCGCAATCAGGCGAATAATCTGCAGCCAAGTTTTGCGATCCTGCCCGAAAGTCGGCTCGTCCAAAATCAGCACTCGCGGAGCCGCAGCAAGCGAAGCCGCCACAGTCAGTCGCCTCTTTTCGCCGCCCGAAAGCGTGTACGGATTCGCCTTCGCATAGCGCGCCAAACGGAAGCGCTTCAGCAGCTCCTCCGCCTTCGCACGCGCCTCATCCGCCGGCACACCCGTGCGAAGCGGACCCAACATAACCTCGTCCAGCACCGAACCGCACGCAAACTGATGCTCCGGATTTTGGAAAACGTACGAAATGCGCTTCGCCAAATCCGGCGACTTCCACTTCATTGGATTCGCGCCGTTCGCGCCTTTAGCAAGAGCATCGCTCGCCACAACCTCGCCGCTTACCGCCGGCAAAAGACCCGCCAAAGTGAGCGAAAGCGTTGATTTTCCAGTGCCATTCGCGCCGACCAAAGCCGTAATCTGCCCGGCTCTAAACTCAAGATTGATGTGCTGCGCAATCGGCTCGCTGCTGTGGCTGATTGCGAGATCCTTAGTAGAAAGCAGGATTTCTCCGTAAGATTGTGCAGAATTGCAGTTTGCGGAATCTGCCATATTTTCGTAAGATTTTTCGGAAGATTTACTTTCGGAAGAAGTATCTGCAGAAGATTTTACGTTTTTCTTGTAGCGCTCCGGAAGCCAAATACCAAGATCTTCAAAGTCCAAATCGGTGCGATTAAACACCTCATCCGGCGTGCCGTCCGCCACAATCACCGTGCGAGAGGAAGCCGCGCGCGCAATATCGTCGTCGTGAACTGTTTCGCTGTGAGAAGCCTCGTCACTAGAAGCCTCGTCATTCTCAAGACCAAGCACCACAACGCGATCAATCATGTCAATCCACGGCTCCGCGTGATGCTCCACAAGCACCATCGTGGCGCGCGTCGAATCCAAAACCGCGCGAACAGCGCCAACAATCTGCTGCGTGCCGTCCGGATCCAAATTTGCGGTCGGCTCATCCAAAAGCAACACACTCGGCTGCATAGCAAGCGCGCCAGCAAGCGCCAAACGCTGCAACTGGCCGCCGCTTAAATGCGCAGTTTCGCGGTGCAATTGCAAGCCATCCAACCCAACTTCTTTAAGACTTTTGTGCACGCGATCCCAAATCTCACCGCGCGGAACGTTCATATTTTCCGGACCAAACGCAACATTATCCCCTAAACGCTGGAAAATCGCCTGCGCATCCGGGTCTTGCAAAACAAGCCCAACCTTGCCTCGCGCGCGACGAACCGGCACGCCGTCAACCAAAACGCGCCCCTCGCTCACACCACCATCGGCATCTTCGACGAGAGTGGTTTGCTGGGATTTCTCGTCATCTTTCACCACAAAATCATTGCCAATAAGACCGGCCGCACCGCTTAAAATCGTGGATTTACCAATGCCTGACGCACCCAGCAGCAACACGCGCTGACCCGCCTTAATCGTGAGATCCAACCCGCGCACAGCAAAAGCGCGACGGGAAGCATGACGATAACCCCAATGCTCAAAACGAAGCTCAGCGTTACTAACATTCGCACAATCGCTGGAAGCTGTTGGAAGGAAAGTTTCAGATTCTTGCGATTTAGCAGCATCAGGCATAGTAAATCCTTTATGGCAATGATAGATTTTTAATTATTTCGAATACGCTAGTCGCTAGTTTTCGCGAACTTCGCGACCGGAAGCAAACTGATCCAGAGCGCCGGTCTTAGCGATTCCAACGTAAAGGAACCACATCAAAATGCCAGCAATCACAATGCCGGAAACCACAGTGCTGACGAGATATGGAAGACCATACTTGCCGAACACGCTAACAGCCTGAAGCTTATCGAAGAAGGTGTAAGCCCAGCAGCCAATGCCGGTCAAAGCGCCGGAAAGAATCATGGTGTTCAAATTCCACTTCTTATAAGCGAAAATGACAAACGCAATCTCAGCGAACAAGCCCTGGAAAACTGCAATACCAAAGGTTGCAGCGCCACCCCACTGGTTGCCCATCAAAGCTTCGAGCACGCCAGCGACGACCTCAGCGTAAATAGCAGCACCCGGCTTGCGCACGATTACTGCAGCCAAAGGAGCAGCAAAGAGCCAAAGACCGTTAATCAAACCGCCAAAACCTGGAACAATGTTGTCAAGCGCAGTCCACGGAACAGCGTAGAAAACTGCAACAAGCCAATAAATAAAGGAAGATACAACGCCAATTACGGAAGCAACGGCGATGTCTGCAACACGCCACTGCATGTTGATCTGATAATTTTCTTCTGACATAAAATGTGCCTTTCTTATTATGCGTTGCAATGCGTTACATTGTGCGCAATGCAATATTTTGCGTTACAACTAAACCTTGCAACACCTCTCAGGCACGGGAAAAACTGACCTCCGTGCGCCGGCATTAACCGGATTCACGTTCAAGCGGTTTTCTCTCAGCTTTGGCGCGCGAGTAACGCGTCGACTCAAAGCACCCGTGTCGCTTGACGATTTTACGGCACTGCGTCGACGCACGCCGCAACGAGACTAATTGTTTACGCGCGACAGTTCCTTTACAGCAGTGTAAAGAAAATGTCGAAATCTCAACAAAAAGCGACAGTTACTTTACAAGCATGTACAGAAAATGTCGAAATCTCAACAAAAAGCGACAGTTCCTTCACACTTACGTAAAGTAACTGTCGCCAATCCGTCACAAATAAGAATAATTTACTTACCGCGCATAGCACGACGGCTGATGCGCTGCGGGCGCGTTGGATCTATTCCCTTCGGAATACCAAATCCGCTCTTGCTTTGCAGAGTGCGCAAACGCTCGTTCAAAATCGCAAGCTCTGTTTTAGTGAGGAAGAATCGGCGATTTGGATGAATTTTATTTAGCAGAGCAAATTTGTGATTCGACGGCTGCAAAGTCTTTGCGCGCAACACTTTTCCGCGCAATTCCTTAAGCTTCACCTGGTTCTCGCCATTGCCAACAACCATACGATATACAGGTATATTAGATCCGGCGGTTACGCTTTTTACAGCGTGCTCCTGACGATCCATCGCATGCATCAAGCGCTCGTAATTACCCTCGCCAACGAGGAAAATTCCGTTAAAACCAGTACCGCGCCAAATCGCATCCTTAGTGCGAGGATCCACCCACACAGGCTGCTGCGGAAAAGTAAATCCGCCCTTGTTAATCGCGGAAAGAATGCCAGCCGCCGCACCCGGGCGACCTTCCAGCTTCGCATAACCAACCTTATCAGCGCGCTTCGTAAGCACAATCGTAAACAGCAGCAAACCAACCATCGCCGCCGTAACCATCATCATAATCCACGCAAAAATCGACCAGCGCATCAACAATCCAAGCACAACAGCCACGACTATTGGTGCCACAAACGCCACGGCCAGCCACAGCGGCAGCTGCTTGTCATCCGTATGTGTGTACTTGTAAATACGGATAATCTGCGAAAGCATGCCCTGCTTGCCAGTCTTCTTCCCCGACTGCTTCGTGCTCTGTGATTTATCTTGTGCTTTACCTTGTGCCATGCGTTTACCCCATGATATTCGCGTTATTTTGAGTTATTTTACGCAATTAGTTTCGCTATATTTCGCGCGCTTACTTCGCGTTAGTTTCGCGCTTATTTTGCGTTATCTTAAACAATAATAGTCGCAATAATAGTCGATTGTGCAAATATTAATAAATTTTTGCTTCACTATTGCTTACTTCAGCTTACTTCAGCTTACTTAGGCCAATTTCCGCGCTTTGGCGAACTTGGCTTTGGCAAACGCCAGCGACGCATCTGCATTGCGCGGCTCCAGGCATACATGCCGGAACGCGACTTTTTCGACACCGCAGCTTCACCAAAACGCTTAAAAAGCTCTTTACGCAACTTTCGCCACATAATAAACATGTCAATCACGGAAGCAAAAAGATAAACGTAAAGCAGCACAGCGAGCGCAATGTAAACAATCATAAAGCGCGAAAGTGCAAACAGGCACGCCATAATCACAATTGCAACCGGCACGAAAAACTCGCCAATGTTAAAGCGCGCATCCACGTAATCGCGAATATACACGCGCCACGGAAGCTGCTCAACCTTTGGCATATGCGCCAAATCTCCCGTGCGCATTGCCTCGTACTGCACGTTTTCGCGTTCCCTGATTCGAGCACGCGCCTGCTTTGCGCTGGCCTTGCGATCAGCCGGCACAAGAGGGCGAAGATTTTGCGCTTGAGCTGCGTTGCGCTTAGGAGTTGGCGCGTTTTTTTCGCGAGATTTTGGTGCGCCAGTAGACGTTGCGCTCTGCTCCTTCGATTGAGCTGAAGTAGCAGATGCGGCCTCATTGTTGGCGGATTTCTTTGCAAATGGATTCCATGTCATGTTTGCAGATTACTCAACAGACTAGACGCATACAGGCGCAACGCTAGCGACATTCCCTTTACGCAAGTGTAAAGAAAATGTCGGAATCTCGCCAAAAAGTGACAATTTCGTTACAGCCGTGTATAGAAAATGTCGAAATCTCAGCAAAAAGCGACATTCCCTTTACGCGAGTGTAAAGAAAATGTCGCTTAAGCACTAAAGTTGTGCGAAATTCTAAAGTTGTGCGAAATTACTCGCCCAATCGATCCAAAAGCAGCGCTTCCGTCACAATATTCCCACGCAAACCAGAAAGCGAAATCGACTCGTTAGGGCTGTGCGCATTAGACTTCGGATCTTCAGGACCAGTCACAAGCACCTGCGCCTTCGGGAAGATGCGCTGAAGTTCCGGAATAAACGGAATCGAACCGCCCTCACCCTTGTTTACCGGCTCCACGCCAAAAGCGTCGCGCATGGAAGCGAGCGCATCCTTCGTTGCCACAGCATCCGGATCCATTGCCCAACCCATGCCGTTATCAATCGGCTCTGCAGTAACTTCCGCACCAAATGGCGCGTTTGCAACCAAAAAGTCACACAAAGCTTTTTGCGCTTCTTCCGGACGCTGCGAAGGCGCGGTGCGAAGCGAAAGACGCAGCTTAGTTTCGTGCGCAATCACATTAAAACTACCCTCAACTGGGTGCGCGTCCATGCCGATTACAGTAAGGCTTGGCTTAGTCCACATGCGCGCGGCGAGAGAGCCGGTTCCTGCAAGCTTATAAGAATCGACCACGGAAGCGTCGGCACGCACTTGCGCTTCGTCCAAATCGCGCTGCAAACCGCCAACCGGCTCCTCTGCTTTAATTCCAGGCACTGCCAAATCGCCATCTTTGTTGTAAAGCGAGGCAACAAGCATGGAAGCGAGAGTGTAAGCGTCCAAAATTGGGCCGCCGAACTGGCCGGAATGCACCTGATGACCAAGAACTTTAACCTTTACGTCCACATCTGTATTTCCACGCAAACTCGTTGTGAGGCTTGGGATTTCGGCGGACCAGTTGCCGGAGTCGGCCACGATTATTACGTCGGATTTGAATTCGGCTTTATGCGACTCGATGAAAGGAATGAAGCTTGGCGAGCCCATTTCTTCTTCGCCTTCGATGAATACCTTAATATTCACGCGTAAATCGTCGCTCAGCGCGCGCAAAGCTCCGAAGTGAATTGCGATTCCGCCGCCGTCGTCGGCTGAGCCGCGTCCGTAGAGGCGACCGTCAATCTCCTTGCCTTCAAATGGGTTCGTGTTCCACTCAGATGGGTCTGGCACCGGCTGCACATCGTGGTGCGCGTAGAGCAAAACCGTTGGCGCGCTTGGGTTTACGATGCGCGAGCCGACCACTTCGAAAGCTCCCGGAGTGCCGTCCGGATTCGTGGACTGCTCGACGCGCGCGTCAATACCAACCTCACGCAATACCTCAGCCACGTATTGCGCGGACTTGCGCATATGCTCGCCGGCAATTCCCTTAGCCGACACCGCCGCAAGCGAAATCTTCTTATTCAACACAGAAACTACGTCATTCCAAGCGTCTTGCACGCGAGCGCGCACGTCTTCGACAGCCAAATCTGCCATAAATCCTCCCAAATAAAAGTAGCAGAGCAGTAATTGATGCCTGCAAAACTATACCTATAAATTATACCTAAACTATGTCCGCAAACTTTTTCGCAAACGCGACGACCATAGCCGTTATTTTCTATACATAGATGTAAAGAAATCGTCGCTTTTTCTCGAGATTGCGTTATTTTCTATACACAGTTGTAAAAAAATAGTCGCTTTCAAGCTCTCTCAATGCGCGCTTCAACCCAATCAACTATATAAGGCGCGCACTGCTCAACCTGATCCATCGCAACTTCGAACTCGCGCGGGCCGCCGTACCACGGATCTGCCAAATCGAGCAGCATCTCGCGACCAGGCTGCGGCTTAGGAAGCGACGGATCAAACGCGCGATACATGTGCACAAGATCGCGCTTTTCCGCTGGAAGCAAACGCAAAAGCGAGCGCATATGCGAAGCCGTCATCGGCAAAAACAGGTTCGTAGCCGCAATCTCATCCGCCTCAATTCTGTGCGCAAAATGCGATGCCGGCAGCCTGTAGCCGCGCTTTGTTAGCTCTTTTTGCGCGCGGCGATCAATCGGATTGCCGTATTCTTCGTCGCTAACTCCGCTGGAACGCACAGCAACAACATCGCCCAATCCCCTCAACTGAAACTCGTTGCGCAGCACGATTTCCGCCATTGGCGAGCGGCAAATATTGCCCGTGCAAACCGTCATAACCGTGTATGGGTGGCGCGCGTCTACCTTGATTTTGCTTAATTCTTCAGTCATTTTTCCTCGTTTATTTTGTGCTTTACTAAATTGCGTAGCTTGTTTTAAGACTTGTAACTTACGTAACTTGTTTCGTGAGCTACTAGCTTCGTGAGCTAATAGTTTCGAAGTAATAGTTTGTTTCGCGATAATAGCTTCGTGATAATAGCTTATTTCGCAGGCTCATATACCATAAACCGGTATTGCGCAGGATTGCTTTCGCTGCCAACTTTAAGCGGCGCTTCCTGCCACTCGCCTTCGCGCGCAACATGCCATTTTTCGGAGTCAACAAGCGCTTGGATGTTTGGAGCGAATGTGTCAGCCGCAACTTTCGCGTCGATTTGCGTAACGTAAGCTGCGTCCGCGTGATAATTCGTGAGCATTTCGCGCAAAATCGCAGCGCCGCCAATAACCCAGATTGCAGGGCCATCTTGAGGCGCATCTTGAGATGCATCTTGAGTTGCGTTCTGCGTTGCGCTTTCCTTATTTTCCAGCTTTTCCTTATTTTCCAGCCATTCGCGCGCGTAATCCAAAGCCGCATCAATGCTAGTAAAACTACTAGCACCATCTGCCACAAAATCCGGATTTCGCGTAACCACAATATTTTCGCGCCCCGGCAGCGGACGGAATTTTGGCGGCATCGAATCCCACGTGCCACGGCCCATAATCACAGGGCAACCAATCGTCATCGCCTTAAAATAGCGCAAATCCGGGGAAAGTCGCCACGGCATACCGCCGTTCACGCCCATCGCGCCGACACTTCCATCCAAGCCGAAAGCCTGTCCCCAAATCAGTCGTACAGGAAAATTATTCAGCGCACTCACGCTACTTTCCATTTTCGCCCCCTACAAGCTAAATAAAGCTAAATCAAGCCAAAAATCAAGCTAATCAAGCCAATCACGAATGAATAAAGCTAAATCACGCAAATCAAACTAAATCACACCGCAACCGGCGCTTTAATCGTCGGATGATGCTTGTAATCAACCACCTTAAAATCGCTGTAATCGTAGTCAAAAATCGAATCCGCTTTACGAATCTCAAGCTGAGGATACGGGTATGGCTCGCGCGAAAGCTGCTCAAGCACCTGCTCAACGTGATTGTCGTAAATATGGCAGTCGCCGCCCGTCCACACGAACTCGCCTGGCTCAAGACCTGCCTGCTGCGCCATCATCATCGTCAAAAGCGAGTAGGACGCAATGTTAAACGGCACGCCGAGGAACATGTCGCAAGAGCGCTGGTAAAGCTGGCACGAAAGCTTGCCGTCAGCAACGTAGAACTGGAAAAGCGAGTGGCAAGGCGGCAACGCCATATGCTCAACTTCCGCAGGATTCCAAGCGCTAACAATCATTCGGCGAGAATCTGGGTGATTCTTCATAAGATCAAGCACATTCGCGATTTGGTCAATCGTGCGATTCGGATTTTCCGCCGTCGGCGCCGGCCAACTCCTCCACTGCACGCCGTAAACCGGGCCTAAATCGCCGTTTTCGTCCGCCCACTCGTCCCAAATATGAACGCCGTTTTCTTGCAACCAGCGCACGTTACTCGAACCCTTAAGGAACCAAAGTAACTCGTACGCAAGTCCTTTGAAAAACACGGTTTTTGTGGTGATAAGCGGGAAGTATTTACTAATATCGAAGCGGATTTGCTGGCCAAAAAGTGAGATTGTGCCAGTGCCGGTGCGATCAGATTTTAGAGTGCCTTCCGTAAGTATTTTTCGCACTAAATCCTCGTAAGGAGTTGGGATGCTGGAAAGCGGTTTTTGTGGGATGCGCGCGCGAATTGCGGCGAGTTCTTCTTCTGTTAAAGCCATGATTCAATGGTAACAATTGCTCAGTAAGAAACGGGCTGTCGCGACAATTTCTTTACGCACGTGTAAAGGAAAAGTCGAAATCTTGCCGAAAAACGATTAATACTTTACAGCGTCGTAAAGGAAATAACGATATATCGCAGAAAAGCGATTAAAACTTTACAGCGTTGTAAAGGAAAAGTCGAAACCTACGCACTACAGCGCAAAAAATAGCGTAAGATAATTAGAACAACTGCCAAAGCAAAGGAGCGAAAATGTCTAGAAGATTATGGGTTGAGCGCGGCGAAGACGGCACGTGGGAAGCACACAGCGACGACGGTGCGAGCTTGAAATTTGGCCACGGCGAAGGAATGTTCAATCCTGTAGAGCTGCTTCAGATTGCGCTTGCCGGTTGCACCGCGCTCAGTAGCCAGTACGCAGCCGAGCACGCGGTTGGCGAGGGTGCTGGCGCGCGAGTTGTGGTAAATGGCACGTATGATGCGGAAGAAGGTGCTTACTTGCGTTTTCAGGAAGACGTTACGCTCGACGCAACTTCTGCAAAACCTGCGCTTAGCGAGGAAGATGCGGCCGCACTTAAGGAGCGCATGGAACGGCATATTGCTAGGGGTTGCACGGTTAAGCATACGCTCGAAAAAGGCGCTGCAGTAAGCGTAAACGTTACGATTCGACGTTAAAATACGAGTCGCAATCAGCGCAATTAACTTAAACAGCGCAAAACAAGCGCACCACTTCCAAACTAAAGTGCGCCCAAAAACGCCCAAAACAATCAACAAAACCAACAATTACCCTAAAAATTAGCCTAAATTCACCACATGTGGCACAATTGTGTACGCAATAATATTTGTACGATACGAATATTTGCGAAGATACAAAATTAAAGCAAATATCCAAGCAAGTATCTAACAAGTATTTAACAAGTATCTAGGCAAGCGTCTAGCAAATACTTATTGTTTACGCTCGCGCAACTTCGCATAGCATTAGCACCGACGCTATGTACGTAACAGCTGGAGGAAACTTTGAAAATCGCGATTTTTACTGAAACGTATCCACCGTACATAAATGGCGTCGCAACACAGTCTTACATGCTCAAAAAAATGTATGAAGAGCTTGGCCACGAGGTTCTAGTGGTCACGGTTGGCTCCGAAAAACAGCGCAAAACTAAGCTTGAAGACGGCGTCGTCTATGTTCCTGGCATTTTGCTAAAGAAACTTTACAAGTACCGCGTGGCGCTTCCGATTGGTCACATGCGCAAGCAGCTTCCTCTCAAATTCAAGCCGGATGTTATTCACATTCAAAACGAATTCGGCATTGGTGAAATCGGCTTGGAAGTGGCGAAAAAAGAGCATATTCCTGTTATTTATACGCTTCACACGGAATACGATAAATTCCTGTTTTACATTGGTTTGAAGCATTTTACTGAGTTTTCGCGCAATCTTTCGGCGAAATATTTTATGCGGTTTTCGAAAAATGCCACAATTATTACGAGTATGTCGGCTAAGGCGCAGGCTTATATTGACCGTCAGAAGGTTGATAAAAAGGTTGTTGTGCTCAGCAATGCTGTGGAATACAAGAAGTTTTTGCCAACGCCTGAGAGACTCGCCTTCCGCAAAGCTTTCCGCGAAAAATACGGCGTTTCGAATTCTACTAAGCTTTTTGTTTTCGTAGGAAGAATTGGTGCCGAAAAAAATATTGCAGAGTTGATTGACAACTTTATGTATTGCGATTTTCCTCGCGAAAAAGCGCGATTATTTGTGATTGGTGGCGGCCCTGATTTGGAAGACTTGCGAAAGCGCGTGGCAGACAACGGTTTTGACGATAGGATTTGCCTGCTCGGACCGATTTCACACACGGAAATTCCAAAGTATTTGCACGCGATGGACTACTACACAACCGCTTCACTTTCCGAAATGCACTCGCTTTCTATGCTTGAAGCTATGGCTTCCGGCCTGTTTGCACTTGTAAAGCACGATTTGCCGAATGAAGACCAGATTATTAGCGGCCAGAATGGGTATCAGTGGGATACTCGCGAAGATTTTAAGGCTGTTTTTAGCAAGGTTTTGAATATGAGCGAGGCTGAGCAGGCTCAGCTTAAGGCGAACGTGCTTGAGTATTCGAAGAATAACGATTTTAGGAGCCAGGCGCTTGAGCTGCTTAAGATTTACGAGCGCGCGATTGAGATGAATAAAGAAAAGCTCGCTGAAAAGAAGGCGCGTCGCGAAGCTATACGCAGGCGCTTTATGCTAAAAAGGCGCAATAAGCAGGCAAAATAGTAACGCAAAATAGTAACGCAAAACAGTAACGTTACCTATTTGCGTTAGCCATTTACGTTGCTAGAAAACTAAAATTGGGCTTGAAATCTCTACTGATTCCAAGCCCATTTAATAATGTTTAATCGCATAATGTTTAATCGCAATCACGCAACGCAACTGCAAAAGCAATTAATAAACCTTAATGCAGCGGATCAATCGTCTGCTCAATCTCCTTAGCAGCTTCTGCACCAGCTTTTGGCACATCAACCTCATGCACGCCGGAAATATCGTCAATAGACGATTCAGCAACGCGCTTCTGAGCCTCCGCAACCTGAGCCGCACTAAATTCCACATACTTTCGCGGAACCACGTACACAGGCCTAGAAGAATGCTGCAACAAGCCCTGGCTAATCGAACCTAGCAGCAAGCCAGTAAACCCTCCGCGACCGCGCGAACCAACCACAACAAGATCGTGATTCAAGCTCGCCTGAGTCAGAGCATCTACAGCGGAACCAGGCACAACAGTGCGGTGAATCTTCAAATTCGGCAAATCCTTCAAAATTGGCTTCACACGCTCTTCAAGATCCTCCATATAGGATCCCATGACAGCAGTGTCTCCCTCAGCACCTTGCACGCTAGGAACTGCGGAGATAACATCCAACTCAGCATTCCAGCTATCCGCCAAATTAGCAGCAATTTCCAGCGCTTTAAGACCCCACTTAGACTCATCCGAACCAACAGCCACGCGCGAAATCGTATTATTCAAGTGAATTCGCTGGCCGTCGTCGTCAGTGTAAGGCACGACCACAATCGGGCAATACGCATACGCAGGAAGCGACGAACTAGTGGTTCCGAGTAAGCGCTCAGCCAAGCCACCCTTACCGCGGTTACCAATCACAATAAGCTGATAATTGCGCGAAAGCTCAACGAAAACCGACGATGGATCGCCAGTAACAATCAAAGTAGTTGCGTCAACACCCTGCTCAAGCGCCACAGCCTTAGCTTTTGAAAGAATTTCTTGAGCATCGTGATGAGCCGCATTATCGTCACCAATCGCAGTATACGTGGCATCAAACGAAACCGCCGCATAGCTCGGCAAAGAATACGCACACACAATCTGCAACTGCAAGCCGGCATGTTTTGCATAATTTGCCGCCCACCAAACTGCCTTATAGCTCGCGTGAGAGCCATCAACTCCAACCAGTACAGCTTTATCGGGAATCATCACCAACCTCCTCATACGGGCGCTATGCGCGCTACACATGCGCTACGTGCAGTATAGATAACTATACGTGCGCTACACATGCGCTATATGTACGCTATATGTACACTCGTGGCAGCAGCGTCACTCGTGCGCAAACGTACTTACTATTGTAGCGTAATTTTAGATTGATTGCTTGCAGTTTTGCGATATATAACTACAAGATGCGACGAATAGAATATCCACCAGGGAAAACGTAGCGGATTGGATCATACTTAGTGCCGGCAAGTTGCGCATTAATTACCATTCCATTGCCGACATAAATAGAAGCGTGCTGTGCGTTAGCAATAATGTCGCCAGGCTGAGCCTGATCCAAACTTGGTACCGGCGTTCCAACAGTTGCCTGAGCTCCAGAAGTGCGCGGCAAAGAAACACCAATATTTGCAAACACATACTGCACAAATCCCGAGCAATCCCAGCCAGCAGGAGTTGTTCCGCCACTGCGATAAGGAACCTTGCCTAAGAATTGAGCCGCAAAATTAAGCAAAGAATCCACAGAAGCGCCATCCGGAGGTGCAACCGTTATTGAAGGCTGCTGCATACCACGGTATCCTGAACGGCTGGCCGCAGCATTACCGGCATTAGCAGCAGCGTTAACAGCATTAGCGGCATTAGCAGCGTCTAAAGCTGCGCGACGAGCGGATTCTGCAGCAAGCTCGCTAGGAGTTTTGGTTTGAGGCACGTCTAACGACTCAATACCACCCCAATTAGAGTTAGCATCAACGTCGGTAGAGGTGGATTCAGTAAGAATATCACGACGAACACTTACCATCTTTGGGAATGAACGCGTGGAAGTGACAGCAGCCTCTTCGACATGCGAAGACTCTGCCATGGCAAAAGGAGCCATAACAGCAAGCATAGAAGCAGCAACTGCTCCAGA
>CAMPNN010000029.1 GCA_946891915.1 uncultured Bifidobacteriaceae bacterium
CTTGTATTGCAAGTCTTAAGACATGATTTCTTACACACTTTTTGGCCTATAACCCTTTATAGTAGAAATTTTTCTGGCTTTTTCGAGACCATATCGCAGCATGCAATCTGCGCGAGTGTCTCAAAACCAACGAAATGAGACATTGGTGCAGAAACGGTGCTGCGTTACTGTCGGAAGATTGGGGTTGTGAGGCTCTGGTGCAGAAACTGTACTGCGTTACTGTCGGAAGATTGGGATTATGGGACTCTGGTGCAGAAACTGTACTGCACTAGTGTCGAATAAATGCCGCCAGACGTTACTGACGCAGTAACCAATCTGCGCTGGTAATGGTGTTTGGCGAAGCCAGCAGGATTAGTTCTTTCCCTCATATGCGTTGACGCGACGACCTGCTTAAACGTAGCATTGTGCACAATGTTGAAATAATGCTTAATACTCTTGATTTACTAATAATATTATGGAAAAATTAGTAGTGGATTCTAGTTACTACTTGTTTCCAGAATCCTTTGTTTTGTAAATTGTATCGTGTTTACAATTTAGCTAAGTCATTATGATAACGGCTAGATTGTTGGCACGTGAGCAATCCAATTATTTCCAGTCGCCACCTCATATACGTGGGGTGGCGATCCTTTTTCGTTTCACAGATTAGTCAGTCTCTCGCAGGTGCAAGGAGTAATTCTGGGTAAGCGGCAAAAAAGTGTGTAAAGCTAAGCTGATGGATATTCTGTGGCATAAACCATAGCCTCAGAACCGTTACTAACTCAGTTATCTAACTGAAAAAATAACGGTAATCACCCAAATACTGTTAAAAACTCAGTCAAGTATCTGAGAAAGTAACGGTCATGTGTTACTGGTGCAGTACGTAATCTGCGTTAGTAACGAATAAGCGAGGTCATACGTTACTCGCGCAGTACAAAAACTGCGCCAGTAACAACGTTTGACGATTTATTGTTAAATATTCAGCTAATACATGCCTCGAACGCCAATGCGCATAAGAATAACCCACATTCGATACGCTACAAGCCCTACTGCTGTAAGGGTTATGAGCTGATTTTTTACACACTTTTTGTCCGGGTGGCGAATGTGCAGAAAACAGATTCGATTACCGCAAAACGTTTGTATTGTAATGTGTGAGACATGATTTCTTACAAAGTTTTGACCTATAGCCATTATGTTGACAGCGTGTGATTACATAGTTGTAGATACAAAAGTTTAGCAATTTTGAACCCTGGCTTCGGCCGGGGTTCATTGCGTATAAGACAAAATGCGAATGATATTGAGAAATAATATCGTTTCAATATTTTAGGGGAGGCTAGAAAGTGCATAATCATAACGGTGTAATCAAAAGTAGCGATATAGATTCAAAGTCACGTACTGCGAACGCTAATGAAAGCACTTTCAACGCAAACGCAGCTTCCCAAGCAGCCGCAATCCACGCAAGTCACACACACCAGCACCGCTTACTTCTTACTCTTTCTCTTACTTCAATCGTATTTTTTGCAGAAGTAATCGGCTCTTTCCTCACGAATTCTCTTTCGCTTCTTATTGACGCAGGTCACATGCTTACGGATATTTCCGTTCTTGCAGCCTCAACTGTTACTGCAATTCTTATGCGTCGCCGTCCAAGTAGTAAGCGCACGTGGGGCTGGGCTCGTCTTGAGGTAATCACTGCTGCTGCCGGTGCTCTTATTTTGCTAATTGTTGGCGTATATGCTCTTGTTGAGGCTGGAATGCGTCTTTTTGGCAATGGTCACCAGGGCATTCATGATGTCAATCAACTGCTTTTCTTCGGCATACTTGGCCTTGCTGCAAATCTTGCTTCTCTTATAATTCTTATGTCTCAATCCCAAGACAACATGAATATGCGAGCCGCATTCCTTGAGGTTATGAACGATGCTTTAGGCTCTGTGGCGGTTGTGATTTCTGCAATCGTGATGATGAGCACTGGTTGGGCTGGTTTTGATGCTCTTGCTGGCGCAATTATTGCTATTCTTATGATTCCGCGCGCGCTGAAGTTGCTTAAGAATGCAGTCAAGGTTCTTCTTGAGCAAACTCCAGAAGGACTTGATTTGGATAAGGTTCGTGAGCATTTAGAGCATGTGCCGCATGTTCTTGCGGTTCATGATTTGCACGCTAGTACTGTTTCTACGGGCATGCCTATTTTTATGGCACATGTGGTTGTGGAGCCAAACATGACTATGGCTCAATGTGCGCAGGTGCTTTCTCAACTTCAGGATTGCTTGCGTGAGCATTTTCCTGTTTCTGTTTCGCATACTACTTTCCAGCTTGAGCCTGAGGGCTACACAACTTCCAGTTCTTCTGAGCATCACGAGTAATATTTGAAGCTTGGTTATTATTAACCGTGTTGTATTCGTTTTTGAAGTAAAGTGTAAGTATGCCCTTAAAAGAATTAATTGATAATCTGCACAGCGAGCGCGTGCGTAGGCTTGTGGCGCTAGGTCGAGGAAACTCGCATGATTCTAAGCGTTTTTTGGTTGAAGGCCCGCAAAGTGTGCGCGAGGCTGTTCGTTACGTTTCGAATTCACTAACCGATATTTACGTTAATGAAGAAGCTTGTGTACGTAACGAAGAAGAAAATAATAAATTTTCTACTTTGCAAGCAATTATTAAAGAAGCGCTATCTAAAGACTTATATGTGCATCCAGTTTCATCAGATATTATTCAAAAAATAAGTTCTGATTCTCAAGGAATTGTTGCTGTTGCTGATTCTCAATCTTTAGATGAGGCTTACGCAAGTGAGTTTCAGAATTTGCAAAAATATGCGCGCGTAGAAAATGCAGATAAGCCGCTTCTAATTGCAGCCTGCTGGCAGGTAAGAGATCCGGGTAATGCTGGTGCGATTATTCGAGTTGCTGACGTTGCGGGATGTGATGCTGTAGTTTTTGTTGACGATTGTGTAAGTCGTTGGAATACTAAGCTTGTACGTTCAACTGCAGGATCACTATTTCATCTTCCGGTAGTGCAAATTAGTGTTCAAAACTGGTTTGACTACGCTAAAAAATCAAACATTCGCGTTATTGCAGCGGATATTTACGGAACTGACAAACTTAAGCCTGTACCGTTCCCAAATATTCTTGAAAATAATGAGATTACTAGCTCTTCTTTAGCAATCTTATTTGGCAACGAAGCGCGTGGTCTTCCTCAAGAAATATTGAAGCAAGTCGACAATATTTCAATAATACCAATCTACGGTAAAGCTGAATCAATGAACCTCGCAACTAGTGCGGCAGTAATGCTAATGGGCTTGGCTATGTCTAGTCATGAGCGAAAAATATAGCTTTGGGCAGTATTTTAATAGTGTATAAAACATAACGAAATATATGTAATACGCGTAATACAGATAGGAAGGGTGCTGTGACCGATAATAAGCCATTCGACGTGAAGGCGGTAACTCAGGCAGTCAAAGAAGGCGTTGCTCGTGCTGCTGCAGCTCAGAACATGGACGAATTGAGGGCGGTGAAGACTCAGTATGCTGGCGCTCAGTCGGTGATGACTGTTGCCAGTAAAGCCATTGGTTCGTTGCCGGCAGACCAAAAGAAGGAAGTTGGCAAAGTGATGTCAACTTTGCGAGCTGATTTTGGCCGCGCTTTTGCTCAAGCTTCTGAGCGAATTAAGGTTGCTGAAGAAGCTCGCATGCTTTCTGCTGAAACAGTAGATATGACGCTCCCTGTAAATCGCAAACCGTTGGGCGCTCGTCATCCGATTGCTCGTATTATTGAGGATTTTGAAGACTTCTTTGTTTCTATGGGTTGGCAGATTTCTGCTGGTCCTGAAGTTGAAACTGAGTGGTTTGATTTCGATGCTTTGAATTTTGGTCCAGATCATCCTGCTCGTCAAATGCAAGATACTTTCTACGTGCAAGGCAATAAATCTAAGGATGCTGCAGGTTTTGTGGGTTCCAACATGGTTCTTCGCACGCAGACTTCTTCCGATCAGGTTCGTGCGTTAATTGAGCGTGGTGTGCCTCTGTATATTGCTTCTCCTGGTCGCGTGTTCCGCACGGATGAGCTTGATGCAACTCATACGCCAGTGTTCCATCAGTGCGAAGCTTTGGCTGTAGATAAGCATCTGACAATGGCTGATTTGAAGGGTGTGCTTGACCGTTTGGCTGTTGCGATGTTTGGTCCGGATGCCAAGAGCCGTTTGCGTCCAAGCTACTTCCCGTTTACTGAGCCTAGTGCTGAGCTTGACTTGTGGTTCCCGGATAAAAAGGGTGGCCCGGGTTGGATTGAATGGGGCGGCTGCGGCATGGTCAATCCTAACGTTTTGAAGTCTGCTGGATTAGATCCGCAAGTTTATACAGGCTTTGCGTTTGGTGTTGGTTTGGAGCGCACTTTGCTGCTTCGTCACGATATTAACGATATGCATGATTTAGTCGAAGGCGATAAGCGTTTCGCAGAACAGTTTGTAATGGGGGAGTAATAGCTCATGCCAATGGTAGATATTGACTGGCTTAAAGATCACGTTGATGTGCCAGAAAATTTGACTTACGAACAGCTTGCTAAGGATTTAGTGCGCGTAGGTTTGGAAGAAGAGGAAATTCACGCTTCGCAGGTTACAGGCCCAATCGTAGTTGGCTACGTTGTGGATGCAACTCCTGAGCCGCAGAAGAATGGCAAGACTATTAATTGGTGCCATGTTGATGTTGGTGAAAAATACAATGATGTTGACGAGAATGGCAATAAGGTTCCTCGTGGCATTATTTGTGGCGCTCCTAATATGGCTGCCGGCGAAAAGGTTGTTGTAACTCTTCCTGGTGCTGTTCTTCCTGGTGATTTTAAGATTGAGCCTCGTAAGACTTATAGTCACATTTCTAACGGTATGTGTGCTTCTGAGCGTGAGCTTGGTTTGGGTGATAGTCATAATGGCATTATTTTGTTGCGCGAATATGGTTTCTCTAAGGCTGAATATGATGAGTTGCAGCCTGGTGATGATGCCATGGAGTTGCTGCACCTTAATAAGCCAATTTTGGAGATTAACATTACTCCTGATCGAGGCTATGCGTTCTCTTATAGAGGTGTTGCTCGCGAATATCATCATTCAACCGGTGCTGCTTACACAGATCCAGTAGTTGCTTTAAGTGAGCAAGCTTCTAATGTTATGGATAGTGAAGGCCACAAGTCTACTGATATTGAAGTGAGTATTGAAGATACTAACCCAATTCACGGCGTTCCTGGCTGCGACCGTTACTACGCTCGTGCAATCCATGATTTTAATTCTGACGCTAAAAGCCCGCATTGGATGCAGCGTCGTTTAACTCGTGCAGGCATGCGTAGTATTTCTCTTGCAGTGGATGTTACAAACTACGTAATGCTTGACTTGGGTCAGCCTTTGCACGCTTATGATTTGGATAAAATTGAAGGTCCTATTGTTGTTCGTCGTGCGCGTTCTGGCGAGCATCTTACGACCTTAGATGGTAAAGATCATGAATTGCATGTTGAAGATTTAGTTATTTGCGATTCTCCTCGCGGAAATCATGGTTCGCGCATACTCGGCTTAGCTGGCGTTATGGGCGGTATGTACGGTGAAGTTACGAGCGAAACTAAGAATATTCTTATTGAAGCAGCTCACTTTGATCCTGTTTCTATTGCTCGTACTGCTCGCCGTCATAAGATTCCTTCTGAAGCTTCTCGTCGTTTCGAGCGTGGTGTTGATACGCAGTTGCAGCCTGCTGCTGCGCAAATGGCTGCAAATCTTTTGGAGAAGTTTGCGAATGCTAATCCGTCTTCGTCTCCGTTGGATCTTAATAAAACTCAGCATCGTGATGTGATTGTGTTTAAGGCTGACGAAGTTAAGCGTGTTGCGGGTCTTGATGTTGATTTGAATCGCATTAGCGACATTCTTACCGATATTGGTTGCTCTGTTGCTGGTGGCGGTAACGGCTCGTTCTCTGTGCTTCCTCCAACTTGGCGTCCTGACTTGAGTGAGCCTTGCGATTTGGTGGAAGAAATTGCTCGTCTTGTTGGTTATGATGAGATTCCAGTTAAAGTTCCTGCAGTGCCTGTTACTGGCAGAACTGGTTTGACCGCAGAGCAGGCGACTCGCAGAGCTATTGCTTATGAGCTGGCTGAAACTGGTTTAGTTGAGTCGTTAAGCTACCCGTTTGTTGGCGAAGAGGATATTAAGGCATTCCGTCAAAATGTAGACGAAGTTGCTGAAGTTAGTGTTCGCATTGCCAATCCTTTGGCTGGGGATCGCCCATGGCTTCGTCGTTCTGTTTTGATGACTTTGGCTGGCACGGTTCGTCGCAATCTTCGTCGTGGACTTGAAAACATTTCCATGTATGAGCTTGGTCACGTGTACTTTAATGATCCGAACGCTCCTGCAATTCCTGCATTGCCTGGTTCTGTGCGACCTTCTAATGCGGAACTTGCAGCTTTGGATGCTGGTTTGCCTGAGCAGCCTTTGCATGTTGCTGCACTTCTTACTGGTCATGCTGAAGAAACTGGCTGGTTGGGTTCGCATAGAGATGTTGATTGGAGCGATGCTGTTGAAACGCTTAATAGACTTGGTAAGCGTATTGGCGTTCGTTTCCTGCTAGACCAGTTTAAGTCTGAAGATGCTCCTGTTTCTTGGCATCCTGGCCGTAGCGCTAGCGTGTGTGTGGTTGCAGAAGATGGCTCCAAAGTAACTCTTGGTGTTGTTGGTGAATTGCATCCGCAGGTTTGCGATGCTTTGGATTTGCCAAGGCATTCTGCAGCTTTTGAGCTTGATTTAACTGCATTGTTTAACAATATGTCAATTAAGCCAGTTCAAGCGAAGCCAATTTCTACGTTCCCTCCAGTTAAGCAAGATTTTGCATTTACTGCGCCAATTTCGTTGAAGGCGGAAGTTTTGCAAGATTCTATTGAAAAGGCTGCAGGGGATTTGCTTGAGTCTGTTGAGTTGTTCGACGTGTACGAGGGTGAACAGCTTGGCGATGGCTTGCGTTCTCTTGCGTATTCTGTAACCTTCCGTGCAACAGATAGAACTTTGTCTGGTGAAGAAATGGAAGAAGTGCGTGAAGCAATTACAAAATCTGCTGCAAAATTGCACGCTACTTTGCGAGTGTAAGATTATCAGCAGTATTTTGCATAGTATTACTTAAGTATTACTTAAGTATTGCTTAAGTATTGCTTAAGTATTGCTTAAGTATTGCTTAATAATATTTGTAATAATGCGGTTGTGCATCCAAGTAAACTTGGCTTGCGCAATCGCATTATTTTTTGTTATAACAAATTTTTGAAATAAATTTCACATTTCCTAGATATTTATGCAAGTAATCGTATATATTTGACTGTAAATGTCTTTTATGAAAGGTTCTGTAAAAAAACTATGGTGAATCCGAAAAAGGATGCTGAAGGAAAAAAGGGTAATGAAGTTGTTGTAAAGCAGCAGCGTCCTACAACAAAAGCTGCGCGAATCAATGCCATTGAGCAGGCTTTGTTGTCTGAGGTTATTACTTCGCAGTCTCAGCTTGCGGAAGTGTTGGCTCTGCATGGTTTTAAGGTTACCCAAGCTACGTTAAGCCGTGATTTGGATGAAATGAACGCAGTTAAGATTCGCTTAACTGATGGCAGAATTGCTTACGTATTGGGCGATGGAACTGGTAATCGCCATGCTATGGATACTGTGCGTATTGATCAGCAAGTTGCTCGCACTCTATCTGGTCTTGTTACAGAAGTTGGTCACGCTAATAATATTGTTGTTATTCATACGCCTTCTGGAGCTGCACAATATGTTGCTAGTGTTATTGACCGTCAACCTTTGAAAGGTATTTTAGGCTCTGTTGCTGGAGATGACACGGTTATTATGGTTTGTGCTTCTAATGAAGAGGCTGAGGATCGAGCAAATTGGATGCTAACTGTTGCTTCTCGCTAAGTTACGGTTACTTTGCTAAAAATTTGAGGATTTTTGATAATTAGATTTTTGCATAATTTTGTATTACTTTGTATTATTTTGCATTATTCAATTTTATGTGTGAATAATTAGTTTGCGCGCACATGGTTCGTAAATGATCTGTGTGCGCTTTTTTATTACTAACTGCACGCGCACTTATTGTATAAGTATGCCTTAAATAATTTTGTATTATTTTAATAAATTATACTAAAAAAAATTATATTTCAACATTTTGCGACACGTATATTGATTTTATCTAATCTGTATAATATGCTCTATATTGTTTAATTATACAAAGCGGCCTAGGAGGTCATAATGAATACTAACAAGCGCATTGTTCTGGCATACTCAGGCGGCTTGGATACTTCTGTAGCTATTCCTTACTTGAAAGAGCAAACAGGAAAAGATGTTGTTGCTGTTTCGCTTAACGTAGGTCAGGGCGGTGAAGCGCTTGATACAATTAAAAAGCGTGCTTTGGATTGTGGTGCTGTTGAGTCGTATGTTGTTGACGCTCGCGAAGAATTCGCAGACGAATACTGCATGCTTGCTCTAAAAGCAAACGCATTGTATGAAGACGTGTATCCACTGGTATCCGCTTTGTCTCGACCACTTATAACTAAACATTTAGTAAAAGCTGCGCACGAATTTGACGCAGATACTATTGCTCATGGTTGCACTGGTAAAGGTAACGATCAAGTTCGTTTCGAAGTTGCAATCCAATCTTTGGATCCGGATTTGAAGGCTATTAGTCCAATTCGTGACTTGTCACTCACTCGCGACGTTGAGATTGCTTTTGCGAACGATCACAAGCTTCCAATTACTCAGAGTAAAAAGAGCCCATACTCTATTGACCAAAACGTGTGGGGTCGCGCAATTGAAACAGGTTTCTTGGAAGATCCATGGAATGCTCCAACAGAAGAATGCTATTCTTACACTCAAAATCCTATGGAATCTCAAGAGCCGGATGAAGTGACAATCACGTTCGAAAAGGGCATTCCGGTTGCAATCGACGGACATGACGTAACACCTTTGCAAGCAATTGAAGAAATGAATGCAAGAGCGGGCGCTCAAGGAATTGGCCGAATCGACATTATTGAAGATCGTTTAGTTGGAATTAAATCTCGCGAATTGTACGAAGTTCCAGGTGCACAAGCTTTAATTACAGCACACCAAGAGCTTGAAAACTGCTGCTTAGAGCGCGAACAGCATAGGCTTAAGCGCGCTCTCGATAAAAAGTGGTCTGAATTTGTTTACGACGGTCAATGGTTCTCTCCAGTTGTGCGCTCGTTGAATGCGTTTATTAACGAAACTCAAGAGCATGTTTCTGGCGATATTCGTATGACTATGTACGCAGGAAAGGCTGTTGTTACTGGTCGTCGTTCTAAAGAATCCTTGTATGACTTTAACTTGGCTACTTACGATTCTTCCGATACCTTTGATCAGCGCGCATCCAACGGTTTCATTGAAATCTACGGATTGTCTAGCAAGGTTGCTGCAGCTCGTGACATGCGTGTTGCAAATAACAACTAATTGAAGTTATTAGAAACTATTAGAAGCTAAGTAAGAATCCACCTAATAGATACGCACAATTTTAAGCAAGAGGTAAGAATGACTACGCACGATACAACAGACAATGCTAACCATCCAATCGCATTGTGGGGAGGACGTTTTAGCTCGGGCCCTTCTAAAGCGCTTGCAGCTTTAAGTAAATCAACCCAGTTTGATTGGCGATTGGCAGACGATGACATTGCCGGCTCTAGGGCTCATGCTCATGCGTTGTATCGTGCAGGTCTTCTTAGTGAAAAAGAGTATGCTGATTTATCTTTAGCTTTGGATGAATTGCAAAAACGCGTAGACGATGGAACTTTCGCACCTATTGAGGAAGATGAAGATGAAGCCACTGCTTTAGAGCGTGGACTGCTTGAAATTGCAGGAAACGAGCTCGGTGGAAAGCTTCGTGCTGGAAGGTCCAGAAACGATCAGATTGCAGCATTAATACGCATGTTCTTGCGCAGGTCCGCGCGAATTATTTCCGGCTTGCTGCTTTCCGTTTGCGATGCTTTGATTAAGCAGTCAAAAAATGCAGAAGATGCAGTAATGCCAGGGCGTACACATATGCAGCACGCTCAGCCAGTTCTTCTTGCTCACCAGCTAATGGCGCACGTTTGGCCACTTATTAGAGATATTCAAAGACTTATTGATTGGGATTTACGCGCAAACGAAAGCCCATATGGAGCAGGCGCTTTAGCAGGTAACACTCTTGGTCTTAATCCAGAAGAAGTTGCAAAAGAGCTTGGTTTTGCTAATGTTTGCGCAAATTCTATTGACGCTACTGCAAGCCGAGATATTGTTGCAGAATTTTCTTTTATTGCTGCAATGATTGGCGTTGATATTTCTCGCTTAAGTGAGGAAATTATTATTTGGAATACTCAAGAATTTGCGTTTGTGCGATTGGACGACGCTTATTCAACCGGTTCTTCAATCATGCCTCAAAAAAAGAACCCAGATATTGCTGAACTTGCTCGCGGAAAAGCAGGACGTTTAATAGGAGATTTAACTGGCTTAATGGCAACTCTTAAAGGTCTTCCAACTGCTTACGCGCGAGATTTGCAGGAAGATAAAGAAGCTGTTTTCGATCAAATCGATACTTTAGAAGTCTTGCTTCCGGCATTTTGCGGGATGGTAGAAACAATGAAATTCGACCTGCAGCGTCTTAAAGAACAATCTTCTACCGGTTTCGCTCTAGCTACCGATATTGCGGAATGGCTAGTAAAACATGGTGTTCCATTCCGTAATGCGCATACTTTGTCTGGATTGTGTGTAAAGCGTGCTGAGGAGATTGGCGGAGATTTAGCTGATTTAACTGACAATGATTTTGCAAATATTCTGCAAGGATTTGTTGATGAACCAAATATTTCTGAACTTCGTAAAGTACTTTCAAGTGAAGGCTCTGTGGCAGCCCGCTGCGGACGTGGAGGCACAGCTTTTGTGCGAGTCAAAGAGCAAATTTTAGAAGCTGAAACTAAAATAAATAATTATTATAATTTTGCAAATTCGATAAGTGACGGTATTGCGTATCGTTCTTCTACAAAGTAATACGCAAAATTAAATTATTAATTGCGTTAATAGTGCCGAGTATATTTTTGCGATATTCGGCACTTTTTATTAAGCGTGTCGCCCTGTGCTGCAAAAATTGAATGGCTTGTGGACGTTTCTGACGCCCAATATTTTGGTAATTTTGCAAGTAAGGAGATACGAATGGCTCAGGTCAGGAATTACAAGGAAGCTGGATTTGCTTCTTTGTTTGAAGAGCTAAAGTGGCGTGGATTGATTTCGCAATCTACTGACGAGAATCAGCTTTCTCAAGCACTTGACGGAGAACCATTAACGTATTATTGCGGCTACGATCCTACTGCCGCTTCTTTGCATATTGGAAATCTTGTTCAGCTTATTAACATGCGTCACTTGCAGGCTGCAGGTCATCATCCTATCGCTTTGGTTGGCGGCGCTACTGGATTGATTGGCGATCCTCGTCAAAGTGGTGAGCGTACTCTTAACTCTAAGGATATTGTTGCAGCTTGGGCTGAGCGTTTGCGTAAGCAGATTGGCAGGATTTTGCCTCTTGACGGTGAAAATCCTGTGCGTTTTGTTAGCAATTATGACTGGGTTTCCAAGATGTCTGCTATTGATTTCTTGCGAGACGTTGGTAAAAACTTCCGCGTTGGAACGATGCTTGCCAAGGATATTGTGGCTCGCAGATTGAATTCTGACGAAGGTATTTCTTTCGCAGAGTTCAGTTACCAGGTTTTGCAAGGTAATGACTTCTTATACTTGTTTGATAATTACAATGTTACTTTGCAGCTTGGTGGTTCGGATCAGTGGGGTAATCTTACTTCCGGCATGGATTTGATTCGCAAAGTGCGTGGTGCTTCTGTAAACGTGTTTACTAGCCCTATTATTACCGATAATCAGGGTCGTAAGTTTGGTAAGTCCGAAGGCAACGCAATGTGGCTTGACCCAGCAATGCTTAGTCCTTACCGCTTCTACCAGTTCTGGTTTAATCAACCAGATGATGAAGTTGTTAAGCTTCTTAAGGTGTTTACATTCCTGCCGAAGAGTGAGATTGAGCGTTTGGCTCAGCAGATTCAGGATGATCCTGGAAGCCGTGAAGCTCAGCGAGTGCTCGCTTGGGAAGTTACGAGTTTCGTGCACGGTGAAGATTTAACTAACCAGGCTATTGAGGCTTCTTCCGCACTGTTTGGTCGTGGAGATCTTCAAAATATTGACGAACAAACTCTTGAAGCTGCGTTGGATGGCGTTAAAGTTAAGGCGGCAGATGGCAGCTTAGAATTTGCAAAGTCTAATAACGGGGATCGTGTAGTAGAGGCTGCAGTTGCTGCCGGCTTGTTCCGCACTATTTCCGAGGCTCGTCGAGCTATTGAAGCTGGCGGTTTGTATTTAAATAATGAGCGTGTTGAAGGTGTTGACGAAGTGCTTAATGATGATTCGTTCCTGCATGGACGTTTTGCTTTGCTTCGTCGCGGCAAGAAAGCTATTGGTGCTGTTGAGCGCGCATAATACGCGTTTATTGTTATTTGAAAAATACGTCTGTTGTAAGCTTGCTGCTTGATGTATGCTATAGCTTGCTTACAGCAGACGTTTAATAATGTTTCGAACATATTAGAAATGTGATTTTTGCATAAATCGCATATGAATGAGAGGTATGCCAGAATGGGCGAAGAACGCGAACACTCGCGGAGTGGTAAAAGGTCTTTTGGTGAGCGTGGTGGATTTGGTCACCGCAATGGTGGTAAAAGTGGCGAGCGTCGCGGTGGATTCCATAAGGATGGTTTCCATAAAGGTGGTTTTAAGAAGGGTGGCTTTAGCCGTCGTCATGATGATGAGCGAGGTGAAGGTTTCCGTTCCGGCGTGAATCGTGATGGCGAGCGCCGTTTTGATCGTCGTGATGATCGCAGGGATGACCGTCGCGATGGCTTTAAGGGCGGCTTTAAGAAGGGTGGATTCCGTTCGGATAGCCGTGATGGTGATCGTCGTTTTGACCGAAATCGTCATTTTGATCGCAGGGATGACCGTCGTGACGATCGTCGTTCAAGAGATTTTGAACATTCTGGCGAAAAGGGTGGAAATCCTCGCTACAGGAAGTTTGATAATGATCGTCGCTTTGACAGCCGTGAAGATCGCAGGGATAATCGACACGACAATCGCAATGGTGAGTTCCACAAAGATTTCCATAAGGGTTCTAAGGGTGGTTTCCGCGACGATCGTAGGGACGATCGTAGGGATAATCGCCGTGAAGACCGTCGAGATAATGATCGCCGTTTTGATCGTCGCGATGAGCGTAAAGATAGCGATCGCCGCTCAAATTCGCACAGCGGTTTCCGTTTTGAAAACGGTCCACGTAGAAACTCTGACGGTACTGTTTCATACCCATCGCAAAATCCTTATACCGCTCGCCGCCCTGGTGAGCCTAAGATGCCAAAGGGTTTGGAATGGGCGATGCTTTCTAAGGAAGATCGCGAGCGCTTGCGTGGTCTTTCCAAGGAACATGCTGAAAATATTGGCCTTCATATTCTTGCAGCCTACACTTTGGAAGAAGAAAATCCTGATCTTGCTTTAGAACACGCAAAGTGGGCTGCTAAGCAGGCTTCTCGCATTGATTTTGCTCGTGAAACTTTAGCTTTTGTATCTTACCGTCAAGGCGATTACAAGCTTGCTGCTAAGGAATTCCGCACCGCGATGCGAATGAATGGTTATCTTGATTATTTGCCTTTTATTGCTGACTGCGAACGCGGTATGGGTAATCTTGATAAGGCTCTTGAAATTTGCATGTCGGATGAAGCAAAATCCTTGAGGGGAGAAGTAAAAGCCGAAATGTTCCTAGTTTATGCAGGTGTTTTGGCGGATACTGGTCATGCAGATAAGGCTATAGATTTGGTTCATGCAATGGGTCGTTCAAAGGGCTTGCCTGGAGAGTACCGTATGCGCGCTGTTCAAGCAGAACAGTACTTCTTGGAAGAAGCAGGACGAAACGATGAAGCTATTGAATTAGAGTCTTTGCTGGATAAGCTTGAGCAGCAGTATGCTGACGTAGACGATGAGGATATTAATCCAGACGACATTGTTATTGACTACGATTTAGAGCATTTGAACGATGACATGATGGATGAAATCGGCATGAGTGAAGATGATGCTCAATATGCTCCTGAAGATTCTGAAGATTCTGAAGATACTGAAGATACTGACGAATTTGACGAATTGGAAGAAAATTATGATGCTGATGATTCTGAAAGCTCTAAAGATTCCGAAGAATCCGATGACTCTGAAGAATCGGAGGAAGCTAATCAGTCTGCAGAAGCAAACAACTCGGATGATGCGGATAACACTGACACTATTGAGATGAGTGCTGTTCAATCTAACGAAGAGTAGTTTTAATATCGAAAATATTTTCGCCCGGCTACTTTTTAGTATGCCGGGCACTTTATTTACAATACTTAATAATTAAATACGCTAAACTAGTGAATTG
>CAMPNN010000030.1 GCA_946891915.1 uncultured Bifidobacteriaceae bacterium
CATACGCCTTATATGTGAGAGCAAACAAAAAGGTTTACAGGATAAAAAAGTGGCGCGTAGTCCGAAGACCACACGCCACCTGTTATAAGTTAGAAGTTATTAAGTAAACTCGTGCAATTACTGCAACAAATTCACTTACTTCTGCCAGCCCATATCCTCTGGGTAGGTGCTTGCATAACCAGCAGGACCGTTGTTAGCAAAGCCCTTCTTGAACACCTGGTAAATAGGAGGAGCGGAAACTGGAAGAGTGCCGTACAAAGCAAGAGCTGCAGCTTCTGCCTTGTTTGCATAATCAGTCTGTTCCTTATAGTCGTAAGTCTTGCCGACCTTATTGAGAATGGCATCAATCTCCTTGTTGCCAACTAGACCGAGGTTTGAATCGCTATCAGACTTGTAAACCTGGCTGGCTGCAGACAAGAAGCTCAATGGGGATTGGGACTGCCAAGCCAATGGAAGCACCTGATAATCGTGAGCTGCCACAACCTTGGAGAACTTAGAAACAGCCTTATTCACAGTCTTGCACTTGATGCCGGCCTTCTTCATCATGGCCTGGAATGCGTTAGCAAGAGCTGCCTGAGTAGAGTCATCGCCGAAGAAGGTGAAGGAAATAGTAAGAGTCTTACCATTCTTCTCGTAGTAGCCGTCCTTGCCCATCTTGTAGCCATCAGCTTCAAGAGTCTTCTTAGCGTTTTCGACGTTGTACTTTCCTTCTTCAGGAAGGTTGCTCTTGTAGCCGGCCTGGAACATGGAGAGAAGCTCAGAACCTGGCTGCTCGCTCTTCCAGTTCAGACCCTGGAACTGAATCTTGTTGTATGTAGCGACATCGAATGCCTGAACAACAGCCTTACGCACTGCAAGATTGTTAAGCGGCTTGGACTTAGCGTTGAAGTTAAGCACGCGAACCTTCGTGCTGTAGCCGTAACGGAGCTGAGCGTTCTTAACGCTACGAACAGCCTTAATCGCGTCCTTGGAAGAAATGGAATCAGTGATAGCGTCAATCTCGCCATTCTGGAAAGCGTTCAAAGCTGCGGTATCTTCCATAAGCTTTACAACAACCTTGTCGAGCTTAGCCTTCTTGCCCCACCACTTTGGATTACGAGTGAAGACAACCTGATTGTCGGTTAAGGATTTAACCATGAATGGACCTGCACCCCACTCGTTGTGAGGATTATTAACCCAACCCTGGTTGAATGTAGTTACATCAACGGCCTTTGGATGAACCAGTGGAGCGAAAAGCATTTCCCATGTTGCGCATGGCTTGTTGTACTTAACGATTACCTGCTTCGGGCTGGAGCCTTTCTCAACAGACTTAATGCAATCGTAGCCTTCGGTGCTAGCAACAGAGTAAGCCTTGTTCTTTCCGTTCAAAGCACGCCAGGTAGCCTTAAAAGCGGTGTAGTCAATATCAGTACCGTCATTCCACTTGGCCTTTGGGTTCAAGTCGTACTGAACGACGAGCGGCTTGTCGCTGACCTTCTTTACGGAAGTAATGTAATCAGGGTTGTACTTGATCTTCTCACCCTTAACGGTGTCGTAAGCCATAAGGTTTGGCTGGTAGAAGCTCCACAAAGTAGCCATGTAACCAGAGTTACCATCGTTAGAAGCGTAATTCCAGTTTGGACCGAGAACAGGAAGAGCAACGGTGTAAGTGCCGCCATCCTTCACATTGTCACGTGGCTGTGGATTGTCGTAACGCTGATTGACATCTGGCATTGGAAGTTCGCCAGTGTAAGAAGTGTCAATACCAGCAGCTGGCTCAGGAGAGCCTGATTTACCAGCACCATTAGTAGCACCACCGCAAGCACCAAGCAGCATTGCAACGCAAAGTGCAGCTGTGGTAAATACAGTCAGTTTACCTGCATTTGTATTTTTCATGATTCCTCTCATTCCCCGGATGATGTCCGTCTTCCGGTATGTTGTTAGAGTATATACAACTCTATGACATTAGCCAAATCGTTTTTTGAAAATATAGATTTTTTTCTTCTTAAGTTAGAGAAAATTAAATAAAAAAGAATAATTTATTCTACATAAACGGCAAAACAGAAAATTTTTTAGTTTATTTTTATAAAAAAACAAAATATATTCCGTTTTTTAATTTTATGTTACGCAATAAAAAATCGCGCATGTTGTAATAAACATGCGCGATAATGCAAACTTATGCAACGGAATTACTATTCAACACAGAACAGAAAAAGACGTAACATTACTTAACATCGTCAAACGTATCTTCTTCGTTAAGAATAATACGCTTACGATGCTTCTCAATCGTAGGATCTGGAATTGGCACAGCACTAATCAAAGCCTTAGTATACGGATGCTGAGGATTGTCAAACACCTCATCCGTTTCTCCAGATTCCACAATGCGACCATGGTACATAACAGCAATTCGGCTAGAAATATGACGAACCACAGCCATGTTGTGAGCCACAAACAAGTAAGCAACGCCCAACTTATCCTGCAAATCTTCAAGCAAGTTGATAATTCCAGCCTGAATGGAAACATCCAAAGCAGACACAGGCTCATCAAGAAGCAAAAGCTTAGGATTCACAGCCAAAGCGCGGGCGATAGCAATGCGCTGGCGCTGACCACCCGAGAACTGCGTTGGGAAGCGATCAACCTGATCCGGATTCAACTCAACCAGCTGCATAAGCTCAGCAATGCGCTGGCGAATCTCCTCCTTCGACTTTCTCTGCACAAGCAAAGGCTCAGCCAAAATATCGTAAACCAACATACGAGGATCAAGCGAACTCATTGGATCCTGGAACACGTACTGAATCTTAGAGCGAAGATCACGACGCTGTTCACGAGTCAACTTATCGTTCAACTCAGTGCCAAACACGGTAATAGAACCAGACTCCGGCTTCTTCAAGCCCATGATTTCCATCAAAGTCGTGGACTTACCAGAACCAGACTCGCCAACCAAAGCAACAGTTTCGCCTTCGCGAACCTCAATGCTCACACCATCAACCGCGCGAACCTCGCCAATCTTACGACGCAAAAAACCACCGCTGGTAATTGGGAAAGTCTTAACCAAATTCTTAACGTCCAAAACAACCTTGCGTTCTTCACGTGGAATACCTTCGAACATAGGCTTAATTGGCTTTTCGGTTTCCGCATGAAGAAGCGAGCGAACAGTCTCACTCTCCGCTTCAAGGCCCATCATCGTGCTGTCGTCGCCACTCTTTTCTTCAGCCATAAGCATATCCATAGTTGGCTTAGAAATTGGAGTCAAACGACGAGTGCGTTTTTGATCAACGCGAGGCACAGCGCCCAACAGGCCGATTGTGTAAGGCTGAGTTGGGTGAGCAAAAATCTCCTCAACGCTATTATGCTCAACCAAATGGCCCGCATACATAACAATAACTTCGTCTGCAACACCAGCGATAACACCCAAATCGTGAGTAATGAAGATCATTGCTGCGCCAGTTTCGCGCTGAGCCTTCTTCAAAACTTCCAAAACCTGAGCCTGAATAGTCACATCCAAAGCTGTAGTAGGCTCGTCAGCAATAATAATATCTGGATTGTTAGCAATAGCCATAGCAATCATTACGCGCTGACGCATGCCGCCAGAAAACTCGTGAGGAAATGCCTTCAAGCGCTCGGCTGGCTTAGTAATACCAACCAAATCAAGAAGCTCAATAGAACGCTCGCGAATCTTCTCTTCGCTCATGCCCGGGTTATGAATAACCAAAGCTTCCTTAAGTTGATCACCAATAGAGAACACTGGAGTAAGAGCAGAAAGAGGATCCTGGAAAACCATAGCAATATTCTTGCCACGAATCTTACTCATTTCCGCATCAGACTTAGTTAAAAGCTCCTCACCCTTGTACTTTACAGAGCCTTTAACGCTAGCGTTTTTATCGAGCAAGCCCATAACAGCCAAAGATGTAACCGACTTACCAGAACCAGATTCGCCAACGATACCAATGGTCTTTCCGCGGTACAAATCAAAATTCATTCCACGCACAGCATGCACAGTGCCAGCTTCAGAAGCGAAGCTCACCTGCAAATCACGTACCGAAAGCAACGGTTCGTTGTTTTGATCTTCCATCGTGGTTTCTTCCTTAATAGCGTTATTTGCAATATCAGTCATGTTTATCACTCCAAACGCTCACTACTCGGCCTTACCAACAGACCTAGAATACGGATCAATAGCATCACGCAAACCGTCACCAATAAGCTGCACAGAGAACGTCAACAAAACCAACACAGCGGACGGCACCAAAAGCACCCACGGAGAAGTCTGAACGACGCTCTGGCCAGCATTAAGCAAAGTACCAAGGGAAGTATCCGGAGCCTTAATACCAAGACCCAAGAAGCTCAAAGCAGTTTCGCCATTAATAGCACCAATAACACCAAGAACAGTGTTAATAATCAACACAGAACCCAAGTTTGGAACCAAGTGGCGCACAATAATGCGGAAAGAAGAAACACCCTCAAACTTAGCTGCACGCACATACTCGCGTTCACGCAAGCTCAAAGTCAAAGTGCGAAGAGTACGAGCGTAACCAATCCAACCAAAAGCAGTCAAGCCAAATGCCAACCACAGCCAATCGCTACCGCCGCTAGAAGCGCTAATAATCAAAGCGATAAGCAAGAAGGAAGGAACAATAAGCAGCATATCCAAAAGCCACATGCCAACCTGCTCAAACCAACCCTCAAAGTAGGAAATGGCAGTACCAATAAGAGCAGCAATAACAGTGATAGTAATTGAGCTAACAATACCAATAGAAAGCGAACGACCTAAGCCGCGCACAACCATTGCGTACATGTCCGAACCACCAGGAGTAGTGCCAAGCCAATGCTCTGCAGAAGGAGGAGTTGCAAGAGAAGCAAAGTCTGGTTCATCGTAACTCCACTTTGAAAGCTTTGAGCCGAACAACGCAAAAAGAATCAAAATTGCGAGCATAACCAAGCCAACAACTGCAGAAGGACGACGGAAGAATCGACGCGTATAAAGCGTCAACTTACCAGTACGCTTAAAATTGCCCCAAGCATTAGCAGTAGACTTTTTATCTGCAGCAGACTCCTGAGGTTTTGAAGATACATCTTTCATATTCATATCAAATTCACCTACACTGTTCTGCTAATTCAAGCGAATACGAGGGTCAAGCCAAGCAGAGAAGATATCTGCCAGCAAAGCGCCAGCCAAAGTACACACGGCACCAAACGCAGCAATAGCAACAGCACCATTGATATCGTTCTGCATAATAGTCTGAACAAAGTAACTGCCCAAGCCGTTAATAGCAAACACTGTTTCCGTAATAACTGCACCGGTGAAAACACCTGCAATAGAGAACGCAACATCAACAGCGGTTGGAATCAACGAAGTGCGCAAAGCATGACGGCGAATAGCTAAATTCAAAGGCAAACCCTTAGCGCGAGCAGTACGAACATAATCAGCATTCATAGTATCCAGCAAGTACGTGCGCTGCGTCAAATGGTACCCAACCATGCCAGGAATTGTCATAACAATCGTAGGCAAAATCAAATGCTGCAAGAAGTCAAGAATAAACATCAACGGGTCAGAACCCTGGTAAGAGTGCAAGCCGGTAACGTAGAAAAGTCGCACGCCAGCCACACGGTTGATATTAATTGCTGCGAGAACAACCATCAAACCCAAAACAGCTGCAGGAACAACAAGCAAGAAGGTTGCGGTGGAATTAAGCACGCGATCCTGCCACTTGTACTGACGAATAGCAGTGTAAACGCCTACGCTAACACCGAAAACAATGCCAAGAATTGTAGCGCCAGTAACCAACTGCACAGAAGCACCAATACGAGTTGCAATTGCAGAGCCAACTGGAGCCTGATCTGGGCTCAATCCCCAATTCCATTGAGTGAAAATATTGTAAAGCCAACGGCAATAACGAGTAAAGACTGGAGTCTGATCGTTAATATTTGCCAAATCCAAAGAACGGTTGATTGATGAAATAGGTGGATGAGGATGTCGTGACATGTAGTTCGAACGCGGATTCATAAACGCGCTAGCCAAAAAATATGTCATGGATACGGCGACAAACAACATCACCACATAATTAAGGCATCGTTTAACGATGTATCGTATCATTGTGACTCTTTTCTACGCCTAACCATTGTTTACCTCCATTTGGCAGTTGCAAACCTTAGGATTTACAGCATCACCGCTTTAGTCCCTATCACTTCAAAAAGGGCGCGCTTAAACCACCCCTCGTCAATTCGGGACACATAATTAGTATATTTTTAGCCAAGCTATGTACAAAAGCTTAAACCGAAAATATTTTTGCGTAAAACTTTTTTAAAATTCTCATTACAAAACTTAGCATACATAAGTTGTAATACACGCAATACAACCTGCAGAAAAACGCACAATATAAAGGTTTTTATCAAATATCACTATTTAATATTCAAATTATTTTTTTGCGCGAAAAGTTATTTTGCGCATTGAAAATACGCGATATTTCTAAATATAATAAATTCAAAATTTAAGCATAAAAACAAAAAATTTATCGAAAAAACTATCTTTTTTAAGAAATAATTAATACTATTCACATAAATGCCGTAAATAGGTGTAAACAAGAAACACACACAAGACATTGTGCAAGATACAATAACTGTTATTCGTATTATCAACTCCAAAGGAGACTAAGGAAACTCATGGCCGAAAACGTCAAAGCAGTAACCCTTGAACACGTGCAAACATATTCCAAGCACTTCAACGAGCAGCGAGCAAACCTCTTAGCAGCAAACGCAGCAGTCGCAAACGGCGTACTTAAAGCTGCAACAAGCTACCAAGGAAAGCGCGCACTTCCGCGTGAATTCTCCGTAGAACTGAAGCAAGGAAGCATTACTAACCAAAAGCGATCCGGACGCTGCTGGATGTTCGCATCGCTTAATACCTTGCGCTACGAATTAATGCACAAGTGGAATTTGGACGACTTTGAGTTTTCGGAAAGCTACTTGTTCTTCTGGGACAAGATTGAAAAGGCAAACGCTTATTTGGAAAACGTGTTGGCAACTTTGGACGAGCCAATTGATAGCCGAATTTTTGAGATTATTAACGAAGGCCCAATCGACGACGGCGGTTGGTGGCAGATGTTCGTCAACTTGGTGAACAAGTACGGTCTTGTGCCAAAGAGCGCTTACCCAGATTCGCAAAATGCAGTTGATTCCGATTCATTCGTGCAATACATCAATACAAAGTTGCGCGAGTTCGCATGCGAGTTGCGCGAAGCACATAAGAACGGAACTTCTTTGGAAGAATTGCGCGAAATGAAAGTTCGCGACTTGGAAACCGTTTACCGCATGACAACTATTGCCTTGGGCGAGCCGCCAGCAAAGTTCGACTTCTTCGCGCGCACTAAAGATGATGACGACGATAAGAAAGACGGCAAGAAAGACGGCGAAAAAGCCGACGAAAAGAAGGACGACAAGAAGGACGACAAGAAAGACGACAAGCCAAAAACTGGCAAAGACGAACGTCCAATGATTCGCGAATACGGCATCACCCCGCTCGAATTCGCCAAGAAGTACGTGCCTGTTGACGTAAACGACTTCGTAACAATATCCAACTGCCCTATGGAACGAACTCCTTTCAACAAGCTCTACCAAATCAAGTACAGCACAAACGTGGCAGAAACGAAGGGAATGGAATTCGTAAACGTTCCTCTCGACGTATTCAAGAAGGCAGCCGTCGCACAGCTTAGCGACGGTCACCCAATCTGGTTCGCATGCGATTGCACGCAATTCTCCTTGCGCGACAGCGGATTCTTCGATCCTGCAGTAGTGCGCGTGGATCAGCTCTTCGATGTTGAATTCACATTTGACAAGGCGAAGGGCTTGGAATACATGGATATTCCTGGAAATCACGCTATGACGTTTACGGGCGTGAACCTGGATAAAGACGGCAACCCAGATCGCTGGAAGATTGAGAACAGCTGGGGCAAGGATGCAGGCGAAGACGGTTATTACGTCGGTTCTGCAGAATGGTTCGACCGCTACGTTACGGAAATAATCATCAATAAAAAGTATCTTGACGAAGCAACTCTAGCCGTTGCAAGTCAAGAGCCAGTAATGCTTGAGCCGTGGGAGCCGCTTACGAAGCGCTGCCGCTAAACTTGAGTATTGCGTAAGTATGTAGCGCAGATTGCTTTTTGCAGTCTGCGCTTTTGTTTTAACGGTTTTATGGAACATTCGTGCAGTAGTCGTACTGCGTTAAGGCCTCTAGTGGTCCATTATCAGACATTCGCGCAGATGAGTTACTGCGTTAAAGCCTCTGACGGTCCATTATCGGACATTCGTGCAGATGAGTTACTGCGTTAAGGCCTCTAGTGGTCCATTATCGGACATTCGCGCAGATGAGTTACTGCGTTAAAGCCTCTAGTGGTCCATTATCAGACATTCGTGCAGATTGTTTTCTGCGTTAAAGCCTCTGGTTGGCGGCTTAGAGAACATTCTCCGGAAAATTCCCGGCATTTGTAGCTACTCTGGCCATTTTATGGAACATTTGCGGGAGATTTTCCGGCTTTTGTCGCTGGATTGGCTGGCGTGTTTCTTGTGTGGCTGTGTGAGATAGGAATTACTTATCTCACAGCGCTACGCTCCTATACCTCATTTGGACTATTGGATAGGTAGTTAAGTCTAGTTTTTTACTTACTTTTTCTGCAGAAATAGTTATTCATCAACACGATATTACTATCGCTCCGCTTTTATATTGCTCGACAAGCAATTCCTATCTCCCACTACTAGTAAAACCGCTAGTGTTTTGTGGAGCGTGACGACCTGCTTTCGCGCGCGCTGTGCTGCGCTCAAGCAGGTCGTCGCGCAAATGATAAAAAGAAGCCCGGCGGGAAAGAGAAACCCGCCGGGGCAGAGAGAAAGAGAGAAGAAGGTTTCAATTATGGGGTTCGCAAGCGAACCTCGCCGATGGCGAACCATCAACATATGTTAGTATAGCTAAACATTTCTCTAAAGAAAAGGGTTTTTAATAAAATTTTCCTTAAAATATTTTCTCATAGCCAAACAATAGCCATTTTTTGTTATTTTACGATAATTTTATTAAATTTTTCAACTTATTTGCCGCTATTTTCCAAAGATTTTTTCGCGGCAGCAAGCCTTTCTGCTTCGACACGCTGACGATCAGCAAGCGCAGAAGCAAAACGCTCAAGCTCCTCATCTACCGCTTCTTTAGGAATCTTCGCAAAAATAGGCGTTGGCTTCGGCACAGGCGTACCAGCCACAAGCTCCTCACTCTCCCAAGGATGCACGGTCTCACCCAAACGATAATCACCCGTAATAATCGGATACTTAAAGTCTGGATTATCCAAATCCTCAACTTCCTCAATATGAGGCAACGGAGAGAACACACCAGTTCCGCCAAGAGCTTCCCAAACCTTCTGCGCAGAATGAGGCAAGAATGGTGCAAGCAAATGATTGGCATCCGAAACAGCCTGAGCCGCAACGTGCAAAACTGTGCCAAGTCGAACCTCGTCATCCTTAATCTTCCAAGGCTCAGTTGCAGAAATATATTTGTTAATATCCGCAACAACGCGCATTGCCTCAGAAAGAGCATTCTTCTGACGGTGACGCTCAATCATACCTCCAACAATTTCAAAAGCGTTAGAAGTCTGATCCAGCAACGCACGATCCATATCCGTCATAGAATCTTCATCAAGAGGAGGAATCGCACCAAAGTTCTTATTAATAAGATTTGCCACGCGATTTACAAGATTGCCCCAACTTGCGGCAAGCTCCTCGTTATTATGGCGCGCAAATTCAGCCCAAGTAAAATCGGCATCAGAATTTTCCGGGCCCGCAATAGAAATGTAGTAACGCACAGCATCAACAGGATAACGAGCCAAAATATCCTTCACGTAAATAACAATTCCACGAGAAGAACTAAACTTCTTGCCTTCCATAGTCATAAACTCAGAAGCCACAACCTGCTCAGGCATATTGAGCGGACCGTAAACGCCAGCCTCTCCGCCCTTAGAGCCAGCTCCGTTATAAGCCAACATTTCCGAAGGCCAAATCTGAGAATGGAAAGTAATATTATCCTTACCCATAAAGTAGTAGCCAGGAGACTTAGGATCACACCACCAGTCACGCCAAGCATCTGGCTTACCTTGTCTGCGAGCCCACTCAATAGAGGCAGACAAATAGCCAATTACAGCATCAAACCACACGTACAAACGCTTATTCGGGTTATCAATCCAACCTTCAACAGGAACGGGAATGCCCCAATCAATATCGCGCGTAATAGCACGAGGTTTTACTTCATTAAATAATCCGAGCGAGAAGTTAATAACATTCGTACGCCATCCATCACGAGAATGAAGCCAATTAACATTCGCTTCAGCCAAAGCCGGCAAGTCTAAGAAATAATGCTCAGTTTCTTCAAAGCGTGGAGTTTCACCGTTAATCTTGGAAACTGGATTAATAAGCTCATCTGGATCAAGCTCATTACCGCAAGCATCGCACTGATCGCCGCGAGCGCCGTCCGCACCACACAATGGGCAAGTGCCCTCAATGTAACGATCAGGCAAAGTACGGCCTGTAGAAGGCGAAATAGCAACCTTCTGAGTGCCCTTATAAATATAACCGTTCTTTAAGCACTGGCGGAACATTTCCTGCACAACGTGTTCGTGATTTGCAGTTGTTGTGCGCGTAAACAAATCGTAGCTTAAGCCTAAATCGCATAAATCCTTAGTAATCACACGATTGTAGCGGTTCGCAAGCTCCTGCGCACTTACGCCTTCTTTATCTGCCTCAACCAAAATAGGCGTGCCGTGCTCGTCCGTACCCGACACCATTAAAACGTCATTGCCTTTCATGCGCTCATAACGCGCATACACGTCCGAAGGAACACCAAATCCAGCAACGTGACCAATATGACGAGGGCCATTAGCGTACGGCCAAGCAACATTCACCAAAATATGACTCATAGCCCAATATTATCTTGTTCAGCGCGGACAGTGTTAGCAAAATCGTAAATAAATTGAGAAAAACCAAACAATAAAACGTATGAAAAATGCGAAGTTCAAAACGCAAATAATACCAAAACGAAAAAGTAAATAATACACATATCCACAAAAATTTAAGCCAATCTGGAATATCATTTCCCTCCAACGTAACCTCAACTATAAGCAATAATGCAAAGAGAATTGAGGGAAACGAGGAAGAAATGAAGGAAACGGAAGGCACGCATAAAACATGCAAAGTGAGGCATATTCGAGAAGCAAAACATACCAAATTCCCGGCGCTGTTAAACGGAAATCATTTACCTGGGCCAATGTGCATGAAAAAACTTTCGCAATTTGGCATATTCAACCAACTTACATCCCAAATTGGTTATTCGCATAAAACAGGCATTTCCACAAAAGGCAGAAGCGATATAGTTAGCGATTTAATACCAAAGAAAAGTGTTGCATGCTTATTTACAGCAGCTTGGGTGTGGCTTGGTGGCGAGTTTCCAGAAAACATAGAAATTATTGATTACGGACATTGCCGAAAGAAACCTTACGGTCGCGTAATTCATTCATTTAGAAGGCAATTAAGCGATGAAGATTACGTAATATTGGGAGAAGTTCGCGTAACAACGCCGGAACGAACGATTTGCGATTTGGCTTACACTCACGAAGAAAACGAAAATTACGAACCGTGCAGAAAACGTATTGCAAAATTATTAATATCGCACTATTGCGTTGATTTGAACAAGTGCAAACAAATTATTAACAATAACCCTTACTTTCCAGGCTCCGTCCACGCAAAAAATTGGCTGCAAAACATATCTGAAGAAGCGAGTGAACAATGAAAATAAAATTTATTACGAGAACAAAAACTTTAAGAAAGCACGTGGCAAATAAAAATAGCTCAATACAATATGCTGCACGAAATGCGTCAGCAGTAATAGGCATTAAGAATCAAACACAGAATAGCAATGCAACCGAGCTTACAAAACCTCCAAAGCCACCAATAATACTAACCCCACTTATTGCAAGCAATCCTTCGACTGATCAGGCAATATTGTGGCATATTGCACGCAACATACCAGAATTACGTAAATGGGTTATTGCAAATCCGTCCGCTGGGGCTAAGCTTTTGGAGTACATTTCGCAGCGGGGTGGGCCGGATGTGCGGCATAGTTTTGAAGTGTTGTTTGCCGGGTATGACAGCGTAAGTTAGTTGAGATTTAGTTGATATTTAGTTAAGATTTTTGCTCTACTCAAGCTCGCTTTTTTGCGCAAGACAGGCTGCGTAAACTTGTTTACGATTAGCAAATGAGCCGTCTGCAAAAGGATGCTCTTTTACGATTTTCGTAATTGCTTCTTTAATTCGTAAGCCTTCGTTTTGTGCGCAGTCAAGCGATAGTTTTGCAAGCGCTTCTACACTTAGATCTGTGCTTTCTGCCTTTATTTCGTCATCGCTTGCGCCGCCAATAACAAGCACTATTTCGCCGCGAGGAGGATTTTCCAGCACACCATCGTGGATACTTTGCACAGTTCCGCGGCGGATTTCCTCAAAATCTTTAGTAAGTTCTCTGCATAATGCCATTGGGCGGCTAGGGCCAAGCACAGCTAGCACGTCCTCCATAGCTTCTGCGATGCGATGTGGAGCCTCATAGAATACGATAGTTCTGCGCTCCGCTTTAAGCGAGCGCAAATGCTGCTGCCTCTCGCCAGATTTTCGCGGCAAAAAGCCTTCGTAGCAGAAGCGGTCAGTTGGCAAACCGGAAAGCGCAAGCGCATCCAAAACTGCGCTAGGCCCTGGAGCGCACGTAACAGGAAGCTCGCGCTCAATAGCCCTTCTAACAATCGCCAAACCTGGGTCGTTAATAGTCGGCATTCCAGCGTCGGAAACCACAAGAACTTTCGCGCCCTGCTCTACTTCGTCAAGCAAACCGTCGGCTTTATTGCGCTCGTTGTGGTCGTGATAAGCAATCACACGCCCAGAAACATGCACATTCAAGCGATTTGCTAAATCGTAAAGGCGGCGCGTATCTTCAGCTGCCACAATATCCGCAGTTTCTAGGAGATTTATTAGTCGCGCAGAAGCGTCACCCATATTGCCAATAGGAGTTGCTGCGAGAAAGACTTTGCCGCGCGAATTGCTGCTTTCTGAAGTATTTTTTGCAATCTCTTCAGATTCAATCTCGCTAGATTCAATCTCGCTCATTTTTACTCCTAGCCAACTATTTATGCGCACTTAATACTTTACAGCCGAGTATATTACTACATTTGCGCAATATCTGCCCGCAAAGAGCACACTGCTCCTGCGGTTAACGCGTCGCTACGAAACTCGCGTTGGAAGTCCACTGGACTTCCAACTTTAGCGAGTTTCCGCTCCGAGTTGCTTTCGCGCGCTACGCTCTAAGCGCGAAAGCAGGTCGTCGCGCCGCAAAACTCAACAGTTAGGCAGATTGCAATTCTTGATGACGCCTAATTAACAACGAACGTAGATACTCGCTAATTGTAGATTCGCCTTCTTTTTTTGCATCTTCTGCAATTTTGTCTTTCCAGGATTTAGGTATGCGAAATTGAATAATTGTAGATGCTTCAAGATCACTCATAATAGGCGGTCTCCCAACAAGCGCAACATGAGCGTCTTTCATATTGTCAGTATCTGTAAGATCCATTATTAAATTATTCATATGTTCATGCGCTTCATCGCCTTCTCGCTGAACGATGGTGGTTCCATTATGTTCAATTACTTTGGCCATGCTTTTACCTTCTTCATAAGAATATTGTAGTACAATATTGTACTACAATAAATAGATTGGTAAATAAATTTATAGGTCATTTTGCATCTTAATTGCGCGTTATTCAGCCGTTCGGATATTCATGTGGTAGAGATTTGAGATTTCTCGCACTGAGCGAAAGACGCTCTAAGCGCGAAAGCAGGTCGTCAGCGCATACCAACCACAACCTAGCTTCTAAAACACAACCACACAAAACTGCCCTGCCTTCGTCTTTATTGACGAAGGCAGACCTCGCTTGCGTTGAAAGCACACTGTGCTTTCAACCATAAGCAAGCTCGGCGCTCCGAGTTGCCTTCGCGCGCTAAATCGCAGCGCTCAGGCAGGTCGTCGCGTTGCGTTGGCAACAGTGTTGAGTCTATGGCTTATGCCAAAGAATATTCACCAGCTTAGCTTTACGCACCTTTTGACCTATAACCCAAAAAATATTACATTTTGCGAATAGAAAAAGGCTCGGGCGTGAACCCGAGCCTCAAAAACGTAGCATCACTACCCGTCCCTAGCGGAAAGCAACACTAACAAAGCACCCAGCATCAGTAAGCAGCATCACTCGAATCAATGGCAAAAAAGGAAATTTTTGGCAAACCAAATCAACAAGCAAACACTAACAAACCAACTGCAACAAAACCATGAAGCTTAAAGCAAGCAGACTTAAAACCAACAGGCTTAAAACTAGAAGATTCTGCTGCGCGCTAAGCACAAAAC
>CAMPNN010000031.1 GCA_946891915.1 uncultured Bifidobacteriaceae bacterium
GGGGCGTGTTATTTGCAAATGCACAAGTTACTTATAATTTTCGCTTATACATTTTACATAGATTTATTTGTTAGCAAAAGTAAATGCTTACTTTACAGCCGACGCCAAACCCTTAGCAAAGTCAGCAGTCTTTGCTGGAGAGTTTCCTTCATTGACTTCATGATTGGCGATTGCCTTACCGAAGTTGCCCATTGGGTCCCAGAAGCTACCCATCTCTGGGATTGCTGGCTGCAAGACAGAAGTCTTAGCAATGGTTTCCATCTGAGCAACAGCAGCTGGATCAGACTTCACGCTGTCTGCAAGAGACTTGTCGGAAGGAATAACGCCCTGCTTCTCGTAAGCGATTTGCTGGGACTTCTTGGAGCCCAAGAATGCAGCGAACTTAGCAGCCATCTCTGGGTGCTTGGAGTTAGGGTTGTAAGCAACAGCCTTAGAACCAGCGAAGGACTTCATCTGATGTTCGCCGGATTCGGTCTTGAATGTAGGAAGAGCAGCAGCAGCGTAGTTGTCGCCGAAAGCCTTCTTTACATCAGCAGCATCCCAAGAGCCAGAGAAGTAAGCGTCAACCTTACCGCTCTTGACGCCGCTCAAGCCAGCGCCGTTGCCATCAAGCACGAAGTTCTTGTTTGCAAAAAGCTTTACGATGTACTTGGTTACTTCAGCAGCCTTGTCGCCAAGCTTCATGCCGGCCTTAGCGTCGTTGCCCTTCTCGCCGAAGAGGGTCATGTTGCCATCGAGGTAGAAGCCTGGGAGATACCAAGCATTGCTAAGATCGAATGCAACCTTGCCCTTTTCGATCATCTTGTCGAGGGACTTGACGTCGTCAGCAGAGAACTTGGACTTGTTGTAATACATGAACCAAGTGTTACCGGTGTAAGGAACACCGTACATCTTGCCATCCTGAGCGGTGACAGAATCAATCAAAGTATCTTCGTTCTGTTCCTTAACCTGCTTTACAGCGTCATCGCTCAACTCGCCGATTGCGCCAGCCTTGACCAAATCGCCAAGCTGATCGTTAGGGAAGAGGTAAACATCAGCAGCAGCCTTTGCGTCCTTCTTTACAGACTCAGCAGCTTTTGGTGGCTCAACAACAGTGTTCTTGAACTTAACGTTTGGGTTAGCCTTCTGGAATTCCTTTTCGACTGTGTCAACCCAGCCGCCTGCCTTCTGATCCTCAGCGGCAGACCAAACGGTGAGCTGAACAGGGCCGGATTCAGCGGCCTTATTATCGCTATTTGTGCTAGAACCGCAAGCTGCGAATCCAAACAACGTAGCCACTGCAAGACCTGCGCCCAGCATCTTCTTAATATTCGTCATCCTTGACCTCCTATATCATGCCAAATTTGGCACATCATTTGGTGGCGTAGTAACGGACTTCGTTGTGGCGCAACATCGCGATTGCTGCGTTGAGCAGCGTCACAAGTCTCACAAATCCGTTCGTAAGCACTGTGTAGTATACACGGATATTATTCTGTTTGCAAATGGGTGGCGGTTTAGCGCAAATATTTTTATAATATAAAATTTCAAGTAGTTATTTGTAAACTGAACGTAATAACACGAGAAGGGTAAAATAATGGGATTGTATAATCATGCACAATGGCTAAAAGACGCAGTTTTTTACGAAATTTATCCGCAAAGTTTTTGCGATACGAACGGTGACGGCATAGGTGATATTCAAGGAATTATAAAAAAATTAGATTATGTAAAATCGCTTGGTTGCAACGCAATTTGGCTTAATCCTTGCTACGATTCGCCTTTTAAAGATGCCGGTTACGATGTGCGAGATTATAAGAAAGTTGCAGCTCGTTACGGTACTAACGAAGATTTACAGCAGCTTTTTAACGAAGCGCACACTCGTGGAATGCGTATTTTGCTTGATTTAGTTCCTGGGCACACAAGCGAAGAACACGAGTGGTTTAAGGAAAGCTCGCGCGCTGAAAAAAACGAATTCAGCAAGCGTTACATTTGGACTGATAGTGCGTTTAGCGGCTATTCAATGCCGTTTATTGGCGGCGAAACTGAGCGCGACGCAACGTATATTCTAAACTTCTTCAAATGCCAGCCTGCGCTAAATTACGGTTTTGCGCATAGAGATCGCGCTTGGCAATCTTCGCCTGATTCTAAAGAAGCGGCTGAAACGCGTGCCGCAATGGTTGATGTTATGCGATTTTGGCTTTCGCTTGGTGCGGATGGTTTCCGCGTTGACATGGCAGATTCGCTTGTGAAAAACGATGACAATAATGGCGAAGGAAGTCTTGGCAAGGATAATACGATTCGTGCATGGCAGGAAATGCTTGGAATTGTTAAGGAAGAGTATCCGGAGGCTGCGTTTGTGTCCGAATGGGGAAGGCCGAGCCAAGCTCTTGCAGCCGGATTCGACATGGACTTTTATTTAAGCTGGCGCTGGGATGGCAATCCTAACGGTTATGCGCGTTTGGCTAGGGATGTTGACAACGCTTTAGACAACAATCCAGAGCATGATCACAGCTACTTTTCGGCGCGCGGCGGCGGAAGTATTTGCCCATTCTTGGACGACTACTGCCCGCAATACGAATCAACATGCAGCCAAGGCTACTTTAGCTTTATTACTTGTAATCATGACACACCACGAATGGCTCCGCGTTTAGACGATCGTGAGCGTCGCGTAGCTTTTGGCATGTTGCTTACAATGCCGGGAGTACCTTTTGTTTACTACGGCGACGAAATCGGCATGAAATATCGCGATATTCCAACAAAAGAAGGCGGGTATGCTCGAACCGGCACACGCACGCCAATGCAGTGGGATGACACAAAAAATCTCGGATTCTCAACGGCTGCCAAATCGAAACTATATTTGCCTGTTGAAGCGCGAGCAGACGGACGCACTTGCGCAAACTCTCGTAAGCAAGCTGTAGAAAGTGGCGAAATTCCAACTGTTTCTGCGCAAATTAATTGCGAAGATTCCTTCCTTTCTTGGGTTCGCGCGCTTATTGCACTTCGTCACAGTCGCGCTTCTTTACAAGCTGACGCGTCTTGGAGAGTTTTGTATGCTCCTGTTGACGGTCGCGGATTTGCTTACGAGCGCTGCGCAAAAAGTAACGAGGGAGAATCAGCTGTCGAAAGAAGCATCGTGGTTATGAATCCTGGAGTAAACGCAGAAACGGTGCCTTTTGAAGCGCTGGCAAATCTTACTCAGGAAGCAGTTGAAAATCCTTTGCTGAAAATTGGCGAAGTATTAAGCGATGGGAATTCATTGAAACTTGGCGCACAAAGTTTCGCAATATTCAATCTGCCGCTTTAAGTCGCAATAAATACTGCGATACAATAAACGGTAGTAAAACAGAGCAGTAGAAAATAAGCAAACGTTACTTAAAACAACGCTACTTAAAACAACGCGTGAGAAAACAAGGGAGTGCGAAAGTTATGGATACGCTAAAGCCTAAAATTCGTGCAGATAAAAACATAAAAATGGGCATTACTTTGCGCAAGTTTAAGATGCTTGGCGCGTTCATGATGATGCTTAGTGCATTTAGTGCTCCCGTAATACCGCATTTGTTCGGCGGATTGCACAAAGACAACATGCTTGCTCTTACGTTTGCGGTTCTTTGCGAAGTAGTGAGTTGGACGGCGATGCCATGGTACGCGTGGATTCTTATGCGCGGGTATCACAATACGCATAACGTGAATCTTTACATATTGCGACTGCTGATTTTGGCAATAATTTGCGAAGTGCCGTACGATCTTACTACATCCGGTTGCGCGTTTGATTTGCGCTCGCAAAATCCTGTGTTTGCGCTGGTAATTGCGCTATTTGTTCTTATGGGAATTGACATGATTCGAGAGCGTTTTAGCGGTTTTTCGCGCGGTGCTGCGTATGTTGCATTAGTAGTTGCAGGATTGTTGTGGAATATTATTGGCAAAGTTTATGTGCGTCAGCAAATTTTCTGGGGAGGTGCGATATTTCTTGTATTTGTGCTGATTTTTGAGTTGATGCAAAATCATGAAATTCGCATGGAGCTTGTTTCCGGAATGTTTGGTGCTATGTCGATGCTTGCGCCAGGCATTGGTGTGGCAGTGTTGCACTACCGCAGCCCTTATGGTGACGGGCATAAGGATTCACCAGTATTTCGCTGGGCTATGTACGCGTGGTACCCGGTAATGTTGGCGATTGCGGCATTATGCGCAGTGTTCTTCAAATAAAATCATGCGCTAATTAAGCAAAAGCGTAAGTTAATTAAATAGAAGTTAATTAAATAGAAGTATGCTCAAATTAAGTAAAAGCATACGTAAATTAAGCAAAATAAAAAGCAAAACAATAAGCAAAGGTGCAAAATAAATGGAGTCTTCTAAGTTGGGAATTTTTTATAAGTATGCAGCCGACTCAAACACAAAGGCGCAGGATAGTCAGGTAATTAAAGGCGAAAAGTGGCGAATTACGGTTATTACGGATTCTCTTATTCGTCTTGAGTGGAGTGATGACGGAAAGTTTGTTGACAACCCTACGCAAACTGTAATCTGCCGCAATTTTGCTCACAAAAGCGCGGACGCTCAGCCGCAATTTAGCGCGCACAAAAACGAAAATGGCTGGCTGGAAGTCGAAACTGAAAAGCTGCATCTTACTTATAATTGCGAAGCTTTTAGTAAAGAAGGATTAAGTATTGTTGTGCGCGGAGTGCCGTGTACGCAATTTAATACGTGGCATTACGGCGATGACTGCCCGGGGAATCTTCTTGGAACTTTTAGAACTTTGGATCAGGCGAACGGGCCGGTAAAACTTGGTAAAGGCATACTTTCGCGCGACGGATGGTCTGTTGTGGATGATTCTTCTTCGTGCGAAATTGTGCCAGCTGAAAGAGTTGACGGCAAACCAAACCCGTATGGGGCTTGGGTTAGGTCGCGTGCGCAAAAAGTTAGCGAGCAAGACGGCAGATATAAGGACTTGTATTTCTTCGGCTACGGACACCACTATATTCAAGCGATTCAAGACTTTTATAAGCTTACTGGCGCTCAGCCGCTGCTTCCTCGTTTTGCGCTAAGCAATTGGTGGAGCCGCTACTATCGCTACCGTCAAGACGAATATTTGCAATTGCATAATCGTTTTAAGCGCGAAGGCATACCTTTTAGCACGGCTGTTATTGACATGGATTGGCATGTGACTGATGTTGATCCGAAGTATGGATCCGGTTGGACGGGCTATACGTGGAACGAGGAACTTTTCCCGGATCATCGTGCTTTTTTGCGTAAACTTAACGCTGCTGGATTGTCTCCAACTTTGAACTTGCATCCGCGCGACGGCGTGCGTGCGTTTGAAAAAGATTATCCGCAAGTTGCGCAAGATGCTGGCATTGATCCGGCAAGCGGCAAAGCTGTGGAATTTGATTTAACGAACCCGCAATTTGTGGAAGCTTATTTCAATATGCATCATCGTATGGAAGATGAAGGCGTGCGATTTTGGTGGATTGACTGGCAGCAGGGTGGTGTGACGCGCGAGCCTGGTTTGGATCCGCTTTGGATGCTGAACCATATGCATTATGAGGATGCTGCGCGCGAAGGACGCTGGCCGCTTACGTTCTCGCGATATGCTGGCCCTGGATCGCATCGCTACCCAGTTGGATTCTCGGGAGATACCGTTACCACTTGGGATTCACTTGCTTTCCAAACTTACTTCACTTCTACGGCTTCAAATATTGGCTACGGATGGTGGAGCCACGATATTGGCGGCCACATGCTTGGTGTGCGAAATAACGAGTTGGAAGCGCGATGGTACGCTTTCGGCGCGTTTAGTCCTATTAATCGTTTGCACTCGACTTGCTCGCCGTTTGCTGGAAAAGAGCCGTGGAATTTCCCTCAGGAAACTCGTGAAGCAATGGTGAAAATGCTTCGCTTGCGCGCGGAACTTTTGCCATACGTTTATACGATGAATTATCGCGCAGCTTTTGATGGCAGGCCAATTATTGAGCCAATGTACTGGCAGTCGCCAGAAGTTGGAATGGCTTACGAAATTCCTAACGAGTACCGTTTTGGAAGCGAACTTATAGTAGCGCCGATTACTTCGCCTAATGATTCTGCTGCTTTGCGCGGGTGCGCTGGAGTTTGGTTGCCTGAAGGCGACTGGTACGATTTGTTCGACGGGCGCAGGTATGTGTCTCGTGGCTGGAATGGTCGTAGGTTTGAAGCGTGGCGCTCGCTTGACCGCGTGCCTGCTTTTGCGCGTGCTGGAGCGATTGTGCCTTTGCAAGTTTTGCCGGAAGTTGCAGATTGCGAGCGTAGTACTGAGGCTGCTGAAGCGGTTAATAGTATTGAGAATCCGCGAGCTTTGCGCGTTCTTGCATTCCCTGGAGCTGACGGCGAATTTGTGATGCGAGAGGACAACGGCGATTTTGCTGCCGCGTCTGCTGGGAATACTGCTAATACCCGCATGAATTTTGTGTGGCGAGACGGAAATGGTTCTTCGCAATTTATTATTTCCGGTGTTGCAGGATGTGATGCTGCCGTAGAATCTGTGCCGCAAAAACGCAACTGGACTGTGGTATTTAGAGGAGTTGCTTGCGCAGATTTTGCGCACGTGCGCGTGTTCGTTGGGAGCAGAGAGCTTAACGCAAGCGATTTTGCAGTTTCTTACGAAGGCGAAGAGTCGACTTTGAGCTTGTCGGTTTCTGTAAAAGACGTGCCGGCTCGTTCGGAAGTTCGCATAATTGTTGACGGCGGATTGCAAATTGCTGCCGATACTAAAGTTGGTGACGCTTACCGATTCCTGCTTCAAGCGCAAGTGTCGTACCGTGGTAAGGAAATGGCTTTTGACGCAGTGCGCGAAACTAACGGAAGTGCAAGCGCTATTGCTGCAATCTCAACTCTTGAATACGAAAACGAATCGGAAGCAGAAAAGTATCGCAACAATGTTGATATGCTTAACGCTTACGCAACTGATCAGCCTTCCGTAGTGAAGTGGGCGCAGTGGCGTTGCACGTTGCCTGTTTCGGTAAAGCACGCGCTTGAGGAGATTTTGCTGCGTTCAGCTGAGTGATTTCATCTGCGTGAGCGCGACGACCTGCCTGAGCGCTGCGATTTAGCGCGCGAAGGCAATTCGGAGCGGAAACTCGCTTAAGTTGGAAGTCCAGTGGACTTCCAACGCGAGTTTCGTAAGCGAGCGCGTAATCCGCGCGAGCGCAATCTGAGCGATTAACAAAATTGCTTAGTTTTGCGATTTGACATACTGGCTCAATTAACAAATTTTTGGCGTAAGTGCTAGAATGCTGCACGGTAGTGTGATGAAGCTCACATAATTTCGTTACGTCTACCTGTAGCGTTTGTAATATCGCTAAAGTTGGCAATATTACAGCGTTTTACAATCGCAGTTTTGAAAGTCAAAGCTACGAAACACGGGAGCTTGTTATATACAGGCTGAGAGGGCGAAAGCCGACCGTAAACCTGATGCGGGTAATGCCGCCGTAGGAAGGAGTATTATGCGAAATATTCGTATTATTGGTGCAGGTATTATTGGTTTAGCAACAGCGTGGAGGCTCACGGAAGCTGGCGTAAAAGTCAGCATTATTGATCCGGATCCAGTCTCGGGCGCTTCTCACCATGCTGCCGGCATGCTAGCTCCTACAGCAGAAATGCAATATCAGCAAGAAGCGTTGTATCCTCTTATGTTCGAGTCTGCAACCATGTATAAGGAATTGGTTGATTCGGTTGCAAAGTACACCGATAAGCCAACCGGCTACTTAGAGTGCGGCTCTTACGTAATTGGCGGCGACGCTGCAGATAACGAGCACGTAAACGAGTTGCTAAACTTGCAGCATCGTTACGGCCGTAGGGCTGAGCATATTTCTGTGAGTAAGCTTCGTGAAATTGAGCCTGCGCTTTCGCCGACTATTGCAGGCGCTGTAAGCGTTCCGGATGATCATCAGATTAATCCTCGTCAGTTTACTGCAGCTATGATTGATGCACTTGAAAAGCGTGGTGTTGTTATTGAGCGTCGCGCAAGCACTCCGGACGATTTGGGTCCAGACACAGTTTTGGCATCCGGCTTGGGTGCTAAGGATATGCTTCCGCAGCTTAAGCTTCGCGCTGTGTGGGGCGATATGATTCGTATGACTATTCCAGAGCCTTTGCGCCCAATTTTGAGCTCTGTGGTTCGTGGTTTTGTGCATGACCGTCCAGTTTATTTGGTGCCTCGCGCTAAGGAAACTGGCGAGCTTGTGCTCGGCGCTACTTCTCGAGAAGACGACCGCGATATTCCAAAGGTCGGTGGCGTGCTCGACTTGCTTCGTGATGCTGCAAGCGTGCTTCCTGGCATTCAGGAATGCTCGATTACCGAGGTTACTGCTGGCGGCCGCCCTGGAACTCCAGACGATTTGCCGTTCATTGGCATTGATCCTAAGACGCATACTACGATTTCCACCGGCTACTTCCGTCACGGCATTTTGCTCACCGCTTTGGGTTCTTCTTTGACTACAAAGCTTGTGCTTGAGCAAGAGTTGACTGAGAAGGAAAAGGGCTTCTTGGAAAGCTGCGATCCTGCTCGCTTCTAGTAACGCAAGTTTCTAGTAACGCAAGTTTTAGTAAGCGTTTCTAATTACGCAAGTTTTAGTACGCAATTTTAATAGACGTTAATAAAGGTTGAATTATGCAAATCGTCGTCAATGGTGAAACTATTGAAGTTCAAGACGGATTAACTGTTGCTGAGCTTATTGCTCAACGTTACGGTTCAGACGCTGGCCCTGGCATAGCTGTTGCAATTGGCGACGATGTGCTTTCACGAAATCAGTGGGCGTCGACTGTGATCTGCGATGGGAATCAAATTGAGATTCTCAGCGCAGTTCAAGGCGGCTGATTCTTACAAAATATAAATTTTAAATAAAAGGCTTAAAATGGCAGAAAATAATTCTGAAAATAATGCAGAAGAAAGTGTCGATACTTGGCAGCTTTGCGGCAAAACTTTACATTCAAGGCTTTTGCTTGGCACTGGCGGCATGACGAGCATTGATATTATGGAGAAGTCGCTTGTGGCTTCGGGCGCGGAAGTAGCTACTGTTGCTTTGCGTCGTCACGCAAAAACTGGCGTGGATATTTACGGCATGCTTCAGCGCCATAATATTAACGTTTTGCCAAATACTGCAGGATGCAAAACTGCGCATGACGCTGTGCTTACTGCAAAAATGGCTCGCGAATCTCTTGGAACCGACTGGATTAAGCTCGAAGTTATTGCAGACGACGATACTTTGCTTCCAGATACTCGCGAAGTTTTGCTTGCTGCAGAAAAGCTTGTTGAAGAAGGCTTTAGCGTTCTGTGCTACACGAATGACGATCCGATTGTGGCTCGTCGTTTGGTTTCGCTTGGCGTGAAGGCTGTTATGCCTGGCGGCGCTCCAATCGGCACTGGACTTGGTATTTTGAACCCTCGAAATATTGAGTTGATTGTGCGCGAATGCAAGGAAGCTGGCGTTCCTGTGATTTTGGATGCAGGCGTTGGCACAGCTTCCGACGTTGTTAAAGCTTTTGAAATCGGCTGCTCCGGCGTGCTTCTTGCAAGCGCTGTAACTCGCTGCCCGGATCCTGTAACGATGGGTCGCGCAATGGCTGCAGCTGTAACTGCCGGTAAGCTTGCTCACGATGCTGGACGTATTCCAATGCGAAATCACGCGCTTGCGTCTTCGCCTGTTGAAGGTCGCGCTTGGGCTGATTCCGTACTGTAAATTTCGGTACTGTAATTTAGTACTGTAAATTTTGGTACTGTAAATTATTTCGGCATATTATTCAGCATGACGATTAATAAAATTTACGATAACGTGCAGGAGCTTGAGGCGGAACGCACTTGCCGCCATTTGCTCCTGCCGGGCTTTACGCCTGCGCATCAACAGTTGCTTCGAAATGCGAAAATTTGCATGGTCGGAGCCGGAGGGCTTGGTTCTCCATGCCTGCTTTCGCTTGCTGCTGCCGGCGTTGGCGAAATTACGATTTGCGACGACGACGTTGTTGAGCTTTCGAATTTGCAAAGGCAGACTTTGTACACGGTTGATCAGTGCGGCAAATCTAAAGCGCAACTCGCGGCTAAGCGTCTGCAAGCATTATCTCCCGGACTAAAAATCAACCTTATACCTAGGTTTAATGAAGATAACGCGAAGCAGCTTGTAGAAAATCACGATATTGTGATTGACGGTTGCGATAATTTTGCTACGCGCTTTTTGATTGCAGACACCGCTTGGAGTGCGGGAACGCCGGAAGTTTATGGCTCGGTGCTTTATTACGAAGGTCAAGTAAGTGTTTTTGTGCCTGGAAAAGGTCCTTGCTTGCGTGATTTATATCCTTGCCCTCCGCCGGTGCAAACTGTGCCAAAATCAGCTGTATTGGGCGCGACTGCAGCTATTGTTGGCGCAATGATGGCAACTGAAGCTATTAAGCTTATAACCGGAATTGGCACGCCGCTTATTGGCGTTTTGGCGCGCTACAATGCGCTTAATAATTCACTTCGCCAATTTAAATTTAGCGCGTGAAACTTGCGTAGTTTCTACTTAAATTATGCCTTTATTGCAAAACTTGAGTCTAGTTGTATAAAGTTTTTTGTAATTTTTGGGAATAAAATTTGACTTTTACAAGTTGAGTGTAGTAGGCTCAAGTTTTGGAAAGCAAAAAAAGCTGAGATTTTATATAGCTTCCAATACGGAATCTAAATGGAATCTAAATGGAATCTAAATAAAGCTCAGCTTACGAACTACATAACTTGAAAGAAAGCGTAATTGCACAAAACGTGCAATACCTAGTTAAGGAGAAAAATATGGGACGCGCAGTAGGTATTGATTTGGGAACAACCAACTCTTGCATTGCTACTCTTGAAGGTGGCAGCCCAACTGTTATTGTGAACGCTGAAGGCGCACGTACCACACCATCTGTTGTGGCATTTAGCAAGTCCGGCGAAATTTTGGTTGGCGAAGTTGCTAAGCGTCAGGCCGTAACAAACGTTGACCGTACTATTAGCTCAGTAAAGCGCCACATGGGCACTGATTGGACTGTTGAAATTGACGGAAAGAAGTGGACTCCACAGGAGATTTCTGCTCAGGTTTTGATGAAGTTGAAGCGCGATGCTGAAGCTTACTTGGGTGAGCCAGTAACCGATGCTGTTATTACATGCCCAGCATACTTCAACGATGCTCAGCGTCAGGCAACTAAGGATGCAGGCAAGATTGCAGGCTTGAACGTGCTTCGTATTATTAACGAGCCAACTGCTGCAGCTTTGGCTTACGGCCTTGAAAAGGGTAAGGAAGACGAGCGCATTTTGGTATTCGACTTGGGTGGCGGTACTTTCGACGTGTCTTTGCTTGAGATTGGTAAGGATGACGACGGATTCTCCACAATTCAGGTGCAGGCCACAAACGGCGACAACCACTTGGGTGGCGATGACTGGGATCAGAAGATTATTGACTGGCTCGTTGGCGAAGTTAAGAACAAGTATGGCGTTGATTTGAGCAAGGATAAGATTGCTTTGCAGCGTTTGAAGGAAGCTGCTGAGCAGGCAAAGAAGGAGCTTAGCTCTTCTACGTCCACTTCAATTTCTATGCAGTACTTGGCAATGACTCCTGACGGCACTCCAGTGCATTTGGATGAGACTTTGACTCGCGCTCACTTTGAGGAAATGACTTCCGATTTGCTCGGTCGCTGCCGCACACCATTTAACAACGTTCTTTCTGACGCTGGTATTTCCGTAAGCCAGATTGATCACGTGGTTCTTGTTGGTGGTTCTACTCGTATGCCAGCTGTGAAGGATTTGGTGAAGGAACTTACCGGCGGTAAGGAAGCTAACCAGTCCGTGAACCCAGATGAAGTTGTTGCTGTTGGCGCAGCCGTGCAGTCGGGCGTTATTAAGGGCGACCGCAAAGACGTTCTGCTTATTGATGTAACGCCACTTTCCTTGGGTATTGAAACCAAGGGCGGCATTATGACGAAGCTCATCGATCGCAATACTGCTATTCCAACGAAGCGCTCGGAAGTGTTCTCCACTGCTGAAGACAATCAGCCATCCGTGTTGATTCAGGTTTACCAGGGCGAACGTGAGTTTGCTCGCGACAACAAGCCGCTTGGCACCTTTGAATTGACTGGTATTGCTCCAGCTCCTCGTGGCGTTCCGCAGATTGAAGTCACCTTCGATATTGACGCTAACGGCATTGTGCACGTTTCCGCTAAGGATAAGGGCACTGGCAAGGAACAGTCCATGACTATTACCGGTGGTTCCGGCCTTCCAAAGGACGAAATCGACCGCATGGTTAAGGAAGCTGAAGCTCACGAAGCTGAAGATAAGAAGCGCAAGGAGGAAGCTGAAGTTCGCAACCAGGCTGAGTCTTTCGCTTACCAGACTGAAAAGCTTGTAAACGACAATAAAGACAAGCTTTCGGACGAAATCTCTAAGGAAGTTACCGAAAAGGTGAACGCTTTGAAGGAAGCTTTGAAGGGCGATGACGTTGAGAAGATTAAGTCTGCTCAGAGCGAGTTGATGACTTCTGCTCAAAAGATTGGTCAGCAGCTTTACGCTCAGGGTGGCGCTCAAGGTGCTAACGCAGGTGCCGCTGGTGCTGGTGCCGCGGGTGCAGGCGCTGCTGCTGGCGCTGGTTCTGCCGCTAAAGATGATGACGTAGTTGACGCCGAAGTGGTGGACGACGACAAGGACGATAAGGACAACAAGTAATGTCCGAGTT
>CAMPNN010000032.1 GCA_946891915.1 uncultured Bifidobacteriaceae bacterium
AAAACGACATTTCCTTTACAGCAACGTAAAGGGAATGTCGTTTTGTATAAGACTGCCACACATTTGCGCTTTGACCGAGCTAACTAGTAAACGCCAGGCAATTCTCCGGCAAATGTTCAAGTAGCTTTGCATTAATGCTTCTGCGAACGGTGAGTATTTGTTGATTAGTGAACTTTAGCAGTATTGCTCCGCGGACGTTGAGTATTTATTGCATAGAGAACACTAACGTCATTGCTGCTGCACAAGCCACGCCAGATGCACCTACCACTCCACAAAACAACGGTGGGTGAATTTACTAGTGTGAGATAGGAATTGCTTGTCGAGCAATATAAAAGCGGAGCGATAGTAATAATCTTTTTGATGAATAACTATTTCCGCAAAAAAGTAAGTAAAAAACTAAACTTAACTATGCAACCGCTAAGTTCGAATAAGGTATAAGAGCGGAGCGCTGCGAGATAAGTAATTCCTATCTCACACAGCCACTCCATAAACCAGCCAGCCAAACACCAGCCAAAACTCGCGCCACTGCAAGCAAGCGCGAAAACAGGTCGTCAGCGCACGCCAATCACAGCCGAATTCCTAATGAACTACCACGCGAATCTGCCCTGCATTCGTCAATCGAGACGAAGGCAGACCTCGCTTGCGTTGAAAGCACACCGTGCTTTCAACCCTGAGCAAGCTCGGCGCTCCGAGTTGCTTTCGCGCGCTAAATCGCAGCGCTCAAGCAGATCGTCGCGCTTCATACGCAACAGCTTGCACATCGCCGCTTTTAACCACAATCTCCTCGCCGGAATCTTCCCGAATCGTAAGCGAAGCATCTTCCCCAATGCGCACAGCCGTTCCAGTCACCACGCGCCCGTCAACCGGATGCACATTCACTTCGCGACCAAGCGTCCAGCACACGTCGCTTAGCTCCTTAAGCAAACCGGCGCAATTACTTGCATAGTCGCGCTTAATATCACACTTAATATCGCGCATAAAATCGCACAGTCGCGAGCGCAATCTATCAACGATTTTCGCCGCAATCCTGTCTCGCAATTCTTCCGCTTCCGGCAGCGCAGTCATGTGCATTTGCAGAGAAGTTGCCATTTTAATCGGCAGCACTTCTTGCTGCACGTTGAGATTCAATCCGATTCCAAAAACCACTCCAACAACGTCGCTTCGATCCGGCACCGCCACGATTTCCGTTAAAATTCCGCCTTCTTTGCAGTCGTGCAAAAATACGTCGTTCGGCCACTTGAGTTTTAGCACACATTCGTTGCCGTGCATCGGCTCACTTCCGCACTCTTTGAAGGTTTCCAGCAGCGCATCTCGCGCCGAAAGCCCTGCAATTATTGGCAACCATCCGTTTCGATTTTCGTCCATAACAATCGTTTTTGGCAGCAAAGTTACGAAGGATACTAGGAAACTTTCTCCCGGCCTACTCACCCACGCGCGCCCGAGTCTGCCGCGTCCTGCTGTTTGCGAGTTTGCTGCGATTGCGTAAATTGGCGGCTTTCCGTCGGCTCTGTCGGAAATTTTGTAATTTTGTATCATTTCTCGCGCAATATTTTGCGTAGAATCAGTAATATCGAAAAGAATTGTGGAATCCGCTGCAGACGATGTGCGCGGCAATGATGCCACACTTTGCGAAGAAAAAGTAGTCATATGTATAATTTACATCAGATTATGTGCTTATGCTCTGGTTGCTTCGGCTGTGTCGATAAGCCAGTTTTTATGAGCATATGTGCAGTTTTATTAAATTTTTTAAGCAGGTGTTGATTATGAATAGCGCACGTAACGCACGTAGCACAAATGACGCACGTAGCACGCGTAGCGAATACAACGAAACCAACGAAACCTGCGAATCCTGCAACTCTGCCAATCCAGCGACAAAACCAGGAAAATCTCCGGCAAATGTTCCACAAAACAGCCAATCCAGCGACAAAACCAGGAAAATCTCCGGCAAATGTTCCACAAATCGACTGAAGCAGCTACAAACGCCGGGAATTTTCCGGCAAATGTTCCAAAAATCGACTGAAGCAGCTACAAACGCCGGAAAATTACACGGCAAATGTTCCACAAACCAGCCAACACAGCGACAAACGCCAGAAAATTACACGGCAAATGTTCCACAAAACAGCCAAAGCAGCGACAAAACCAGGAAAATCTCCGGCAAATGTTCCAAAAATCGACTGAAGCAGCTACAAACGCCGGGAATTTCTCGCATAACATGCACTGCACTTTCAGCAATACTTTGCTTAATTCTTGCACTTTGCACAAGCCTCGGCCCAATCTTTCGCGACCAAGACATTAAGGTTCATTTAGGTTCGATTGCCGATTTTTCTTGGATTAATGCGCTGATTTTTGTTGCCGCGTTTGCAATATACGCAATTATTTTGTGGACGCTTATTTATTACGGAAAACATGCGGCTTTTCCTAAGCAATACAGCCGTTTTGGTGCGTGGGTTAAGTCGATTTTTAGCAAAAAGCGCAAAACAGAAAAAAGCAAATCCCAAGAAAGCAAATCCGAAAAGCGCAAAACCGAAACCACCAAACTCAAAAAGCACCACACTCACGCAATCTGCCGCTTAATACGCACTTTCGCAAAGCATTTTTCTAACGCTGCACGCTGGTTTATTAAGCATTCCACGCGAAATCGCCGAAATCTTCTCCTAACTTTTTTCCTTGGCTGGCTTTGGGCTCCGGTTACGATTCTAGCTGCGTACGGCGCAGACATTTGCTCGCAAATCCGCGAATACAGTTGGGCTTGGAACAAGGTCACCGGCCTTGAGCAGCCTTATATCGGCTTCTTCAGCTTCGTGCCAATGGATATTTACCCAACCGCGCACTACCTTTGGCCCGCCCAACCAACGTATTTAACCGATCAGCACAATATTGTTTTAACTGTTATTTACGGTGCCACAACCTCAGTTTCGCGCTATTTTACTGATTCCAACGATGCCGGAATTGTACTTCTTGCGTTTGCGCAATTCGTGTTTGCCGCTTGGTGCGCTGCCGCTACTTCTAACCGTTTTTTGAATCGTCCGTGGCTTAAATGCGCAAAGTTAGATTCGCAAAAATTAGACGCGCAATCAACAGACGCGCAATCAACTCCGCTTTTTGCAAGATTTGCAGTAATCGTAATGTTTTTGCTTAATCCGCTGATTGTGTGCTCCACTATTGCGCTTACAAAATCGCCGCTTTTTGCTTTTGCTTTTCTTTGGTGGTTCGGCATAAATTACGAAATTAGCCAAACTAAAAATTGCGCAGTTTCCGCAATTTCCGCAACTTCCGCCAAAACCGCATCTTCCCCACAAAAACTCCGCTGGCACACCGTTTTAGAGCTTATTATTTCCGTCTGCGTTATGCTTATTGCCGCAAAATATGCGTGGTACATTTTGCTAATACAATGCGTGCTTTTGCTTATATTTGAGCACAAACGTTGGCGCTTGTGGCTTTGCTCTCTTCTTCTTCCAACGATTATTATTCACGGCGCGCTGCTGCTTCTTATTTCAAGCGGCGCGATTATTAACGGCGATCCTATTGAAAGCCGCGGCATTCAGTTGCAGCAAATTGCGCGCGTCGCTAAGCTAGACCCGCACAGCATCCCTAAAAGCGCAAAACGCATTATCGCCCCTATTTTTAACCTCGACCAAACAGCCGAAGCTTATAAACCTTACGATGCCGACCCTGTGAAATCTTCCGGATTGCAGTCGAAAAAAGTCAGCTATCGTTGGCGTTACGTTACGCGCGACAATATTAAAAAGCTTAATCTTGCTTGGTGGCAGATTGTTACGCATAGTCCGCTCGTTGCAACCGACGCTTTTCTTGCAAAAACCTACGGCTATTTCGACATTTTTGACCGCCCATACGTTGGCCCTGAATACTATATTGACACGGATAATATTCACAATTCCGAATGGATTAAGTATTGGAATCCGCAGTGGCGCTCGCAATTAGCTTCGTCAATTAGCACTTTTAGCGACGTGCCGGTTGTAAGCTGGCCAATTCACGGCAATACTTTTGTGATTTTTACGCTTATGATTGGCGTTGCAGAAATTGTGCTTCGTCGCTGGCGCACTGTGCTTTGTCATATTCCGCTTGCGTTGCTTGTGGGAGTGATGATTATGGCTCCTGCGAATAATTTTGAGCGGCATATGCTTCCGTTGGCTTTCGCGTTTTGCTTTGTGCTGCTAACTTTTTGGCGGGATACTGTTACTCAATCGCGCTATAATAGTAAATGTTGTTAGCAAATTATTAACTTTTATTATTTATGGTTTATTGTTGATGATTTGTTATTAACAATTTATAAATGCGACTAAAGGCGTAACATGGACGAGAAGCATACACAGCAGTTTGCGCAAACGGACGGCGAGAGCGCGCCTGTAGAGTCCGTAGAATCTGTAGCGTCTGTAGCGCCCGAAGCGTCTACTGATTCGGTCACGTCTAGCGATTCGGTTACGTCTAATAATTCAGTAGCGTCTAATAATTCCGCTTCTAATGAAGATTTTGATTTTCTTTCGCTACTAGCCGGAGTACAAGCTGCCGAAACTAAGAATTCTCAAAATTCGCCCGCAGCAACTGAATCTGGCGAAGAAAACCAAATAAGCAAGTCGCAAGAAACTGCGCCGTCATCATCAAAAGAAGGCGGAGAGGAAAAGCGACGACACCATTTGTGGCACAGGCTTTCTTCAAATTCTTCAAATTCTTCAAATCAAAGCAAAGACAACAAATCTTCCGCAAAAAACGATTCCGCACCGCATTTTACGCCGCTTCCAGTTGCCCCTAAATCCACGGATTTCGGCATTTTTGACTCTTTGGACGGCCAAATTTTCGACTCTGCCACTCGCCTGCGTTTGCACACGCTTATTTCCACGTGCTTAATGAACGGCATTGCAGACAGTCGCGTAAACGCTTTTATGCATTTGCTTCAGTGGCCGGACGCTCCAAAAATGGTTGTTATTGCTGGCACTTTTGGCGCGACCATAACGCCGGATACGGGTCCTAATCGAAAGCCGGCTCCAACTTTGCCGCCGGATAACACGGATGCTTTGCGTCGCAACATTTGGCCGCAGTTGGGCAGTTGCAATGCATACGATGCCATAGTTGATCGCGCACAAAGTAGCGCACTTAATCGCATGACAGGAGCTTTGCGCAGCATAAACGCTTCTGCTACGAACGCTTCCGATTATTTTGCAACTCCGTCGCATATTATTTTGCTGGCAGTTCGCGAAAATCCTAGCGAACAGGCTTTGCAGAAAATGTGCCAAGTGTTCGAGCCTTCTAAAAAGCCGATTTGCATAAGCGGCGTTGTTGAGGGCGTTGAGAATATTGCGACTGCGATTACGTCAACTCTTGCTGCGATTGCTGTTGCCGGCTCAGTTAAGCAGTTGCCGCAGATTATTCACGCGGATGACGTGCTTCCGGAGCGCGCGCTTATTGGGGATGCGACGGCTTTTAATACTTTGTACAACAATGTGTATCAAAGCTTGGCGCCGTACAGTCACGACGATCCTACTTTGCAGACTATTGATATGTTCTTGCGTTTTGGCGGCGCTCTTGATCAGACTGCGCACGAGCTGAATGTGCATCCGAATACTGTGCGATACCGTTTACGCAAGGTTGCTCAGACTACTGGTTGGGATGCGACGGATCCGCGCGCAGCTTACGTGCTTCAAACGGCCATTACGATTGGCCGCATCCGCGACTCGCGACGACCTGCCTGAGCGCTGCATTGCGCGCGCGAAGGAAACTCGGAGCGGAAACTCGCTCAGGTTGGAAGTCCAGTGGACTTCCAACGCGAGTTTCGTAAGCGAGCGCGCAATCCGCGCGAGCGCCATACTGCACCAGTGTCTCAAAACAAGCAAACAGAGACCATAACGCAGCGCGACGACTGCACGAAGGTCCGATAATAGACCACAAGAGACAATAGCGCAGTACGCAATCTGCACGAAAGTCCGATAATAGACCACCAAAGGCCCTAACGCAGAACACAATCTGCACGAAAGTCCGATAACAACCCACAAGAGACCATAACGCAGTAACCATACTGCACCAGTGTCTCAAAACAACCCACCAGAGACAATAACGCAGAACGACAACTGCGCGAAAGTCCGATAACAACCCACAAGAGACCATAACGCAGAACACAATCTGCACGAAAGTCCGATAATCGACCACAAGAGACCGTAACGCAGAACGCAATCTGCACGCGTGTCTCAGCGTTAAAAAAAAACGCTGAGAAGCGCTCGAAAAGGAGCACATTCTCAGCGTTTATAAGCTTTATACTTGATTTACTTTGCGAATCTCGCGCTTCCGCACAAACTCGCTGGTAATAAATCAGGCAGCGATGCTGGCAATATCAACTGGAACGCCAGGAGCCATCGTGGAGGTAACAGTTACCTTCGTGATGTAGCGACCCTTGATAGTGCTTGGCTTCAAACGACGGATCTCGTCAGCAACAGCCTTGAAGTTCTCTTCAAGAGCCTTAGCATCGAAGGAGAGCTTGCCGAAGAGGAAGGACAGGTTGCCCTGGCGATCCACGCGGAACTCAATCTTACCGCCCTTAATGTCGGCAACAGCCTTGGCCACATCCATGGTCACGGTGCCAGTCTTTGGGTTTGGCATCAAGCTACGAGGGCCGAGAACACGACCCAAGCGGCCAACCTTACCCATCATGTCTGGGGTTGCAACGACTGCATCGAAGTCAAGGAAGCCACCGGCAACCTTTTCGATAAGCTCGTCATCACCAACAATGTCGGCGCCAGCTTCCTGAGCCTCAGTAGCCTTTGGGCCACGAGCGAACACCAAAACCTTAGCGGTTTTACCGGTGCCGTTTGGCAAATTCACAACGCCACGAACCAACTGATCAGCCTTGCGAGGATCCACGTTAAGGCGCATAACAGCCTCAACGGACTCGTCGAAAGCGTGCTTTGGCATGCTCTGCAACAAAGCAATAGCTTCAGCTGGGGTGTACAGGTTATTGCGGTCGATCTTTTCAGCCGCTTCACGATACTTCTTAGAACGCTTAGCCATTTCTACACTCCCTTTCAGTCGGTAACGGTAATACCCATCGAGCGAGCGGTGCCCGCGATGATCTTCATACCGGCCTCGACGTCACGTGCGGAGAGGTCAGGCATCTTAATTTCGGCGATTTCGCGCACCTGAGCCTTGGTCACAGAACCAACCTTGTGAGTCAATGGATTCTCGGTGCCCTTCTGAATGCCAGCAGCCTTAAGCAACAAAGCAGCGGCTGGTGGGGTCTTCAAAATGAAGGTGAAGGAACGATCTTCGTAAACGGTGATCTCAACTGGGACGATCTGACCCATCTTGTCCTTCGTCTGGTCGTTATAGGCCTTGCAGAAGTCCATGATGTTCACGCCGTGGGAGCCTAATGCTGGGCCCAGTGGTGGGGCTGGATTTGCCTTACCAGCCTGAATCTCGAGCTTAATAAGCGCGGAGACTTTCTTTTTCGGAGCCATAATATGGTTCTTCTTTCTTGTACAAGCGGTTCAAACGGTTGCTGCGAACGTTGATATAGTCGCTTCTAGTTGCTTCTTACAGTTGACTAGAGTTTCCTATAATCGCCTATATTCGCTTCTTTACAGAAGTGAAACACTTACGAAACGTTGCTATAAAGCCGTTTTGCAACTTCCTCCCGCATCTTGTATTGCTGTGCTGTGCTAGCGGATTCCTCCTCCAGTCACAAGCCTTCCTATTATGCCACATCTTCGCGACACGCGGCATTACGAAATCTGCAACTACTTTTGCGCAGCTATTTTTGCACAACAGCAAAAGTTGGAAGTCTACTTCCAAGTTGGGTGCAAACTTACGAAAGTTGGAAGTCTACTTCCAAGTTGCACCTACATTCGCACGCTATACCAATCCACACATATACAGTGGCAATATTACGCAATTTAAATCTTTCCTAACGCTAAGTTGTTTAGGAGCAAATACATAACTCGTTCCAATTCTTTTTGAAAACTTATTCTTAAATTTATCAAGAGAAACTGTTTTGAACACATTCCCAGATTTAACTTCAATAGGAGATATACGCATTTTGCCAGCAGAATCCTGAAAAGCTTTAGAAATCAAAAAATCTATTTCCATTGTATTTTCCGAATTTTCTTTATCTCTATTTGAATAGAAAAATAGGCGATGTCCGGATGCTATCAGCTGTTGCGCAACAACGTTTTCAACTAGCATTCCTTCATTAATTGAGATTTTTCCAAATAAAATTTCTTTATACAGATCATTAGACGCAATACTACTATCTGAAAGTATCATAGAAGTCAACAACCCGGTATCAGCCATATAACATTTTACTAACGCATCATCCGCATTAAGATTCAGACCCACATTCGGATCTGTAGATTTATAGCAATTATTTGTAATACTCGCATCAGAAAGCCAAAAAAACGCATCCTTGTAATCACGCATACGAGCATTTTTACCCAAGGAAGTAATCCTATATCTTTTTTCATGTCTGGAAAGCTGTGCTGGTATTCCATCAAACACAGCCATAACTTTCATTTCATACCCTTTTGCAAACTTTGCAGCATCCTGCCTATAGAGTGAAAGAATACGACGCTTAACCCTATCTACTCGAGCAAAATCTCTCGAATCAACATATTCATTTACAGACTGCGGCATGCCACCAACTAGCATATATTCTCTAAAAAGTCGCATCGCTTTTTTATGTAAAGCATCTGGCAAAGGATTTAACTCATTAAATGAATTTTTAATAACTTTCGATAGATTTTCTTCTCCAAAAGCCCACAAAAATTCTTCAAAATCAAGAGGATACATGCGTTCTTCTTGTTCTTCAGATGGAATCAATATTGTTTCAACATTATGTTTAATAGACAATAACGAGCCAGTCTCTATATAGTCGTATCTGCCATCTGCAACCAGTTGTTTTACAAATTCTCTAGCCTGTGGGAAAAATTGCACTTCGTCAAAAACCATTACCGATTCACGGTTATAAAGTTTCACACCATATAGTGCAGATATGTATGTAAAGAAAGTGCTTAAATCTGAACGATAATCTTCAAATAGCCGAAGCGCATCTTTTGATGCTTGCGAAAAATCAATAAGAATATAAGACTTGTACTCGTTCCTCGCAAACTCTTCAACTAGAGTACTTTTCCCAACTCTTCGAGCACCTGTTACTAAAAGCGCTGTTGAACCGCAATCAGCATTCTTCCAATCGAGCATTTTTTGATAGAATTTTCGCCTTAACATATAACACCACTTTTAATTACCACAAAACCGTTGAAAATACTATTGTTTTATAGTATATATTTCACGAAAATCAATGTCAATTTATGCCAGATTTTCACGAAATCAAAGGTAAAAATATGCCGAATTTTCACGAAATTGATGGTATTATCGTGGTTTCAATGGCTGAGTTTCATCTTCCCACGCTCTTCCGGCAAACTTTGTGATAGTGGCACCAGAAAAATTATCTTCTGCTTCCTCAGCCCACTTATCAACAATATCGTCAGTAATAACGAACCCATTTTCCGACGTATATGTATTCTTGCTCATCTCGCATCCCTTATCTCTTGTAAAAAATCCCTTTGTAAGGCGATTCGCATGAATTATAAGTATTGCGTTGTTTTCAAGATACCATATCATGCTTTATTTCTATGCTCTTAACACAAACTCCACGAATCTCGAGCAACGCCACAACTAACTCAAAGCAAATAAAAACACAAAAGAATATAACATTTACTTAAGCAAATTATGAACTGAATAGTACTCTTTCAAAGAATCCTTAGTAATTTTTTGAACGCATATTGCCTAACTATTAGTACCATCATAAGCATCCTTCCATGGATCCTCATGATGCGTCATGGCACTCAAATCACTACCCGAATATCCAACAAACTTTTCGCATACCTTTTCCACAATGAGCTTTTGACCTCTGTTAAAGAATCCTCGTTCAGTTTCTCAGCACTGGGAAGCACAAGCTCCCCCTTACGAATCAAAAACTTCCCGCGATGCAATGCAAATAATTCTGGGCAAACAGGACCATTCCTCCATGCCTGAAAACCCTCGTTAAATAATGGATATCCAGTAGTAACCAAATAATACGCTTGCGAATAGTAAACTAACTTCTGAAGCTTCATAGTGGTAATAGTTCCAGTAATATTAAGGATGTACGCTGCCACGTTAAATATTGTTGTCATACGCACCCCCCTTTTATAGAACATACGTAAAGAATCAATATTAAAAAAAAAAATTATGCCGCAGCAGCGGAAATTTTGAGCTTGGTGCAATAGATGACATTGCAGGATGCAGGGCGATTGTAAATTCTGCAAGTGAAGTTTACAAAATATATGATGAAATTCTTAATCTTGAAAAGGTAGAAGAATTAATTAATTAGGCTCTGTATAATAATCATAAATTCTTCTTAATCTGTGCGTTATCTTCGCAGTCGAATATATTTTTTATGCATGTTGAGATGGCATTCTGCTTACTTTCAAAAAGATTACATACAATAATGAAAATAACAGCTAAAATAATAAACCTGTAAAATCCTAACCACATATGTTCTGTAATAATTTCATTATTTAACAATCTCGAACTACCACTAATATTAGTGCAATCATAAATCCAATTTAATAATTCCGATAAATACTCAGAAAGTTTCAAAGATGAATACAACATTGCCTCAAAAACTACGATCATAACATTAATGACAATTAATTTATATTTATTACTATCTGAATCTTCTATTTTTATATCAAATATCCCTTTACATAGAATCTGTAAATTTTCCAATTTAAGCAAAAATACAATGCACGTTATTATCAAAGCAACTATCGTCCAATTAGATTCATTTAAAAACCCTAAAAGTGTAAACAATACTGACAAAACAGAAATCAAGAATTTTGAACTTTTCAAGAAAGCTTTAATGCTTTTGCGCACTAAAAAGAAGAATTGTATAAACCATAGAATGAACATTGCTAGCGATTTATAACATTCTGGCAAACTCTTAGTTGTATCATAATAAACATATGCCAACAAGCAAAAAAAATAAATAGAACTGAATAAAAGGTATTAAAAATAGAATTTCATTGTTCTTAAACTTTAAATAAATAAGAAATAATAAAAATAATATTAAGTACACTACACAAGCATTAACAATAAAATATGCTCGCCTTGAGTATTCAATATTACCGTAAAAAATTATGGCTATTGTAAAATACAGTAAAAGCACAGAGAATATTACTAAAAGCATGCATGCCACTAGTATGCGATTCCTACGACTGTTAAAAAAGGAATATAATTTATCTTTTAAATTAAGCATTCCAAACTCGCTTTTAGTAAGTGCAATATCTGCGTACTACAATAACAATGAAATTAACTTTGTCATGATTGATTATATTTATTGCTGAAAACTTCGTTATTAATTCCCATACTCATGAACTTAGGCGAGCCGTAAGTCTGCAAGAATCCACGAAAGCTGCTGTTATAAAAAACACATCAGAGGAACCAAACTACAACAATGTCACAATCGTAAAACCTTTTCAATCAGCCAATCAACTACACAATTCACGCGAATACGGTTTATTAAATCAATTTGCCTTTCGCAAGTTGGAAGTCTACTTCCAAGTTGGGTGCAAAACACTAGAACATTATAAAATGTTAAAACTCCAACTCAGGATTCTTCAGCAACTCATCAAACATCGCATGATACAAGCACAAAT
>CAMPNN010000033.1 GCA_946891915.1 uncultured Bifidobacteriaceae bacterium
CGTGCATAAATGGTCGCTTGTTGAAGTATCTTTGTGCAGCATCGCCACTACTTTCTCCGAGCTTAAGTGGCGGATTATCGTAATCGTTCACCGAATTAACGCCTTTATTCTCGGTTATAATGTCGCCAATGTTTTCGTTATCTGCTTGGCCGTTAAAATACTTTCCTCCAGGCATAAGGAAGTCTTTACGGATTGTGTACTCGCTACGCTCATCTTTTGTCCCGGCGTCTAAGAGCTTATCCGTAATAGGAACTTCAGTCCTACCAATCATGTTCACATCAACGTCGTCTGCAAATGAACCCTCTCCGCCATGCTTACTCGAGGTATACTTAACTAAATCAAGCACGTTTTCCCACTGGCATTTTCCAACACCAACATTATTGTCTTTGTCTGGAGTACACGTCCCATCCTTAGGAGCATAACCAAAACGCAATCCGCGTTTTGGCAAATTCTTGTACCCGTCCCATCCTCCGTTACCTTCTCGACCGTACAGAATATCATGCTTATTCGTCGAACCGTCAAGATCTTTGCTAAGCGAAGGTTGCGGCTTATTTGGATCTTGAGCTTTTGGTACGCCTTTAATTAAATTAAGCACGTCATCCGTATTAAGCCTTTTACCCGTGTTGATATTCCACTTGTACACTAAATACTGCGTACCGTATTGTTGGTTTCCTCGCATTTCGAGGCCCGGGTCACTTTCCCTGTGTTTTACCTTTGTACCTTTAAGTTTCCACGTATAATCCTTGCGCATGTCTACGAAGCGCGTCACCTTATTCATAACAGGGTTCAGCTCAGTTTTATCGCTTGTTTCTAGCTTTTTAAAAACAAGCTTTTTCCTCGAATAGTTCATCTCAGAAATGTTACCCATTGTAGGATTTGGACCGCGTCCCATAACTCCGTCTAGGCACAGCTTCCACTGCCAGTCGTTACTATGCTTACCATCTGCCTTGCAAGAATACTTAGGCTTCGATTCACCGTATGCGTAAGTAAGAGAGTGGGAAGTATCGTACTTGTTGTAAGTATCGTACTTATCTTCGCCTTTAATGCCGATTTCTTCCTCGCGGTAGCCAAAAAGCCTGTAATTCTTAGGGTCGTGACGCATCCAAGTAAGTAATGCTCCCTTTTCTGCGTCGTTTAACTCGTACGGGCTTACTTGCACTAAGCCATTTGGCCAAGTAATTTTCAACGGAAGCGGGTCGGATTCTTCCGAAACTCCGGTGAGTTGCCAAAGGCTAGTTTTGACCTCGTCCATAGCTTTTGCCGAGTCTCCCGTTATGCCAGCATCCACATAAATTCTGGATCCAATTTCCGCAAAGTATTCCGGAATCGTAATATCGCCGGTTTGTGGGTCGAACGTAATTTCGCAGCTTCCGTCCGGAGCTTTTGCCGGGTCGCAACCAGGAATCTTGCCTTTTAGATCCGTAATCACTCGCTTAGAGTACTTTTCTTTGAGCTGCTCATCACTTGGATTTCCTGCAGCACGATCGTCTTCAGCATCTCGATCCTGTTTTTCAGCGTCTTCTTTAGCTTTGGCATCGTCATCTTTGCTAGTTTCGCCGTCTTTGCCATCCTTGTTTTGAGTGCTTCGCTTCAAACGTTTCTTAACGTCTTTATTTCCTTCTGCAGGAGTCTTAGAGTCGCCGTTTTCGTTCTGCTTTTCGTTCTTCTTCTGCTCAGCATTCTTTTCGGAATTCTTTTCGGAATTCTTTTCGTCCTTTTGCTCAACATTACGCTCGTCATTACGCTCGGACTTTTGCTCAGACTTTTGCTCAGCATTCTGCGGATTTTCAGGTTTATTATCGGCACTACCAGCGTTCTTGCCGTCACCCTCCTTAATCACAGCAAGCTTTACACTACCGCGCCTTCCAGGAACATTGCGCTTCTTAGAATTCTTCTTAGCTGTCTTATTCTTAGCATTCTTCTTAAGTTCTTTAGAAATCTTCAAAGAAGCAGGCTTGTTGTTAGCTTGATTCTGCGGAATCTGCTGTTCATGCTTATTTGGTTGCTTCTGTTCCTGTTGCTTCTGTTCCTGTTGCTTATTTTCTTGTTGCGACTTCGCAGTCTGCTTATTTTCTTGCTTTTGCGACTTTTGCGGCTGATTTTGCTGCTTTTGCTGCTCTTGCGACTTTTGCGGCTGCTGTTCCTTCGACTTTTGCTGATTTTGGGTAGAGTTCTCCCCCGATTTGGCAGTTTCAGTTTTTTCTGACTTATTAGACTTATCTGCAGTCTTTCCATCAGTCGCCTTGCCGTCGGCCGCTTTATCCTCAGCTGCATCTCTGTCCTCTAAAGCAGCCCTATCCGCATCAACCGACCTAGCGCGTCGAGACCCTACCAGCTTCGGCATATTACTTCTACCATCAGTATTCACCTGATGCCACAGATTTCCTAAGCCGTCTCTCTGAATAATAATTCCGTAGCAGCTACCGTCCGAAGGACACTTTTCATCAAAATTCTTATGAGTTTCACTTTGTACAGGGTCAACCACAGGCTTGCCTTTACCGCGCGCCCAAATGCGTACCATAATCGAGCGCACGCGCTTATCACCATCCCACGGCTTTACGCGCCCAACGTAATACTTATAGTCTTTACTCGTGTCCCTATGGCCGTTTTTATCTACGTTATTGCCAACTTCCTTCGTGCGCTTATCCCACCAAACGTTTGGCAAACCGTAATCTTTAGAAACAATAATCAGCCTAATCTTCTTAAATACTGAGTTTCCTGCAGCATCCCAACCGTGGAATATAAGATCGTGAATACCGAAGTTGTCAGATTGATCCACATCTCCAACCGTAGGCGAGCCTTGAGCTCTACGATCCTTTTCCAAAGCTTTCTTTAGAACCCAGCCTTCTTGATCTTTATCAGTGTGAGGCATACTACTACCATGATTAAAATCGTCGTAGTCTATGGTCTTAAAGTGGCCGCCGCCTTTATGATCAGGGTCCTCGTCTTCGTCAACCTTAGGGTCGTTAATCATCTTGAAGTCGTCACGGAACTTATCCCCAACATACTTCTTAACCGTATCCGGCTTCATAACGCCAAGAAGTATTTTCGTATCGTCATGACCCTTAACCAAGAACTTAATTTTGCTTCCAACAGCAATTCTCATACCATCTTCTGGCACTTCTTCAGCATCGCCATTATTTACGCTCACTTTTACATCAAGCTTTGGATCCTCATAGTCAACGTAAGCAAACACAACAGGTATAACGGTAGTTGAGTTATCCCAGAACGTAATTTTTGCGTACTTTACAAACACAACCTTTGGCAAAACTGTAGGTTTCTGGCCATCTTGTAACTGCGCACTATACTTATTGCGCATCCAAGTGCTGTACTGCCTATTGATTTCCTTTATAACTTTCTGCTTGTCTGCGTCTGTTACTTCATCCCCCTGCTTTGCATCTTTTGGAGCGTTACTTATGTACCAAACATTGCGTTTCGTTGCATCCTGAGGAGTAGGCCAGCACGATGACGTTGCAGCATCACGGTTTTCAACGTCCGCAGACCGCTCAGTATTAGCCGAACGCATGCTTGCGTCAACAGCGGACCTATCCCCGTTAGACGCAGACCTATCCCTATTCATTTCATCCTTATGCTCGTCCAAAATCTTAGAGTGAGCGCAAGGATTTAGAACACTGATAACAGGCACTTTTGCAGCAATTTTTACATCCGCATCTTCCAACGTGTTTTTACGAGGCTGCTCACCCCATTGGTCGGTCCATTCAACGTTGTACACAGCGTTTTTACGAAGATTATCGCTAGCGTCGTCATCTTTAGAATCTTTGTAAGTTTCGTCGATAGGATACTCCGTAGTTTTGCCATGCTCTTGCTTTACGGAACCATACTTTGTGTTAGTGCCGTACATATTCGTATTGACAGGAAGGAACAAGTTAGGATCAAAAGCCATTACCTGCTTGTATAAATGCGCTCTGTTCTTCACAAATTGCACGAAAGTCTTAGGATCCGGAAGCGGCTTATCGTAATTGTAATACTTTGGAGCGGTTTTGCTTGTTTGATCGTCAATCCACTCCTCAGTTTGCAAAGGCTTAAACACGTCCGTTTGCGTAATAATCCTATACCACAAATCCTGCGTTTCACTAATGCGATAATAATCGTTACTGTACTTTAGTTGCAGCTTATGCTTTCCAGGCGTTGAATCAACAGTATTGTGATCCCCAACACCAGGAGTACGGAACCACTGATTGCCTCGAGCGTAACCGTTATTAGGAGAATAATAATCTGGGAGCAGACGAATATCATCATTCACTTGAATAGCAGGAGATTCATATAAAGGCTTATTTACTAAATTCAGAAGAACACTTGAGAACGTAATACCGTAATTAGAAAGGTAGTTACCATTATTACTGTTATACGGCCCCAAACCAGTTCCCTTAAGGAAGTGCCACCTTGGCGCCTGAACATCTATAATTCGCGGCGCACCATACCACTGCTGGTACATAGAGGTATACATATACTTACCACGATTACGGCCAAAACTTATTAACGAATACTTAGAATTATTCCCAAACGGATCAGTTATACCGTAAAAAGTACTAGGATTCCTTCTGCCGTAGTAAGATCCTGCAGCGTAGAAGAACGAATCGTTCTCATGCCCAGGCTGAGTACTGGTAGTGAAATGAATCTTATAAGTGTAAGGAACTTCATAATCGCGAGCTTCCTTATTATAATGAACTTCATTCACAAAACTAAAGACGCGCTGCGTATCAGTTTCTATAGACTTGTAAAGATTTTTTACGATAGCCATGTACGCAGGAGAGTATCCTCGCGCGTAACTACCTTCTGTTTTAGGAGCAATCTTGTGGAAGCCATCATCCGGAGCCGCATAACTCGAAGAACTAATGCAAACTAAACCCGATCCATCTCGGCAAGTACCAATAACTTTATCGCTACTTAAGTCTGCACTACTTATGGATTGAGGAAGAAGCCTAGAATAGTTTCCGTTCTGACTGTCGTCACTGCCGCTCATCTTATCCCAAGCTGCGGTAAGATCATCACCCGGAGCAAAATCGCTACTCTTCACTTCCTTGCTGCACAAACCGTTAGGATTATCCCAAGAGAAGGAGCAGGTTTCGCGAGGAGGGTTGGCAATATGCTGTACCTCCTTTTTGTACATTGCAGTTTCTTCCCTACCCGTGTACAGGACTCGCTGAATGTACTGCCTTCCACCTTCGCTACCCTTGTCCAAAATCTGACCTTTTGGAACCGTAAAGTAGTTAAGAGCACCAGCTGCACTTTGCGTGCGGCCACCCATGTTGAAAATTATATCCCACACGAAGCCACCGCCGGAAAGCTTAGGCGTGCGCTTTACAAACACAAAGTCTGCAACATCATCCAAAGGTAACTTATACACATCCATGCCCTTACCTTGCGGGTCAATAGTCATATCACGCAAACGCTTCATAATATACGTGCCTCTAGGGTACGGCGTGAAGTATGTTTTACCAAAGTGGTTAGTTCCGGAAGGATCTTCAGGCACAGGACCATTCTCATAATGTCCACGAGGATAATCAACAGCACCGTTTACTGTTCCAGAATTGTGCGTGTAACCTTTAGCGTTTACATCCAAATCGTGACCGTTTGTAGCACGAGCGCCAGCACCATCGCCTTCGACAGTAAAGCATTCGCCGCGAGCATAATCCTTACCGCAGCCAGGATGATACACTTCGTAAGAATCGCGTTCACCACTGCGTTCTTGCGCTTCGCGGTTTTGTGCTTGCGCTTGGGCTTCTTTGGCGGCGCGCTCAAGAGGCGACTTGTTTTGATAAGCGGAATTTGAATCTGCGCTCGTAGATTTGAGATCTTTCTCGAATGGATTGCCCTTGTTCACAAATACTCGCTGATTGCTGAAACTCTGTAATGCGGAAAGCTCAGTATCAGCATCAGGAGATGGGTTAGCAGATGGGTTAGTAGGTGGGTTAGTAGATGGGTTCGCAGATGGAGTATTGGACTTGTTGTCGGACTTATTAGCGGACTTATTACCGGACTTATTAGCTGACTTATTACCGGACTTGCTGGAATCAGCAGCAGCCTTTTCAGCAGCCTTGTCAGCAGACTTAGCGGCAGTCTCAGAAGATGAAGCACCATCCGCCGCAACCGCAGTTTCAGCAGTCAAGCAAACCGGCAGCCACATTGCCACCGAAAGAGCACATATCAGCACCGTCTTAAGCGCGCTCGCGAAAGAGCTGCCGAACGCACGATACATCTGCTGAGCCGCACGTTTAGCCGCACGAGCTGCGCGCTGGGTCAATTGGCCTATGCGAACAAGAACGTTTAGCGTAATCGTCCAAATACTCTTCATCGTTTCCACCTGTTTTGCATTGTCTTGCATTGCTTTACACTGCCTTGCGCGCGCCAAACGGCACCGCAAGTTCGTATTAAGTTTTGTTAAGTTTTGTATTAAGTTTGTGTAGTTGTTAAGTTTTGTCGCTCATAAACGCAGTTCATGGGCAATCGCTCATAAACGCAAGTCACAAGCGCCGCTCATAAACACGCTCATAAACCGAGAATGTTCACAAGCCAATCGAACGTCTTTTCGCCGCGATTGCCATGCTTGCGTTTCTTACGCGAGCTAGACTTTTTGACTTTCGGCCTCTTTTTTGGCCGATTCGCAATCGCCCTAGCTTCCTCGCGCTCAAGCTCAGCTGTACTTGCAGCGCTACTTGCAGCTCTCGTTGCAGCCTCACGCAACTCATCAGCCTCACGCAACGCATCAGCATCACGCAACGCATCAGCATCAGCCTTCGAAGCAGAACCTCCAGCTCCCCTAACCAACGCAGCCAACCCTGTATACGCAACGTCACCATTCGTAAGACCAGTGTCAGCTAAATCAGCGTCTTCCTCTTCTTTCTCGCCTTTCTCTTTCTCTTCTTCTTTCTCTACGCTTTCTCTAGTTTCTTCCTCTGTTTTCTCAAGACTTTCCGCACTTCCGTCAACGTCGCTTCCGTCTCTTCCGCCAACGTCTCTTTCGTCGCTTCCGTTACCGCCACTTCCAGCGCCGCCACTACCAGCGCCGCCGTCAGTCTCGCTACCTTCCTCATCCTCCTTCTTTTTCTTCTTAACCGGCAGGCCGGCCCACCAAATGTAGCCGCCCACCACGCACAGGCTTCCGATGCAGCCCACAATCCACCACGGGAACCTAGGCACATCCGGCTTTTTGCCGCGATCCGCCTTGTCCGCCGCAGGTGTCGGAATCACGCGCTCGCCCGTCACCAAAATGCGCTGCGTGTTAATGCCGAGCGGCGTGCACGTAATCAGCGTCACCAAATCCTTGCCAGGCACGGACGCAATCTTCTTAGTCTCGTCCGGGTTCACAACGATTTTGTCAATCACCTTGTAGGTGAGCACCTCGTCGAAAACCTCAATCGTAAAAGTGTCGCCCTTAACGATTTCGTCCAGGCGCGTGAACATTTCCGCACTTGCGAGGCCACGGTGGCCGGTTATAACCGAGCGCGTGCCCTTGCCGCCAACCGGAAGCGACGTGCCGCGCAAATGGCCGAGGCCCTTAAGCAACGTGTCGTCCTCCGTGCCGTGGTACACCGGCAAATCAAGGTCGATTTTCTTGATTTTCAAGCGCGCCATCAAGCCGTCGTCGTTCGCCTTCAGCTGCTCCCAGTAGTCCTGGCTCGCATCCGACGTTTCGCCATGCGAAGTCGGAATATTCGTATTCGCCTCGTAAATAGCGCCCGACGAAAGCTTCTGATTGTACTCGCGAGCGCGCGCCAACTGCTCGTGCGGCGCCGGAACCGCGTGCGTGATGAGCTTCGCGTACTCAGCCGCAACCTCCGACATGTGATACTGGCTCAGCCACATGGCGGCGTGCGGGTAAATTAGCGACGCAAACGACGCAAGCAGCAGCAAAGCCGGAACTATGCACGACTTCGAAAAGCGCCACTTTTTTGTGGTGTTGGAGGTGCTGTTTTTGGTTTTTTGGGATTTGGTGGTTTTTGGTTTTGGATTTGTTTGGTTTTTGGTTTGGTTTTTGGTTTGATTTTTGGTTTTGGTAGATTTGGTGCCGCCGTCATTTGGATAGGCTCGAGCGCCGCGACGACCGTGTTCCTCACGATAATCGCGTTGATCCGATTCAACCGCCACAATGCGGCGCTCAAAAAACCTAAACATATGCGCGTTTGTAAAGCTAATTTTTACTCAATAAATTCGTAAATTCATAAACTCAACAAGCTTCACAAGGCCATAAATTTTATAACCCTCATAAAGCTACAATTTTTGAAACTTTCGCTTCCTCAAGGCCCAAAGAGAAAAGCCTAAAGCGAGCGTTGCGCGACGCACGTTTTAACTCGTGAATCACGCTAACGCTCACAGCTTTAATTACAAAATTCGCAACAGGCGTGTATCTCAGAAAGACAATTAATATACACAACTAAGCCGCTCAAAACTGTTGCGCAGCTTGGCTTGGAACCAAACTGCGCAACCGTCAGAGTAAATCAGCTGCGCAACCAAGTCACTCAACCGACCGAGTGAGTTTTACGCCTGCTCTTGCTCCTTGCGACGCTTCAACACAATGTAGAAGAACGTGCCAGCCAAGCCGACGATGCCGCAAAGCGTCAAAATCACCAATCCGCGCGCACCGGTCATAGGCAAAGCCGCAAGAATCTGATCCATACCAGTTGCCTTCCAGTTTTCGACCGGCAATGTGTTGCCGGCAGGTATGTTGATGGTTACGTTACCGTCTTGAGTGGTTGTTGTGTTCGCAGACAACGGTATGCAGTGCGGCCTAGAGTCAAGCAAGTAACCCTTAGGAGCCTCAGTTTCCACCACGCAGTAGAGCTTGGTCTCAGAAGAACTCTTATCTTTGACGAACAAGCTCACGGAAGCAGTACCATGTTTCGTCTTATCAGCGCTATCCGCAGTGGTAAGCGTAGTTGGCGTATCCTTTTTACCTACCGTATGCGTAACTTTCTTCACATTAAAGGTAACAGCGTCGCCATTATTAGGCTTCGTCGTCTTTATTGTTGATTTACCATCAGTAGTAGTAACGCTACCGTCAAACGTAGTCTCTTTAGTAACATCTCCGGCAGTAACTTCTACATTTTTGCCACCGGATACCTTGCTAGTAATCTCATACAGATCGAACTTCGCATCGTTCAAAGGCAGAGTAACATCCTCCTCTTTCTGATTTACAGTCTTCTTAGCCTTCTGCTTAACGTACTTGTTGACAGTAAGGGTGCCGAACTTGGCAGTATCCGTAGGAGTGTTGTCTTCATTGCATTCTGGTCTCTTTGTGTTACCAATATCAGCAGGAGTACATGGATTATCTGGATTACCGGTCTTGTTGTTGTCCACGAAGGTGTTTGCCATGTTCTTGAAGTCACGAGCCTTAGTGCCGTCCTTGAACTTCGTGACCAACTCCACAACAAGCGTTGCAGTTTGCTTAGCGTTGGTTGACACATTGTTATTCGTAACGGTAGCGTTATAAGCCGCAAGAGCCTTGCTAAGGCCGTTGGTATCACCAGTGCTCGTCAATGTGAACTTGACTATGTCCTTATCCTGGCTACCTTGAACACTAGCAGTGTTTTCAACTGTGTAATACTTGATTTCACCATTAAGTTCTACATCCGTAGTGCCTTTAGCCTTCTGCCCATCTTCACCAAGCGTCACGATTCTCGCATCCTTGATTTCTTTGTAAGCTAAGCCATTCGTGAGCTTATCCACGAAGCCAATCTGTGTATACGTCTTGTTACCGTTCTGCGGCGCAGAAAGAGGCACGGAAATCTTCCACGTAATAGTGGTGCCGTTGTCTCCCACCTCGAAATCTTTACGATTCAGCTCCTCGACTTCCTTCATTGGACGGTTCTTACTGATGTCGTTCTTTGGATACACGTTCACATCGTAAATCCACGCACCTGCGACATCCTTTGCCTTTGGGTTTGGAAGTGGCGTAGTTACGAAGAACGGAACCACGTGCTTAGTAATGGAAACCTTCTTCCAGTTAGCCGTACCAGTAGTGGCCGTGTTTATTTCTGCGTTGTTAGTATCTGTTTCTTCGATGTAGTACAGACCCATCGGGAGGGTGTATGTAGGCTTTTCTCCAGACGTACCAACTTTGCACTCACCGGTGTCGGTCGTAGTGCATGTATATTCAGTATCCTTCACGTACTTGGCCGTTGTGCCGGTCATAAGCTGTTCTGCTGTGTAAGTGGTTGCGGTATTGGAGCTGCCACCCGCCTTACCAGAATTAGCTGCTGCAGCTTGACCATTAGACAAGTTTTCAATGTCTTTAATCTTTTCCCAGCCTGCAGTTTTGGAAAGATCAATTTCCTCATCTTGGCTGCCAGACTTAGCAGCCTTCTTCTTCACGCGCCAAACCTTGAACACAACGCCCCTAACTGGACGCATGTTCTTAAGCGGTGAAGAATCACCTGTAGTATCCTTTATTTCAGTACCGTCAGATTGCGTTGTGCTTTCTGGTCCTTCGTACTTGTGAAGGGTGATGGAAGTGCAGTTTCCACTAGCATTCTTACCACATTTGTCATCAATATTAGCGGTGTTGACCTTGTTCTCAGTATTACCACTATCAACAGCCCAGGCGACTGAGCCGGCGACGCAGCATGTGCCGAGTGTGCATGTGGCGGCAAGCATGGCCACAGCCTGTTTTAATGAAATTTTGTTTAGACGCATAGTACCCCTCTCCTCAGGAACGTCTTGGATTAAATGTCTGCGGTTTAATTTTTGGCTTACAAAATAACTAATCATAACAAGGTTATAATGTAATAACAAATTTTTAAGAGGGTTATTACAAAAAACCTTGTTGTTTTTTAGCAATCCGTAGCAAGTTGGACGCGAGCGCTCAACTCTGAGTAAATACAAGTTTAATCATCAACAAGACGTAAAAACAGGCATATTGCACACACCAACAAATGTTTATACTTTTAAGCACCCCCCCCCCGCGACGAACGGAATCCCAATATATCAATGCTTTTTGAGTACCATTATGAACGCCACTGATTCCTTATCTGCGTTTTTTCTTTACCAAATTTTCACAAATCTTCACAAATATAAATCATCGGCGTGTCGCATTGCCCTTGCTTGAAGCTGCATTGTGCGCTTCAAGCAAGCTCAATGCGGTAGCGACGACTCAATGCTGAAAGCACAGTGTGCTTTAACGTGCGCGACGACCTGTTTTCGCGCTTAGAGCGTAGCGCGCGAAAGCAACTCGGAGCGCCGAGCTTGCTTAGGGTTGAAAGCACAGTGTGCTTTCAACGCAAGCGAGGTCTGCCTTCGT
>CAMPNN010000034.1 GCA_946891915.1 uncultured Bifidobacteriaceae bacterium
TGCTGGATTGACATCAATCTTTTCTGCCAAATCAGAAAGAGTTGCGCCCTGGCGCAAACGAATAGTAGCGCCATTACCAGAAGGAATACGCACACCGCCAATAACTGGTGCTTTAAGCTCTTCGTACTCACGACGCTTCGCTAAACGGTTCTTACGAGCCTTAGAAGACTTGCCTCCCTGACGACCGAATGCGCCTGCAGCTCCTGCCCTACCACGGCCACCACCGCGAGATGGTCCACCATTAGGAGCGCCTGCAGCTGCAGCTTGGAAGCTTGCGCCTTGCGATGCAAAACGAGATTCTGCTGATGGGCGACTCGAAGCCGAACCAGAGCCAGAACCTGCGCCTCCGCGACGCTGACCCGACCACTGCGAAGAACGTCCAGCACCTTGACCTGAACGGCCGCCGCGAGAACGATTGCCGCGCTCCCCACGCGAACCATTAGCTGCACCTGCGCCAGCCTGACCCGGACGACCACCATGGCCATCCTGTGCGCCTGGGCGGGACATTGGATGAGGGCGAGGAATATCTCCCGGAGTAGGAGCACGCATACCCTGCTTACGACTAAACGGATTATTGCCCGGACGAGGAGCTGCAGCGCTCGCTCCCTGAGCACCCTGATGAGGACGTGGGCGTGGAGGCATTTGCGAACGATCGCCACGAGACTGACCCTGTGACTTTTGCTTAGATTCACCACGATTTTCGCGATTTTCACGGTTTTCGCGATTTTCTTTACGACGCTCGCCGCCCTTAGATTCAGAACCAGCTGCGTGAGAATTATGATTTTGACGAGGCTGATTTGCACCCGGCTTTGGTACGTTATGCGCAGCCGCAGCATGCTCATGCTTTTCTGCAGAAGGCGCAGAATTTGCTACAGACGAGTCTGCGGAATTTGCAGCAGTTGCAGCAGTTGCAGCAGTTGCAGGAGTTGCAGAATTTGCAGGAGTTGCAGGCGCTTTATGCGATGCAGCTTGAGGTTTTGCCTTCGGTGCAGCAGGTTTAGCTGCGTTTGAAGATTTCGCAGACTGATTACCATCTGCTGCCAACGCCGTCTGCAAACGACGTACTACTGGAGCCTCAACTGTTGAAGAAGCAGACTTAACAAATTCGCCCATGCTCTTCAAACGCTCCAACACGGTTTTACTGTCTACGCCAAATTCCTTGGCCAGTTCATACACGCGCTTTTTAACCACCCAGTGTTCTCCTCTATCTGTGGCAACGCTAGCGCGCGCCACTTTACATTATTGCGAGCTTATTGTTTATTATCGTGCGATATTTCATCGTGCGACCATGATCTTGTACCTCGTCTACAGCCGGACTACTGCCACCGCATTCAGCCCAGATTTCAGCTTTTAGCATACTCGAAACGTTGGATTGGCGCGAGTGTCGCTAAACGCTGGTGAAGAGATTAGATTAGTATTACTTTACGAATTATTCAGCAGCAGATTCAGTATGCGAAGAATCTGCAGCAGACTGTGCGTTCTGCGCTTGAGCTGCAGCAACCTTCTTAGCATGCTCCTCAGCTGATTCAATACCAATCTTCCAACCAGTCAACTTCGCAGCCAAACGAGCATTCTGACCTTCCTTGCCAATAGCAAGCGAAAGCTGAGCATCGTGAATAAAAGCAACAGCAGTTTGATTCTTCTCACTCACAACCTGCACCTGAGTAGCAGTTGCAGGAGAAAGTGCAGCAGCAACAAACTTGGCTGGATCGTCTGACCAATCAACAATATCAATCTTTTCTTGACCCAAGTTTTCCATTACTGCACGCACACGAGAACCACCAGGACCAATCAAAGCACCCTTTGGATTAACTCCTTCAGTATTTGCACGCACTGCAATCTTTGTGCGCGCTCCTGCCTCACGAGCAATCGCCATAATCGAAACAGCACCAGAGACAAGCTCTGGAACTTCACGCTCAAACAAGCGACGAACCAACTCAGGATGAGAACGCGAAACAACGATTTCTGGGCCACGAAGACCTCGCGCAACATTCACCACATAAACACGAATGCGCTCACCATGACGGTAACGCTCGCCAGGAACCTGCTCACGACGTGGCAGAATCGCCTCAACATCGCCAACAGCAACGTGAATGTTAGTAGTATCTTTTGCATCCTGCTGAATAATGCCGTTAATCAGCTTGCCTTTTTGACCAGAAAACGCACCAAATACGCGATCGTCTTCAGCCTTACGGAAAATCTGACTAATAACCTGACGAGCTGTTGCTGCAGCAAGACGACCAAAATCGCGAGGAGTGTCGTCATATTCTTCGCCCAAGGTTGGTGCCGGATACGGGTTATCCTCAGTAGGTTCACCAGGAATTTCATCCCTAGCCCACACAGTGAACGAACCTGCGCGTTCGTCCAATTCAACTCGCACATGCTTTGCAGGATGAGCGGTTTTCATATACGCAAGACGCAAGGCCTCGGCGAGTGCCTCGTCCAGCTCCTCGGCATTAATCCCCTGCTGTGCCGCAAGCTGATGCATTCCCGCCAAATCCAATTCCATCGCGCACGTCCTCTCGTTATAACGCATTCATTTATGATTATTATTATTTTGCAACTTCCACACACACCGAATTAAATCAGCGCATATTGGTCACACACAGTGGCTATTTTAGTAGATTATGCAGACACTTTATGTTTTGTTATATGCCATGCGAAAAGTCGCAAAACGCAACCTAACTACGGTCATTACTGTTTTTATGTGCATTTCACTAATGCCATCATTAGGCGCTTGTGGCACGTTACAAAATATTCATGTCGATCGCAGCACAAATTCTACAGCACCAGAAAATACTTGCGCTAAAGCCTACAAAATTGCCAAAAACAACCAACGTATGCTTGAAAAAAATGACGGCAATCAAAATGGAACCAATCAAAATAATGTGGATTGGAAAACCGCAGCAAAAGCGTGGGAAACAGTAGCTCAACAATGCCCTGGCAGATTAAGCGAAAGCATTGTTTACACCGCAAAAGCACAGTGGGAAATACTAAATCAGAACAACTCTCCTGAAGCAAGCGACAAAAATTCAATAACGCAACAAATAGAACACAACGCTTACGTTCAAATGCGCGAAGTGCTAGACCATTACAAAAACTTCCAGTGGACTCACAATCCCCTTGCACAAGCAGCAGCATCCGAAGATCAGCTATCGTTTATTCTTCAAGCTTTAGCTGCAAAAAAGATACCAGGATTGCCATTGGAATACAGCGATATAGCTTCAACAAATGCGCAAGGAATTATGCGCGCAGCCGGAAAAGGAACGGATTTACGCAAAAAAGTTTACGAAATCCCACAGCAAGCATTAGACAGCGGAATAATACACGATTCAACTAGCAAGAAAGACTTGCCGCTAGCAGCTTTTGCTTACATGAACTGCGCAAGAGGAGAACTTGCAGCATTCCAGCAAACAATAACAATTAACGCAATAAATCAGAATAAAACTAACGCAAATAATGATGTAAGCGCAAACTCAAATAAAAACAGCGCAAACGCAAACAACGCAAGAGGCAAAAATAGCGACGACAATAACGCTGTTCTCGCCAATCAAGCCTTCAAAAATGCGATTGTAAAATTGATTACTTCCAGATTATTACGCGCTTACGCACTAGGCTACCCTGCAGACGTATCACTGCTTTTTAGCAAATAATTCTTCGCTTGCGAAATTCGCAAATAAGTAAGAAGAAAGATAAACAGATAGCTAATCATATAGATAAGCAGACAGATAAGCAGACAGATAAGCAGACAGATAAGCCACGGATAATATCAAACGCAATATCTGAATTTCCCTGTAGTTAGCGCATACCCGCATCTTAAGAACATACTCGTATAGTCGTACACTTATTAAACGTATCGCCAAAGTGCATGTAAAGACTCGGTATGTTGGGAGGTAAGCATGGCGAATATGGGGAGAACCATAAAGAAGACACTTGGCTTAATGCTAGCCACAGTCACATTGCTATCTGTTACTGCGTGCAGCTCTAGCTTCGGATCGCAAGTTAAGCTCAACGTGTTAGCACCTGAAAAGTTTGTAAAGAAGGGCGGCTGGATTCTTACCATGGAAGACGCCTTCCGTAAAGAACATCCGGAAGTTTCGTTTACTAACACTTCTATTAAACAATTTGACGAACCGTATTCGCCAGCTACGGACAAAGACAAGTATCCGAAAGTTTCAGCCGATGTCTTTATATTCAAAAGCGATACAATACCTTACTTGCATAAAGCAGGTATTCTTGGCAAGTTCAGCAAAGAGACCGAAAAGCAGATTGAAAAGCAGAACCCTACGCCGTTATCCAACTCAGTATTTTACAATCAAGCATACTACGGGGTTCCGTACACGAGTAACGCTTGGTTTATGTACTACGACAAGTCTAAGCTTTCCGAAAACGATGTGAAGTCTTTGAATACTATGCTGCAAAAGCAGAAAGTTGCACTCAATCTAAGAAGCACCGATCTTTTTGAGAGCTTATACCTTGATTCATGCATGATTTTTGGTGTATCTAAGGCAGGACTGGACTCAAGAGATGGCGTAAACTTCAACGAAAAGTGCTACCCTATTACCAAGTACCTTACAAACCTTGTTAATGAACCAAACTTCATTAATGCTGTAGGCGATACTGGCATTGAATCCTTAAGAAATGGTAGTGCAGCAGCCTACTTCTCCGGAATTTGGGAAGCTGATGAAGTCAAGAAGATTCTAGGCAAAAACTTTGCAGCTGCACCATTGCCTAAAGTTCGCGCGGACCAAGGTTATGATACTGAGGAATACGATTCTACTGCAAACTTCGAATATCAGATGAAACAAAACGTAGATTCTCAAGCTATTGGCTATAACGCAAAATCAAAGTATCGTGACTTAGCAGAGAAGTTCGCAGCATTCCTTGGTTCGACCGAATCTCAAAAAAAGGCATACGAACTGCAAAAGATTGTGCCAAGCGATAAAACTTTGAAGAGCTTTGTAGCAAACGATCCTGCCGCAAGCACGCAAATGCAAAGCGTGGAAAAAACTTCGATAGATCAACCGTTTAGCTATAGAGAATATAATACAACTTCGTATTATTTAAGCACGTTAAACCGCCATATATCTGAAAAGACTTTGAATGATGGTAGCACAATCTTCGACGATATTGATTATGCACAAGAGTACATCAATAAATACCTTAGAAAAACTAAGTAAAAACTACGTAGATACTAAGTAAAAACTATTAATCAAATTAACCGTATAAACAACCAAATAAACACAACCAAATAAACTTAGCGTTTGTTATAAAAACTTTATACACGACGCTATTCATACAATGAACGAAAGAAGCTATTATGAAGCGTTTTACTAAAGCACTTCTGACCTTCGCATGCGCAGCAAGCATTGTAATAGGAATTCCTACTTGTGCATATGCAGACGAACAAGAAAAACCAAATGTTATATCATCCATAATGAAACTCAACGATGACCAAAAATGGGACTATTGGAGAGGTCAAAATGACGCTGCCAAGATTAGCAACGTGAAAGTTACGGATGTTGAAGCTCACAGTGCAAAAGTCTCCTTTGACTATGAACTATTTAATGTCAAAGATCTTAAAAAGCTAACATTCATTGTTTCCGTAAGAAAATACTCGAAAATAATGGTAACGAACGATAGTTTACTAGGCTATTCGTTGTCTGCCGAAGCTGGCGATATTGATCCTCAATATAATCAACAGAGCAAAAACGAAGAAGACAAAAAGAAAGATACTTCCAAAGAGGACGAATATGTCTACAAAGAAAGCAATATACCGTTCTTTAGTGATGAACCAGCCAGCGGATACATTCGCGGACTAGATTACTACAGCTACCATTACCCGAAAAATCTTCCAACGAAGAAAAAGGGACATGCATACGTTATAGTGAGCACAAAGCCAGCAACTAAATACACTAATACGCAAAATATGGGCGATACAACTAGAATGATTCGCGTTGAAAAAGGCGAAACGACGGATCCTGTTAAGCCATACATCGACACATTCTCACTCATGCGTTGGATTGCTGGGAAAATAGACAAAGAATACTACGATAAGGCAACAGATATTGATGTCAACTCTACTTATGTAGGTATTCATGCGGATTATAAGGACGGCAGCGCAATCTACTTCAACAACAATGCCGTGCAAGTGCCAACATTTACAACATTGAGAAAAGATCCGCCTTCGCACTGCTCGGTTGGCAAAAAGAATAATGATTCGAGCAAGAAAGATGGCAATAGCGATAAGAATGCCGCAGAAAATGCGTCGGCAAATGATTCAACAATGACACCATTGCAGCGCGCTTTCAATAGAAGCCCAGTGGCATTTACGATTGCCATTGTGTCGGCAGTATTGCTTGTGGCAATAGGCGTTGGACTTGCAGTAAAGCACAGCTTGACTAAGAAGAAGCGTGCGCTTGCCAGTAAAGAAGCGTCAGATGCGGACGGAGCGGAAAACGGCGACGGCGAGGCTGAGGCGGCTGCTGCTGAGGCTGAGGCTGATGCTGAGGCGACTGATGCCGATGCTGCTGAGGCGACTGAGGCTGGAGAAGCTGAAGCTGCTGGAACTACTGAAGCTCCGGAAGCACCTTCACCAAGCGAGCAGCTGTAATACTAAATCATCTGCACGATTCAATAACAATCGATAATTAAAAAGCAACTATACGCAGAAACCGTAGCTTTTGTACATAATGCATGAAAGCTGCGGTTTTCGCATATTTTATCCAGTATTGCCGGCACATAGTGCGTTCACAGGCACATAGTGAGTCTGGATTTTCAGACACTTGCTTGATTCCTGCCCTGCCTGCGTCAATCGAGACGCAGGCAGACCTCGCTCAGGTTGGAAGCACACTGTGCTTCCAACCTGAGCAAGCTCGGCAGAATAAAAAAGCTTCAAGCGCAAAATGCAGCTTGAAGCTTATTATTCTGCGGATGAAGCGAGATTCGAACTCGCGGAGGATTTTACCCTCACACGCTTTCGAGGCGTGCTCCTTAGACCGCTCGGACATTCATCCACATGCAATTTGACGCAACTTAATCGCGCACAAACGCAACTTTTCAATTGTAAACCATGCCGCGAATATAAATTCATGGCGCGTTGAAACACATAGCAGACGTTGCGCGCAAATGTGTACTTACACACCACCCAACGCTCGCGCTATAAGCGCTCGCTATGAAACTCGCGTTGGAAGTCCACTGGACTTCCAACCTGAGCGAGTTTCCGCTCCGAGTTGCTTTCGCGCTACGCTCTATGTGCGGAGGCAGGTCGTCGTGCAAACTCCGGAAAATTTTCCGGCAAATGTTCAATAAAAACGATTATTCCTTTACATCGTTGTAAAGAAAAAATCGAAATCAAGACAAAAAACGATTAAAACTTTACAACCGTGTAAAGTTTCGATCGAATATCAGCCGAAAAACGATTAAAACTTTACAGCAGTGTAAAGGAAATGTCGAAATCAAGCCAAAAAACGATTATTCCTTTACACGAGTGTAAAGGAATAATCGCGCGCTAAATCGCAGCGCTCAAGCAGGTCGTCAGCGTACACCAATCACAACCAAACTAACCTGCCCTGCCTTCGTCTTTATTGACGAAGGCAGACCTCGCTTGCGTGGAAAGTCCACTGGACTTTCCACCTGAGCAAGCTCAGCGAATCGAAGTGACTTCTCGCGCATTATGCAGCTCGAAGTCGTCGATTCGCAACTCAGCCGAATCGCGGCGAGCGCGAATCTGCTCAGCACGCGACGCAAGTTCCTCATCCGGCGGATACGCCACATACTCCAAAGTCAACCCATGCGGAGCAATCGGACCAGTAGAACCCTCTCGAATCGGCCTATTAATCTTATCAACAAACCAATCAATCGAACGCTTGCCACAACCAATCTGCACAGAAGCTTGCACAAGCGAGCGCACCATGTTATGCGCAAAAGCATCAGCAACAATCGTAAACTCAATCAAGCCCTGCTCAACAGGCGGCACGCAACCAGTTTTAAGCTCAACGCGCGAATCTCCCAAACTCTCGCCCACTCTCTCCCAGCGAGCCTCAATCACCTTGCGAATCGTAGTACCACCAGGATTTGGACGCGCAAAAGAGCCAAAATCATGAAGCCCAAGCATAAACTGCGCAGCCGCATTCATAGCGTCAACATCCAACACATCGTCAAGCTGCAAAACAAAACCGCGCATACGAGGATCACGCATAGCCTTACAAGAACCATCCGAAATTCGGTACACGTAAGTGCGCTCCAGCGCAGAAAACCTAGCATCAAAACCGCAAGGCGCCACACTCACACCGTGCAGCGAAATATCTTGCGGCAAAACGTGACGCAACCTGTACTCAAGCGCAGCAACTCCATCCAACCCAGTATGCCCAATACAGCGCTGCAAAGTCTCTTCAGAAACATCAAGATGGCAAACCTGATGCGAAGCATGAACGCCAGTATCCGTGCGACCGGCAACAGTAACGCGAAGAGGCTCGTTTACATCACACTCAGGTACGCGCAAAACCATGTGCAAAGCCGACTCAAGTTCACCCTGGACGGTGCGCAAAACCGGCTGCTTAGCCCAACCGTAAAATCCGCCGCCATCGTAAGCTAAATCTAAGCGAAGTCGCATTCAAAACCTTTCCAAACAGACTTTCAACTAGCTTTTCTTATCCGAAGAGCCGCCCGCAAGCGCAAAAGCACTCATAACACTACGAATCAGCTCATAAGTTTTTGAATCCATATGCATCGCAACCTTCAATAATTTAGGAACAACTTCTGACCAATGCGAAGACATCTCGTCGAAAGTCGGGTACCCTAAACTGCTAAAAATGCTGTAAACGCTGTCAATCCTGCGCTTGCGCTCCTCAAACGACAAATTCATCATCCAATCGTTCGTAGCCTTAGAAACGGCCAGCGCGCGCGGAGTTACGCAATCGCAGTAGTCAAAATCGCCATCCTTAACTTGCCAATACATGCCAAAATGTTGCATTAAGCCAATCGAGTCGGCAACCGTAACTTTATACGGCACACCCGTATTCATAATCAAACCAATAAAAGCAGACTGCGGCACAACTTTTTCGATTCTGCTAGAAACGTGCGCAAAAACCGCAGGATCAACAACGTCCGAACCAAAGCTAGGGCCGTCCATAGAGTAGATTTTTGACACAAGATTTCCAAGTTTTTCATCCTCGGCATCTAATCGCATAGCCGCATAAGCCGCCATATTGCCGCCTTTTGAGTGGCCGACAACAATAATATTCGGATTATTATTAGGCTGATTTGAAGGGGAAGATTTTGAAGTGTACGAGTTATAAGAAGAGTTAGAAGAAGACGACTTAGAAGAAGACGACTTTGAAAAGTACGCTAAAATTTTCTGCAAAAAGTTTTTATTAGCATAATTTTTACTATAACGCTGCGCTATCGAAATAAGATATTCCGCAGCCGACTCCTGCGCTGGAACCGGGCAACGGAAAGCCATGTTAAAATCTTCCTTCCAACCAACAAGCGTATTGTCAGTGCCGCGATACGACACAACCAACGTATGCGGATTGTCAATTCCCTCACACTCGCTAAGATCAAAAGTTACTCCAGAAAACTGCTGCTCTAAAGATTCGTCAATATTTGATTCATCAAACCTTTCAAGATACTCCCCTACGCGAATTCCCCTATACCTAGGGCTGGAGGCGACAGCAAGAAGCAGCTTTCTGCGGAATTTATCTACTTTAGGAGACCCAGAAGCAAACATTGACGAATAGTCTTCTATTCTAAGCAATTCGTTAATAGATACAGTTGAAATATTCTTTGGATTATCGCAATATTTTGGCACAGACGTTGGCATATTAATATAAGCTAGCTCGCACAAAATCAGCGCATCCACGGCATTAAACTTGCGCTGAGCGAAGGTAGAGAAATCGTTGCGCAACAAATCAATAACATTCGACATAATTCAATAATAATACAAAAAACGAGCCGAGGAATTAACCTCGGCTCGCTGTAGCGATTCTTTTAAAAAGTGATTTTACGCTTTATTTTAAGATTCACTTTACCGATGCGTAAAGCTGGAACGCAAACTACTCGGCAGCTTCTTCCTTAGCTGCTACCTTAGTAGCTGCTTCAGCTTCCTTCACAACAGCCTTCTTTGGGCTTACTGGCTCGGTTACAAGCTCAATAATAGCCTGTGGAGCTGTGTCACCACGACGTGGAGCAATCTTCACGATACGGGTGTAGCCACCTTCACGCTGCTTCATCTGCTCAGCAATGCGAGTGAAAAGCACGTGAACCACGGACTTGTTGCGAATCACGCGCAACACGCGACGACGCGAATGCAAATCGCCACGCTTAGCGAATGAAATCAAACGCTCAGCAAGCGGGCGAAGACGCTTTGCCTTTGGCAACGTCGTCACAATACGACCGTGCTGGAAGAGGCTGGTCGCCATGTTGGCCAGCATCAGGCGCTCATGAGCCGGGCTAGAAGCCAGACGAGGGCCTTGTTTCGGTGTAGGCATTATTACTCCTTATTGTCGCAACATTCAGGTGGGCATCAACCCGAACATCCAAATGTTACGACGATTGCAGGCGGATTCTACTCGTCTTCAGGCGAGAAGAAAGTGCCACCTTCGAGATTATTGGCGTCGAAGCCAATCGGCGAAGCCTTCAAAGACAGACCCATTGCCTGCAACTTTTCCTTAACTTCATCGATGGATTTCATGCCGAAATTACGAATATCGAGCAAATCCTGCTCAG
>CAMPNN010000035.1 GCA_946891915.1 uncultured Bifidobacteriaceae bacterium
GCGGCCGCGTGGCTCGCTTCGAGAAGCGCTACGGTAAGAAGACTAAGTAGCTTTTATGACGCCAGCCCTGCTTTCGTGTAACTCGCGGAATCGGGGCTGGCGTTTTATGTGTTAAATTAAATATTTTTAACTTAAGGAATATGATGGCTGAGTCAGTAGATGAACAATTCCCGGCAGCAGTTACCGCGTTAGAAGAGTATCGCGATATTGAAAGTCGCATGGGAAGCCCGGAAGTTGCGTCGAACCCGGACGCTATTCGAAAACTCGGCCGTAGGCACGCAGAACTTGGCTCAATCGTAAACGCTTACCTAAATTACAAGCAGATTTGCGACGACTTTGAAGCAGCAAACGAAATGGCAGGCGACGACCCGGATTTTGCTGAAGAAGCTAAGCGTTTAGAAGCGCAACTTCCAGCGGCAAAAGAAAAGCTTCGCACGGCACTGATCCCTAGGGATCCGGACGACGCGCGCGATATGATTATGGAAATTAAAGCTGGCACAGGCGGCGAAGAAGCGGCACTATTTGCTGGCGATTTATTGCGTATGTACATGCGTTACGCAGAAAAGCGCGGCTGGACTACCGTAATCCAAAGCGAAAATTCAACGGAACTTGGCGGCGTAAAAGACGTGCAGCTTGCGATTCGCGCAAAAGGCACGCCTGCTCCAGAAGACGGCGTGTGGGCAAGCATGAAATATGAGGGTGGTGTGCATCGCGTGCAGCGCATCCCAGTTACGGAATCGCAGGGGCGCATACAAACTTCCGCAGCCGGCGTAATCGTGTTCCCAGAAGCAGACGAAGATGACGACGAAATCGAAATCGATCCAAAAGATCTGAAAATCGACATTTTCATGAGCTCCGGCCCTGGCGGACAGTCCGTGAACACTACTTATTCCGCAGTTCGCATGACGCATATTCCAACCGGCATTGTGGTGAGCATGCAAGACGAAAAGTCGCAGATTCAAAACCGTGCGGCAGCACTTCGCGTGTTAAAGTCGCGTTTGCTTGCAATGAAGCACGAGCAGGAAGCGGCTGAAGCGGCGGATATGCGCCATTCGCAGGTGCGTTCTCTCGACCGTTCCGAGCGAATCCGCACGTACAATTTCCCAGAAAATCGTATTGTGGATCATCGCACGAACTACAAAGCTTACAATCTTGACCAGGTTCTTGACGGCGACTTGCAGCCTGTTATCGACAGTGATATTCAGGCGGATGAAGCAGACCGCTTAGCGCAAGCCAAGTAAGTAGACGATTAGAATTTCTAAGCGGTTCTTAAAATGCGCGAACTTTTGCAAAATGCTATTGCGCGTCTTCGTGAAGCAGGCGTGGAGTCTGCGGAATACGACGCGCGCTTGCTGCTAGCTAAAGCTTGCGGCGTAAGTTTAGCTGAGCTGAACAAGGCGCTAATACTTGGAGATTTAACCGATTTTTCGCAAGATTATGCTAGTAAATATAGCGATTTTGTATCTAGGCGTGCTTCGCGCGAGCCGTTGCAGCATATTGTTGGTCGCTCGCCTTTTCGCTACTTGGATTTGCAAGTTGGCAAAGGCGTTTTTGTGCCGCGGCCTGAAACGGAAATTGTTGTTGAAGCGGGATTGGATTGGCTTAGAGAATCGCATGTTAGTAAGCCTAAGGTAGTCGATTTATGCGCAGGATCGGGCGCAATCGGATTGTCGATTGCAACGGAAGTTGCAGACGCGCAAGTATGGGCTGTAGAAAAATCTCCTGAAGCTTTCCAATATTTGCGAAAAAATTTTGAAGAAACTGCAAAAAAGCAGGAAAATCTGCAAGTAGAAAATCTGCAAGTAGAAAATCTGCTCTCTAGTCGCTATCATGCTGTGCTTGCAGACGCAACCAAAGCGCATATTGCAGATTGCACGCCGGAACTTCAAGCAATTTGCGGCAAAGTAGATTTAGTAATAACGAATCCGCCATATGTGCCGGAAAGTCAAGTGCCAGAACAGGTTGAAGTGCGCGAGTACGATCCGCCGCTTGCGCTTTATGGCGGCTCTGCGGACGGTTTGCTTATTCCGGAGCAGATTATGCGCGCGGCTTTTGCGCTGCTTAAGCCTGGGGGAGCGATGGTGATGGAGCACGATATTTCGCAAGGGGATGCGCTTAAAAAGTATGCGGAAAGCGTAGGTTTTGTGCGTGCGCGCGTTGGGAATGACTTAACTGGCAGACCGCGATACACTTTTGCGGAAAAGTAAGATTTTAATCAAAAATAAAACTTGACTCAAACAGAATAAAATAAGCAAAATAAGCAATAAAAGAGGAAAAATGAGCAAAATTTGCAATATCAGCGAAGAATCACTGCAAATGGCAGCGCAAATCATTAACGAAGGCGGCGTAATCGTAGTGCCAACAGACACCGTGTATGGCGTTGCATGCGATCCATTCAATGAAGCTGCGGTTGCCAAAATTTACGAGCTTAAGCGCAGGCCGCGCACAAAGGCGCTGCAAATTTTAATGAGCGGAGTGGGAGATTTAGAAAAACTTGGGCTGTATTTGCCGTCGCCGCTGGATATTTTAGGTAAAAAGTTCCTTCCGGGCGGATATTCTCCGATTGCGCGCGCGAAGAAGGATTCGGTTGCTTCAAATCTTGCAACGTTGTGCAAAGTTGCGGGAAACGATGCACAAACTGAAGCAACTTGCGCAACTGAAGCAACTCAAGGCGTGCGCGTGCCGGATTGCCCTGAATTAATGCAAATTTTGCGAGTTACCGGCCCACTGGCTGCTTCTAGCGCAAATCGTAGCGGTAACGAAAGTGCAGACAGCGTGGAAGAAGCGTTTGCGGCTTTTGGCAACGAAATTCCGCTGTATTTGAACGCAGGTCCGACTCGCTCGCACGTGGCAAGCACGGTAGTTGGTGCGGATTCAAACGACGAGGATGGCATCGTTATTTTGCGCGAAGGCGTGATTTCGGAGAGTGAAATTCGCGAAGCTTTGCGAAAGTAATTGCGAAAGTAACGAAAGTAGCGAAAGTATTTACCAATTTTTGCTATACTGCCGAATCGTTACAATCAAAATAAGCAAATATATAAGCCAAGCGAATATCAAAAAATATCAAAAATATCAAAAATAGCAGAAAGACATAGCCGATGAGGGTATACCTATTTATTGCAGCAATTGCAGGTGGAGCAACGTGGCTGATTACGCCGCTTGTGCGCCATCTTGCGATCCGCATGGGAGCCGTCGGCAAAGTTCGCGCGCGCGACGTGCACACGATTCCTACTCCTCGCATGGGCGGGGTGGGCATGCTTTTTGGTTTCGCAGTCGCCATGGCATTTGCAAGCTCAATGCCCTTTATTTCCGGGCTTTTCGCTGGAACGCACCAGCCGTGGGTGGTGCTCGCAGGAGCAGTCATGATATGCCTGCTTGGGGTATGTGACGACATTTGGGATTTAGACTGGATGCTTAAACTTGCCGGTCAGCTGCTTATAGCCGTGTTCGTTGCGTGGGGAGGGTTGCAAATCGTAACTTTGCCGCTTGGCTCCCTCGTAACGGCATCGCCAAGCGTATCAATCGCAATAACTGCCATACTTATTGTGGCTTCAATTAACGCAGTAAATTTCGTAGACGGACTAGACGGCTTGGCTTCCGGAATCGTAGCAATCGGCGGAATCGCCTTCGCAACCTACTCCTACATGCTCGCGCGCACGTCGCCATCCTACGCATCAATGGCAACTCTTATTGACGTTGCAATGGTTGGAATGTGCGTCGGCTTTATTTTGCACAACTGGCATCCTGCGAAACTTTTTATGGGCGATTCCGGCTCCATGCTAATCGGCTACTTAATTACTTGCGCGTCGATTATTATGACCGGCCATTTGGACCCGTCCGCTGTGCATACCAGTATTTATTTGCCTGTATTTATGCCGATTTTGCTGCCGATTCTTGTGCTGTTCCTGCCGGTTCTTGACATGTGCTTGGCGATTACTAGGCGTGTGGCTAAGGGGCAGTCGCCAATGCATCCGGATCGCATGCACTTGCATCATCGCATGCTGCGCATTGGGCATTCTGTGCAAGGCGCGGTGATGATTTTGTGGGGATGGGCGGCGCTGATTGCGTTTGGCTCTATTATGATTCTGTTCTTTAAAGCTGTGTACGTTTTGATTGGCATGGTTATTGCTGCTGCGCTGCTTACTGTGCTCACGATGCTTCCGTACCTGCGCCGCCGCCTGCCCGAACTGCGCAATTCGTAGCGTTTCGTGGTGCGTTTCGTGGTGCGTTTCGGCAAACGTCATAGCAAAAACGTATAGTAACCCTATGGCTACAACTGATATTAACGCGGAATCCGTGTATGCCCCTGTCCCTCCAGTTTTCGAGAAGCTCGGTCTCGCTTATGACGACGTGCTGTTGCTTCCAAACGAAACTGATGTTATTCCGTCCGAAGTGGACACTTCCACTCATCTGACTCGCGAAATTACCATGAAGGTGCCGGCTATTTCGGCAGCTATGGATACTGTTACCGAGTCCGATATGGCTATTGCCATGGCGCGTAACGGTGGTATTGGCGTACTTCACCGCAATCTTTCTATTGATGATCAAGCTGCGCAGGTTGATATTGTTAAGCGCAGCGAGTCGGGCATGATTACCGACCCACTTACCGTTCACCCAGACGCAACGCTCGCAGATTTAGATAAATTGTGCGGGCGTTTCCATATTTCTGGCTTGCCGGTAGTAGATAGCGAAAATCGTTTAGTTGGTATTATTACCAACCGCGATATGCGTTTCATTGCTTCCGAAGATTACGATCGCTTGAAAGTTAAGGACGTGATGACACGCGAAAATCTCGTCACTGGTCCTTCAAATATTTCTAAGGAAGATGCTCACCGCTTGCTTGCGGATAACAAGATTGAAAAGTTACCTTTGGTTGATGCCGAAGGTAAGCTTACAGGCTTGATTACTGTTAAGGACTTTGTGAAGACTGAGCAGTATCCGGATGCTACTAAGGATGATCAGGGCCGCTTGCGCGTTGCCGCTGGCATTGGCTTCCTTGGGGATGCTTGGCAGCGTGCGTGCGCGCTTATGGAAGCTGGAGTTGACGTTCTTGTGGTTGATACCGCGAACGGCGAAGCTCGCTTAGCTCTCGACATGATTCGCCGCATTAAGGCAGATAAAGCCTTCGACGGCGTGCAAATTATTGGCGGAAATATTGCAACTCGCCAAGGCGCACAAGCTATGATTGACGCTGGCGTTGACGCTGTAAAGGTTGGCGTTGGTCCAGGCTCTATTTGCACAACGCGCGTTGTTGCAGGCGTTGGCGTGCCTCAGCTTACCGCAGTTTACGACGCGGCTCAGGCTTGCAAGGCTGCTGGAATTCCATGCATTGCAGACGGTGGTATTCACTATTCCGGCGATATTGCTAAGGCTTTGGTTGCAGGTGCGGACACCGTTATGCTCGGCGGCACTTTGGCTGGCTGCGAGGAAGCTCCAGGCGAAAAGGTTCTTCTTCACGGCAAGCAGTACAAGCTTTACCGCGGCATGGGCTCGCTTGGCGCAATGGCTCCTCGTGGTAAGAAGTCTTATTCGAAGGATCGCTACTTCCAGGCAGACGTTACAAGCTCCGACAAGGTGGTTCCAGAAGGCGTTGAAGGCGAAGTGCCATATCGCGGTCCGCTTAACGCTGTGCTTTACCAGCTTCTCGGCGGTTTGCACCAGTCCATGTTCTACGTTGGTGCGCACAATATTAAGGAATTGCAGGAGCGCGGCCGCTTTATTCGCATTACGGATGCTGGCCTTCGCGAATCTCATCCTCACGATATTGTGATGACTGCAGAAGCACCAAACTATAGCGGTTTCCACAACTAAGTCGCGTATAAATCGCGTATAAAACGCAACTATTTTAAACGGCGAAAAGTTACGCAAGTTCCTCACAACTTGCCTGCTTTTCGTCGTTTTTTGTTTTGACAAGACGGATAAAATTATTATATAGTTAGTGGGATATCCCACTAAAAATGAGGTGATTTTGTGGAAGTGGTGAAAGATTATGACGTTCGTCTTGATAGTAAAAAGCGTGTAACTCTGCGCGGTGCTAAATACCCTTATTACAATGTTAAAGAATGCGATAATGGTTGTATTTTATTAGAGCCTCGTGAGCTCACTGTTCCAAAGAGTATATCTTCTCTAACTCTTAAAAGTATGGATGAAGCAATTCGCAATTTTCAAATTGGCAAAGTCTCTGAACCAGTTGATCTTTCTGATGACGCTCGTCGTCAATCTGAGTCTCATGAGGGAAAATCATTTAATAACACAGATGAACTTATGCAGGATTTATTAGATGCTTAAATCAGTATTTCGTACAAAACTACTCATAGTAGTCGGTACGAAGATGTAGGCTGATGGGTTCGAAAAAATATTAGGAAAGGAACGAAAATGGCTGAAGCTAAGGAAGATCTTACGTTTACGCCGGAAGAATCGCGCTTAATTTGGATTGATTGCGAGATGACGGGACTTGATATTTTCCACGACGAATTATGCGAAGTATCTGTAGTTCCAACCGACTTTAATCTGAAAGTTTTGGACGACGGAATTGATTTAGTGATTAAGCCAAGCGAATCTGCTGTGGCTCATATGAACGATTTTGTGCGCAATATGCACACTTCTTCTGGACTCGTTGACGAGTGGAATAAGAACGGTTTGCCGTTAGAAGAAGCGCAAAAGCAGGTTGTTGAGTACGTAAAGCGATTCCTGCCTGCTCGCGGAAAAGCGCATCTTGCTGGAAACTCAGTTGGCTCCGACAAAAAATTCCTCGACCGTTACATGCCAGATTTAATGGCAAATCTACACTACCGCGTAATCGACGTAAGCACGTTGAAGGAAATTTCGCGCAGACTTTACCCGGACGTTTACCGCAATAAGCCAGCAAAACACGGCGGCCACCGCGCGCTCGCGGATATTATTGAGTCGATTGACGAGCTTCGCTACTACCGTGACATGATGTTCGTTCCAGCTCCAGGCCCAAGCGAAGCACAGGCAAAAGCCGGCGCGCAGCATATTGAAAGCACGAGCTTGCTTCGTGACTACGAGCGTCGCGGAGAAGCACTAGAAGACGTAAATTCCGCAGAAAAGCGCGATTATTAAATAAAGCGCGATTACTAAATAAAGCGCGACTACTAAACGTATTAAACGCAATAAACGCAATAAAAGGTACTGCCAATGAAGCAATCCGAAGCCTTAACCATAATCAACGCTGGCGCGAGCGCGTTCATTACCGGCGCTCCGGGTGCAGGTAAAACCTACGTATTAAACGCGGCTATTCGCGAAATGCGAAAAAATGGTTTAAGCGTTGCCGTAACGGCTTCTACCGGAATTGCGGCAACGCACTTAAACGGTCAAACAATTCACTCTTGGAGTGGAATTGGAGTTGCGAACGCGCTTACGGATACGCTTCTTAAAACAATTAGAGCTAGGCGAGGAAAGCGCATAAAAGCCACGGACGTGCTCGTGCTGGACGAAGTTTCAATGATTCACGCGTGGCTTTTTGACATGGTTGACGAAGTATGCCGGAAGGTGCGCAAAAATCCCGCTCCTTTCGGCGGGCTTCAAGTAGTTATTTCAGGCGACTTTTTCCAACTTCCGCCTGTAAGCACTTCTATGCGAAATCGCGACGTGTTCGAGCCAAGCCAAGCATTTATTGAGTCGCGCGAAAAATATGCTGCTGCCGGCAAAAATCCGGAAGGCTATATTACAGAATCTTTCGCATGGGACGCTTTGAAGCCTGTTGTATGCTACTTAACTGAGCAGCATCGTCAGGACGACGGCAAGTTGCTTGAAGTCTTAACGGATATTCGTAGCGGATGCGTAAGTGACGACGATAAGCAAGTGCTTTCTAGTCGCCTTGGCGAGTATCCTCAAGATAGCGAAGTTGCAGTGCATCTTTTCCCAACTAACGCACAAGCAGACGGATTAAATAATATGCAGCTTGCAGCAATCGATGCTGAGCCTCACGAGTTCGTAGCAACGGAAGCTGGGCCTAAAAATCTTGTTGAGCGCTTAAAGAAGAATATGCTTGCTCCGGAGCGTTTAGTTTTGAAGGCTGGAGCTGCTGTGATGGCGTTGCGAAACGATCAGGAAAAGCAGTACGTAAACGGCTCAGTTGGGCGCGTGTTGCGTTTTGTTCCTGAATCTAAGGGCGGCTGGCCGATTGTTGAGTTTGAAAATGGCAATATTGTCACTCTTAAGCCTGCTGCTTGGGAGATGACGGACGGCGAAACTGTGCTTGCTAGTGTAAATCAAGTGCCGCTTCGATGCGCGTGGGGGATTACGATTCATAAGTCGCAAGGTATGACGCTTGATGCTGCCGTTATGGATTTGCGTAGAACTTTCGCTCCTGGAATGGGGTATGTGGCGCTTTCGCGCGTGGAAAATCTGAGTGGGCTTTATTTAGAGGGTATTAACGAGCGCGCGTTTAGCGTTTCGGCGGATGCTGTGCTGCTTGATGTATCTTTGCGTGAGGCTTCAAAGCGTGCGAGTGAGCTGCTTGCTGACGACGGCGCAGCTGCTTTCGTAACAAATAATGCGGAAGTCGATTTCGCAAATCAGCAAGAGTTTAGTCTTTTTCAAAATGCTGCAGACGGCGTTGTAGACGAATTTTCTTTTGACGACGAGTTTTAGTGCGATTTTTTTGTGGAACATTTGCCGTGTATTTTTCCGGCTTTTGTCGCTGGATTTGCGTAATTATGGAACATTTGCTGGAGTTTTACCTGGCGTTTGTCGCTGGATTTGCGTAATTGTGGAACATTTGCTGGAGTTTTACCTGGCGTTTGTCGCTGGATTCGCGTCGTTTTGGAACATTTGCCGTGTATTTTTCCGGCGTTTGTCGCTGGATTTGCGTGATATGTACCCCTTTTTCTGGACACATATCCCTTTTTACTTAATCATATCGTCTGCGTGGATGCTTTCCTGTATTTAACAGGAGGCACCCACCCAGTCTTCTTCTGGATTCTCTCGTTATTGTAATAATAAATATATTCTTTTACTGCTAGAGAAAACTCTTCAAACGAAGAATACTCACTCTCATGCCCGTAATACAACTCGTTTTTAAGCCTACCAAAAAACGATTCCATAATACCGTTATCATAACAGTTAGCCTTACGGCTCATAGACTGAATAATCCCGTGTTCTTTCAAAACACTCCTAAAATAATCATGCCTATACTGCCAGCCCTGATCAGAATGGAATATAAGCCCTTCAACCATTCGGAAACGTTTAAAAGCCTTATCTAACATGCGTTTGATCTGCTTTAAATCAGGGTGTAATGATAAATCGTAAGCAATAATCTCATTCGTATGCATATCAAGTATTGGTGAAAGATAACACTTACCCCACGAGAAATTAAACTGTGAAACGTCAGTAGTCCACTTCTGTAAAGGAGCAGTAGTAGTAAAATCACGGTTAATAATATTATCCGCGACTCTACCAGCCTCACCCATGTACGAGTTGTACTTCTCTTTTGGCCGTTTTCCAACTAACTGCATGATGTGCATTAAACGTTGAACACGCTTGTGATTAACCTTAAACCCACGGTTTAATAGCTCGTTATAGACTCTTCTAACACCATACCTGCCTTTATGGTGAGTAAATATTTCTTGAATAACACTCATTAACGGTTTATTCCGTAGTCCTACTACGTTTATTTTTCTTAACTCAAAATAGTAAGTAGATTTCGGCATTCGTATAGCATGAAGAAGATGCTTCAGCTTATAGCCTTGCTCAACGAGTTGTTTTACTGATTCTGCTTTTTCGCCTTGAGTAGAGCAGCTTTCTTTGCTTTGCTCAAGGCATCGAGTTTTTTTAGTATTGCATTTTCCGCTTTAAGATACTCGTTTTCTTCACGAAGAGACTTAAGTTCTTCACGCTCACTCATTGTTGAAGGATCAACATTTTTCATGTTTTTACGGTTCATACAAGGCTCTTTTACTGGTTTTTTACGGGTATGTTTTACTAAACCACTATAACCTTCCGTTTCGTATATTCGCATCCATCTTCTTACTTGACCTTCCAGTAAACCGTTATCAACTGCTGTCTGGCTAATATTTTTCCCTGCAAGAACTTTGTTGATAATGCGAAGCTTTTCCATGGGATCCCAATACTTATGTTTTTTAGTACGTGGTTTAAGTACCTCAAACCCTTTAGCTTCTACTAAACGAGACCAGTACGAGACGGTACCGCGAAAATTATTTCTAGTAATAGTAGAAGGTGTTGGTAATTCCAGGTTTTTACGATATAGTTCAACACACTTCTTTTTAAACTCGTAACTATATTTACTAGTTGGCATGCGCTACTCCTTTTACTAGCAGTCCAGAAAAAGGGGTACATATCAGC
>CAMPNN010000036.1 GCA_946891915.1 uncultured Bifidobacteriaceae bacterium
ATTTGTGCTTGTATCATGCGATGTTTGATGAGTTGCTGAAGAATCCTGAGTTGGATTTCTAGCGTTTTTATAATGTTCTACCGTTTTGCTTCAAACGTGCGCTACAATCTGCTTGAGCGCTGCGATTTAGCGCGCGTAAAGTTTCTGTCGTTTTTGGCGTGTAACCGACTTTTTCTTTACACGGCTGTAAAGTTTCTGTCGTTTTACCGCGCGCAGGCGACCGTTTCTTTACACCGCTGTAAAGTTTCTGTCGGGATTGTGTGCGCTGAGTTAGCACGTGCTTAGTTAGTGTGCGCTTAGTTAGCACGCGCGTGGGTGACGTGCGCGTGGGTGGCGTGCGCGTGGGTGGCGTGCGCGTGGGTGGCGTGCGTGCAGGTTGGCACTGTATTTAGCGAAAATGTATAGACGTTATAACAACATGTAGTGGTTTTAAGACACGCCGAGCGCGCCGTTTATCTGTTTGCGCGGTTTATTTTTTCGGAAAATATTTTGCAATTAATCATTTTTTGCAGTATATTTTTCGGTTATATTTGCTTATTAAAAAAGTTTTTCGCAATTATAAAAATCTATGGAAGTTCAACCGTAAATCGCTTGAAATGAGCCATGGGGGGGGGGTATAACTACTAGAGGCTCTTGTGATTGCATTGCCTATAGGCTGTAAGGGTATGGCATACTTGCTATCTGCAGTAGTTGGCTTTGCAGGCCGGAATCGTTGCGGATTGTTGAAGTCGGTTTTTTGAGTTTCGATACGCATTTATAGGGATTTGCCGGCTGGATTGTTCTGCAAGGGCGTTTGTGCTGCGATTGATTGCGTTTGTTTCGATTGATTGCAGGTGTGCTGCAGGTGATTGCGGTTGTTTTGCAATTGGTTGCAGGTGTGTGCTGTAAGTGGCTCAGTTTTTGCGCAATGACGATTATTAAGAGGGTTAATGCGCGGAAAATCAGCTTTTTACGGCGGCGGTGATTAGGAAGGTGAAGAGTATGTTACCGGCAAAGTTTAGTGGATTCGCATCACGCTTAGGTCGTCTTGCGTTGCGCGCTTTGTCTTGGCATAGGACCAGCGAGCGCGATGCAGCGCTCAGCGCTGCCTCCGGCGCTACCTCCGGCGCAACTTCCGGCGCAACCGTATCTGACTCTTCCTCTAACTCTGATGCTTCTAACTCCGTTTGCAACTTCGCTGACTCTGACTCTTCTTTCCGCACCGCACGTTTCCGCACCGCACGCCCAGCCCGCACCTTCCGTCGCGCAATACTAGCGTTTTTTGTAGCCGCAGCCACGCTTTTTGTGACTTTCGTTGTGCCAGCTAAGCCTGCAAGCGCTGCTCAGGTTTGGTGGGATTATCTTGGTAATGGTTATGTAAGTTCTGATAGCAACTATGTTGGTAATGCAGTACAGAATATGCGGATTGACCCTCCGAAAATATATTGGGATGTACGACCTATCAAAGTTACGTACGATATTTGGTTTAATTTAACGGCATTAGAAAATTATCAAATGCGACATCAAGCTTACTTTGATAAGAAGAAGTTAAATAGGCAAGTTTTTGTTGCAAGACCTTACTTTTATGTATTTACTCCAAGTGGTCTAGATAATAGTTCTATTAGAATAAAGCGTTCTGTTTTTAAGCATGTTATTGAAAATACTACTGGAAAGCAGAAGTATTATTGGGAAGATCAAGATAGTGTTGAAGATATAAAAAAGTATGATGCTGGTGGCACACGCTGGGCACATCCTTTTGGCAAAGAACCTTTTCAAAAGGATTGGGAGAATTCTGTTGGCGATGATGCTTGGTATGGTTGTGGTCCTGGATCAACCGGTGATTATGCTGGTGTATATACTAAGTGTGAAATAAATAAGTGGAAATCTTCTGGTAAGTTTGGTTACTCTTTCACATCATATGAGCGTGGTAATTCGGAATGGGCTTATCATTGGACTATTACTGCAAATGTTAAAGAAGGTCAGGATCCTCGTTATCTGCCTCTTATTGCAGGATACGATTCTACTAAGCGAATTAATCATTCACATGAGCGTCATTATACTGTTTTTGGTCCATATGATACTGATGGTGATGGTGTTCCTGATTATGTTGAATGGGATAATGGTACAAATCCTTTAGCTTCTAACGATTTTAAACATGAACCCGTTGATGATGGTATGTACGGCGAAACTAGTACTGCTAGAAGCTATTTCCCTACTGGTAGCTGGGAAGGTGATAGTTCAGGTGGAGAATTTGTATACAATAAAACTCCAGATGGTAAGGACGTTCCTTCCTATGACATACCTAAGGGAATGCAGTTTAGTGTTGATTCAACCAAAACTACTTTAGATGGTCAAAAGACAAATATTGATATTGGTCAAGGTGACACAACGCCTAAACTTGACCCTGGAAAAGCTTGGTTGAATACGAAAACAGGAAATTTGAGTTTTAATCCTCCTAAAATTAAGTGGAAAGATTATACAAAACCTAAAGTTTATAGGTTCTATGTTACGTCTGTGCATCCAGATTCTATTAAAAACGAATACAATTGCAATAAGAAGCAGGTAACAGATTATAACGAGGTCAAATTTACAGTTTGGCCTATGTCTCATTACTTCAAGCCTATTTATGACAATGTTATAGTTGAGGCTGGTAAGACTGTAAACACTAATAGGCCTTATAATGTTGGCCTGAAGAAACTGCAGGGGCGTGAATTCCCTGAACATACTACGTTTGAAGTCAAGGAATATAATAAGAGCCCGCAGCCTAAGAGCTGGGCTAGTGTTGATAAAAGTAATAAGGAAACAGGTATTGTAACTTTAAGACCAGGTAAGGATACTGGTGAATATGAAGATGACGTACCTATATTAGTAAAATACCCAGATGGTTCTACCTCTGCAAATCATGAGTATTCTAATAGCGAGAAAAAATACGCTTATACTCATGTACAGGTTGTTCCTGTTTCAGTTGGTAACAATGATTTACATTTAAATGTTCACGACGGTAACAATCTTTACAATCTCGGAGCAAACATTACTGGCAATAGTTTACTTAATCACTTTAAGTTCATTAGCCGCGAGCCTATAAAGAAAACAACAGTAGATTCAACTGGTAAAGTTACCACCACAAGTGAAGGCGTACTACTTGATTCTTGGGCTACGAATGGTTCGGGTAAGATTTCTCTTCGTGCGATATGTTATGAAAGAGATAAGTATGGTAGAGAGAAGAATGGTACTGCGAATGTTGGCGGCATCAATGGTTTGACGATAGGTAATACTAAGCAGTGGTTGCGTGCTGATGCAAAAGAACAACAAAAATGTGACAAGGGTCAATGCAATAGAAATGATTACCTTTACAAAGATGACATTAATAGTGGAACCATGGAGCGTTCTCGTGCTGTAATTAGCGGTACACCAAGTAAGCCTGGTGATTTTTCTTGCAAAGTGTATGCTGTGAGAGAAGATAGAGCTTTTGGTTTTGATTCGATGGTTAAACTTTTAGGATCAAACCTTACGTCTCATTCTATGCCTGATGATCCATCTGGTGTTTATTGGGTATCAAAAACTTTCAACTTCAAAGTTTATTCGCAAGCGCATATTTACAATCCTAGCTACGTGCCTTTAGAGAATGTTAAGGCCGGTGCGTTCGATTCAAAGAATAATGTGACTAATGCGCCTAAGAGTGTAAAAGGTGCTAATGGTGCTACAGGTAATCAAGATTATGTAAAGGGAGATAATAAGAATCCTGCATCCCTTCCTAAAGGAACTTGGTTTGAGTTTAAGCAGTATAAGAATTCTGCAGGTAAGCATGTTGGTGACGCTCCGTTAGATTGGGCTTATTGGGAGCCTAAAGAGCAAAGTAATGTAGCAAAGAAGCAAAATGCAGAATATGGTAAAGTAACATTCCGACCAACTAGGTGGACTTACGCTGGCACATATAATCAGCCAGTTATTGTGCATTATCCAGATGGCTCTACGAGTGAGAGTCCCGACGCTGGTAATCAAGGTAGGCCAGTGTATGCAAAAGTTACTGTTAATGTTGACACGCCTGTTAAAGGTGATTTGAATTTGGGCGTGTGGAGTAAGCAATATAATCGACAAACTGGTGTAGGCGGTTCTCTTATAGATGATGAGCATAATAAAAAGGGAATTCTTCTTGAGAAGGATAAGCCTGTTGACCCTTATATGTGGGTGGATTCTTGGTCTAAGAATAAGCCTGGATACATTTATCAGCGTATTTTGTGCTATAAGAAGAATCCTAAAACAGGTAAGCCAGTTGGTAATAGTTATGAAGTTGGCGGTATCAACGGTTTAAAACTTGGAGGCAAAGAAAAAGATAGTAGCCCGAAGCAGTTTATTCACGCAACTCCTAGTATGCAAAAGGATTGCAGGACAGATAAAAGAAATTGTGATTCTGATAATTACTTGTATGACTCAGATAACACCATGGAACGTACTTGGGGTTGGATTAGTGGCACTCCAGAGAATAATGGTGATTTTGTTTGCACCATCTATGCGTTTAAGAATGGCTTAGACTCGTCGTTTGACCAGCAAGTTGGTAAGTTTGCTACTGGATATGTGGAAGATCAACGTAATCGTTCTGCTATCTCCTCTGATAATAAGGAGAAGAAAGCTGACAAGAAATCTAACAAGAAACAGAAAGTAGCAAAAGCCTCAGAAAGGGGAGCAGAATCTGCCACTTCTGCTGGGGATTCTTCTTCTACGCCTTCATCCACACCTGCTTCTTCTAATTTAAAGCTTGTAGTTCCTAATGGGAAAGACTACATAAATCCTACGTTTGATCCATCTACTAAAGGTATTGATTGGGAATCTAACGTAATTAATATTCACATACATAAGAAATCTCACTACTACAATCCAAAGTATGTGGACGCTAGCGTTAAAGCTGGTAATGCAGTTACTACAGGAGTTCCTAGTAGTGTGAAATATAAGGTAGATAATAATACTGCTGCTAAAACTGGCTCTAATACTGTGAGCGCAGACAGTCCATTAGATAAAGATATTGTTGCTGGCGCACTGCCGGACGGAACTTGGTTTGAGTTTAAGGATGCTGCAAATGGCTTTGAGGTAAAGGCTGACGGCACTGCTGGAAACAAGGTGTCTTTAGACTGGTCGTATTGGGCTTCTGGCAATGCCGCCGATAAAACCGGTGAGCAGAGCAATAAGCCTGACAATCCTTCCAAGCAAAAGAATGGCAAGCACAGTGCCAATGGTGACGGCGCTCGCTACGGCAAAGTGACCTTCCATCCAGATCAATCTGTTGCTCCTAAAGCGTACTTTAAAGAGATTGTCATCCATTACCCGGATGGCTCCACTTCTGACGACCCGGATTCTGGAAACAACGGTAAGCCTGTGTATGCGAAAGTTACAGTTGGAGGCTTAAGCGGAGCTGACAAAGATCTTAAGATGACATTGCTCAGGTCTAAAGACGCTGATCCTATTCATGACACGCTTGGTGGTGGTAATTCTCTTACCGTTATGAGCGGCACGAGCCTTACTAAGAACCCGTATGTGCTCGCTTGGAGCTTGAAAGATCGTAGCAATATTTCATTGCGCATGATGTGCACTAAGCAAGGCGAGCAAAAGTGGAGTCGCGGGCTTAACGATACGCTCAATATGCAACTGAATCAGGATTACGGCAATGGTGTAAAGCCGTGGGCTTTTGCAAGTGCTGCTCAGCGAAAGTCTTGCAGTCAAGACAGTAATAATTGCAGTGCTAACTTGCTGTATGGCTTTACAAAGAATGGGAAGCAGGACAGCATAGAAAGCGCTGTGTCTCGCAGTGAAGACGATATTATTGGCGTGCCTAAAAAGGCTGGAAAATACACGTGCGCTGTGTTTGCGTTGAAGCCTAATGCGCTGACGGTGTTTGATAACACTGTTAAAAAAAGTCTTATTGAAGGTAACAAGTATTCGTCTACGGATATGAAAACTACTTGGTTTGACGGTGTATACATTGGAAAAGACTGGAACAGAATTGCTGTTGATGTGAACGTGATCGATCCGCCTAAATTCGCTCTGCCAAAGACCGGCTGCGAGGGGATGAGCATGGCGCTGCTGGTGGTGGCGATGATCGGCATGTGCGTTATGTGCGGCGCGTTCTTCGTTGATCAGACGAAGTGGGGTCACGCGATGCTCGCCGGCGCGGCTGCTGGCATGATGTGCGGTTTGCGCGGATTTGCTAGCGGCGCAAGTGCTCAACTGCGCAACGTGATGCGCGGAGTCGCTTGTGACGTTACAGCAAGCATCACGCAAGACAGCGCTGTTAGAAGTGTCGCTACGCAATCTCGTACTACGCAGGACAGCGCTACTCGAAGCGTTGCTACGCAATCCCGTATCACGCAAAACAGTAACAGTAAGATTTCCGAAATTTGGCGCGGTTTAGTCAAAAAAGTCAAGAATATTAGGCGATTTGACGATTATTCTGCGTCCGCAAAAGATTTTATCCGCAAAGCCACCGGATGGTTGCGTGCCGCATTGAGGCGCGTCGGAAGGTGGGCTACCGAAAGGTGGCGATGCTGATGAAAATTTTCTGCAGCTTAAAAACTGCAGTATGACTTGCCGCGTCGCACGTCGACTCGCGCGCTGCAAAGGCGCATACGCAACGCAGCGCCGAATCGTGGCAAGCGGCACAAAACTTGTTGCAAAGGCAAAACGAGCTGCCGCTCGAGCGGGAACCCGCGGCCGGACGCAACGCAACAACGAATAAAGGATGAAGGGTTATTCCCGAATGAAGGGTTTTTCCCTGAATGAAGGGTTATTCCCGGATAAAACGTATTTTCCTAAAACCTGCCCGCGAGGGCGCTGATATAAAGGAGAAGAAAGTGAATAAATTCACTAAACAATGCGTGGCCGCGGTGGCCTCGCTCGCAATGGCTGGCACGCTGTGCGTCGCCGGCGCTGTGGTGGCAAACAGCTCTGCTTGGGCTACACCTAAAAATGTTCCACAACAACAGAAAGCTAAGCCAGCACCTTGGTCTGATGAAGGTAAGAAGCTGAAGGGTAAAATTACCATTAAGAAGCAGGATGCATCTAATAACAATGCTGCTTTGCCGGGTGCTGTGTTTACCATTCAGAAGGTTACCAATATTAAGACTGGTGACAACGATACCAAAGGTCTTGATGTAGATTTAACTTCTGTGGATGGCTGGACTAAGCTTGCTGAGAAAGTAAATCAGCTTAATACAACTCCTCTTGATGAAACTAAGCTTTCATTGTCTACAGTAACGGATGATACTACAAAGACTACTGACTCAAATGGTAAGGCTGAATTTGATAACCTTGATTTAGGCTTGTATTTGGTGAAGGAAAAGTCTGCTCCTACTGGATATACAACCGATGTTAAGCCATTCTTCATGACAGTTCCTGAGATTACTCGTGCAAAGGATTCCACTAACAACACTTATACATATGAAGTGTCAGTTGAGCCTAAGAACACTAATGTTAAGAATAATGTGACTAAGACTGCCGAAACAGAAAAGATTGTTGGTGCTGGTGATACATTGACATACACGATTAGTGCCAAAGTGAATAAGAAGAAGAGTGATGCAAGTGCAACTACTGGTATTACGAAAGATGAGCTCCAAGGCTTTGCTATTTACGATGACGCTGTAACTGCTGCATATGATTCTGTTGCTAATGATGTAGTTAAAGAAGTTAAGATTCATGGTGAGAGTTCTGCTATGGCCAGCACTGATTATACTGTGGATTCTACAGCTTTGACTGCGCCTGAAGATGCAACTCGTACTCGTATCAAGGTTACATTTAATAATTCAGGTCTTGAAAAAATTGCTACAGCAGTGAATACTGCTAATAGTACTAATGATGTCAGTATTGATGTTACCTTGAATCTCAAGTTAAAGGCTGATCTTTCTGCTTTCGCTGGTTCTGATAATAAGTTAACTAACAAGTCTGGCTTCATTCCAGGTCACACTGCTGGTGTTCCAGATACGCCAACTACTGGTGGAGAAGTATCTAACGAGTTCCGTAAGTTCCACATCTTCAAGTACGACGGTGTGAAGGGTAAGGATGATGCTAATGCCAAGCTTAAGGATGCAAAGTTCAAGGTCTTTGCTGGAGCTACCGGTGATACCACTACTGATGCCGCGGCTTTGAAAGTAGCACAGAAGTGTGCTGATGATCCTACTGCAGCGAACGCATGCGATGCTGCTCTTAAAGGTTTTGAGGATTCTACAAAGACATATAATAAGACCGACAACAACGGCGTAACTGAAGATTACACTGCTAAGGTTGGTCAGAAGTTCTATATTGTTGAGACTGCTGCTCCTGATGGATATACTCGCTCCACCAAGGTTTATTCAGTAACTTTGGAATCTGCTCCTCAGAAGACTAATAATCAGGACACTCCTGCTCAGGTTGTTCCTATTGCCAACATTCCAGATAATAGGAAAGACGGCGGCATGAACTGGTTCAAGCTTCCAAAGACTGGTGCTGCTGGCGTTATTATCTTCGCGTTGGCTGGCGTGTGCTTGGTGTGCTTCGGCATCTTCATCTTCATGCGCAACCGCAAGAAGGAAGAAGAGCAGCAGAACGCCTGATTCTGCGCAATTCTTAGGAATTGTAATCCGCTAGGCGATTAAAGTAAACGTGTTGCGCGCGATACTTTAATCGCCTAGCTATAACTTAAAACTCTCAGCAGGCTGCGCTGTGTTCGCGCTGGCCAGCGTGATGCGTTTTGCGGTGTTTCGCTGCGGCGCTGTGCGTTGTGGTGTTTGCTGCGGCGTTGCGCGTTTGACTATGCGCGAGTATCCCTCTTTCTTCCGCGCAGCGCAGTCTGCTGTCTCATCTTTCTTTCCGTTCGGAAAGAACATTAATCAATAACAACAATGAATCATTTATTAAACAAGAAGTTAATATGTTTAGGAATACATTAGATAAGTATAAGAATGATTTAGGTGAAATCAAACACGACGAAAAAGCGTTAAAAGAAGAACTTTCGAGAGTAAGATTTAATTATAATTTTTGTAATTGTTTTTCTTCTGGAGTTATTCTTACGCTTTTTGGTGGATTTCTTGGAAGTGCATGCAATACAAGAACATTTGTTGGTCTATCTTTTTCTTTAATTATCTTCGCTATTGTAGTGATGGTGCTAGGGATTGTAGTTTATTCGGAATGTGTTTGTTATGAGGAAATGAAGTTTATTGAAGATGAGCTTGAAAAAATAAATAACACAGTTCAACCAAAGCCTAAGAAACCAAGCATACGTATTTGCAACCGTAACTTAGTGCGTCGTAGTGTTTTCGGCAAGTAGTGTTGCACTAAGCTGAGTGCCTGCAGACGTTGCTAATGTAGCTTTGCACTAATGCTTCTGCGAAAAGCGATTTTGAAGCTTTGCGGTCGTGCTTTGCAAACGTTGATTACTTATTGATTGGTGAACTTTAGCATCAGTGCTCTGCTGACGCTGATTCCTGTTGATCAGCGAACACTAACATCCATGCTGCTGCACACACCACACCAAGCGCTCTTCCTACCACACCAAAAAACAACGGTGGGTGAATTTACGAGTGAGAGATAGGAATTGCTTGCGAGGTATGAATATTAGTGTGGTAGAGATTTGAGATTTTTCGCACTGAGCGAAGGCACGCTCGCGCGGGTAACGCGCTTGCTACGAAACTCGCGTTGGAAGCGCACTGTGCTTCCAACTTAAGCGAGTTTCCGCTCCGAGTTGCCTTCGCACGCTACGCTCTAAGCGCGAAAGCAGGTCGTCGCGCAGAGCCGAAGGCTGCTGACAAGCCGAGCGAAG
>CAMPNN010000037.1 GCA_946891915.1 uncultured Bifidobacteriaceae bacterium
TGCCAAATCTTATTCAATCCTTCTATAAAGCTTGGCTCGTGAACTACTACTTTGCTAAAAGCTTCACGAAGGTTGATTGGCTGATTCTTTGCTTCTTCGCAATCGTCGTAAGCTTTCTGAGTAGCGTCTAAGAAAGCGTCAAGATTAAGCGCTTCAAGCGTTTTTGCCAAATCAGCATAATTGTAAGGATTATAAGTTTTTTGAGAATCGCGAGTTGCTACGTTATCCCAATGGTGGCTTGCAATTTGCGTTTCAACATTCAAGAAACGTTCGGCTTGCGCTTGTGTAGTAGTTGCGTCTCCGTAGCCGGCCAAACGCAGCAAAGAAGCTACCATTTTCACGTATTCAGCGCGAATCGGAGCGTAATTGTCTTCGCGATAATACGCTTCGTCTGGCAAGCCCAATCCATACTGCTCAATATGCATAATATTCGTCTTAGGATCCTTAGGGTCTCCGTAAACGCCAAAATAGAAGATCGCGCCTGGCCCACCGTACGGATTAAGCGTGCCGAGAGTGCGAACCAAGTCTTCTTTGCTGCAAGCTTTATCTACAGCGTCTAAATCGCTTTTAATTGGCGTAATTCCGGCTTTTTCAATAGCTTTCGTGTCTAAATAGTTGTGGTATAAAGCTTGAGATTTTTTGGCTGAGCAGTTTTCGCTTTCTAAAATATCTCGAATTTGCGTCTCTGCATCTTCTGCAAGCTTGTGGAATGCGCCGTACATTGGCTTGTCTTCCGGAAGAGTGTAAGTGTCAATCCAAGGGCCGTTTACGTAACGGAACAAGTCGTCTTGTGGACGAGTAACTGACGAGAAGGAGGCAGGGTCGAAATCTACAGCAGAAATTTCTTTCTGTGATTCCTTATTATTGTTTTCATTGTTATTAAGCATGAACCTAGCTTACAAGTATTAAGCGACACTATTAGTTAGTATTATTAGTTAGTATTTTCGCAATATTTTCGCCGTCTTTTCGCAATATTTTGCGCTATTTTCGTGCCTGCGCGTTAGTCTTAAAGCATGATTGAACTGAAAACTCCAGCTGAAATTGAAGCGATGAAACCTGCAGGTCGCTTCGTAGGTAGTATTCTTAAAGATTTGAAAGCAATGACCAAAGTTGGTACGAATCTTCTTGAAATTGATGACTTCGTTCGCCAGCGTATTGTGAGCCGTAAAGGTGCGTCTTCTTGCTATGTTGACTATGCTCCTGATTTTGGAACAGGTCCTTTTGCGCACTACATTTGCACTTCTGTGAACGATGCTGTTCTTCACGGTGTTCCTTACGATTACAACCTTAAAGACGGCGATTTGCTAACTCTTGACTTGGCAATTAATGTTGACGGTTGGGTTGGAGATTCTGCTATTAGTTTTGTGGTTGGAAATCATGCTGATCCTGAGGATTTGCGCTTAATTAAGTGCACTGAGGAAGCGCTGGAGGCTGGCATTAACATGGCTCAGCCTGGAAACCGTCTTGGCGATATTTCTGCAGCTGTTGGTTGCGTTGCGCACGAGTATGGTTACAGCGTAAACCTTGAGTTTGGCGGTCACGGAGTCGGCCATATTATGCACGGCGATCCTCACGTTCCTAACGATGGCACTGCTCACCATGGCTACAAGCTTCGCCCGGGCTTGGTTATTGCAATTGAGCCATGGTTCTTAAAGACTACTGACGAAATTTACCAGGATCCTAAGGACGGTTGGACTCTTCGTTCTTCTGATGGTTCTCGCGGAGCTCACAGCGAGCATACGATTGCAATTACTGAGAATGGTCCTGAGATTTTGACCGTACGCTAGACTTATAAATAGTTGATTTTGTAAGTATTTTGCGAGTAGTAATTGCGTAAAACAGGTATGTAAAGAGGTACTTTAAGTAAATGGCGGAATTTGATTTTGCACAGGCGTTACGCGATGTTGAATCAAAGTATGCTTCGATTGTGAAGGCTTTAGACGTTGATTCATTGCAGTCTACGATTGCAGATTTAGAAAAGCAGGCTGCTGAGCCTGGGCTTTGGGATGATTCTGAGCATGCTCAGCAGGTTACGAGTAAGCTTTCTGCGGCTCAGTCTCAGTTGAAGCGTTTGCAAGCTGTAGATCAGCGCATTGAGGATACTAAGACTTTAATTGAGCTTGGCCAAGAAGAAGGCGATGCTGATTCTATGAGCGAGGCTCAAGAAGAGCTTGGCTCTATTGCTCACGAGTTGGACGATATGGAAGTTCAGACTCTTCTTGACGGCGAGTATGATGCTCGTTCTGCAGTTGTTACGATTCGTTCTGGCGCTGGCGGCGTGGACGCTGCTGATTTTGCGCAAATGCTTCTTCGTATGTACTTGCGTTGGGCTGAGCGAAACGGCTACAAAACTAAGATGATGGACACGTCTTATGCGGAAGAAGCTGGTATTAAATCCGCTACTTTCCAAGTTGATGCCCCATACGCGTATGGTCGCCTTTCTGTAGAAGGCGGCACGCACAGAATGGTTCGTATTTCGCCTTTCGACAATCAAGGCCGTCGTCAAACTGGATTCAGCGCAGTGGAAGTAATCCCTTTGGTTGAAGCTACGGATCATATTGATATTCCAGATTCCGACATTCGCGTGGATACTTTCCAAGCTTCAGGCCCGGGTGGTCAGGGTGTTAATACTACGTATTCTGCTGTTCGTATTACGCATTTGCCAACCGGATTGGTTGTTTCTATGCAAGATGAGCGCAGCCAGATTCAAAACCGCGCTGCTGCTATGGCTGTTTTGCAGTCGCGTTTGCTTGTGCTTAAGCATCAAGAGGAAGCTGCTAAAAAGAAGGAGCTTGCTGGAGATATTAAAGCAAGTTGGGGAGATCAAATGCGCTCTTACGTGCTTCACCCGTATCAGATGGTGAAGGATTTGCGCACTGGTTACGAAACTTCGCAAACTCAAGCTGTTTTCGACGGCGATATTGACGGTTTTATTGAAGCTGGTATTCGTTGGCGTCATGAGCAGCGAGTTGCGGCTCAAAAAGAAGCTGAAGCAGAATCTAAATAATTTTTAAATCAAAGCTAAAACAAACGATTACGCATAGTCTTTGAAAGGAACTTAAACAATGTCACTGATTTCATTAGATCATGTGTTGAAAGTGTATCCTAGAGGCTCACGTCCAGCATTAGACTATGTTTCGTTGGATGTTGATCGCGGCGATTTTGTATTTTTGGTTGGTGCTTCCGGTTCAGGCAAAACCACATTGCTTAGTTTGTTGCTTCGAGAAGAAGAGGCAAACGATGGCGAAATTCACGTAGCTGGCAACGATTTACGCAGACTTTCTAGCCGTCAGGTGCCGCAGTATCGTCGCTCTCTTGGCTTTATTTTCCAAGATTATAAGCTGCTTAATAACAAGACTGTGTACCAAAATGTTGCTTTTGCTTTGGAAGTAATTGGCACTAGTAGAGCAACGATTCGTTTGCTTGTGCCGAGGGTTTTGGAAACGGTTGGTTTAAGCGGTAAGGAAAATAATTATCCGCATGAGCTTTCAGGTGGTGAAGCTCAGCGTGTGGCAATTGCTCGCGCGTATGTTAATCACCCGCAAATTCTTCTTGCTGACGAACCTACTGGTAATTTGGATCCAACTACTTCGCTTGGAATTATGGAAGTTTTGGATGCTATTAACAGAACTGGCACAACGATTGTTATGGCTACGCATAATGAGGAGATTGTGAACTCAATGCGTAAGCGCGTTGTGGAACTTCACGAGGGTAAGATTGTTCGAGATGAGCGTGAAGGTTCTTACGATTCTGCTCTTTACTTCCCAGACGCTGATGTTGAAAAGAAGTCTAAAGCTCAGAATGCTGTTGAAAATAGCAAGCAGCAGGAGAATAAGCAAGAAATTAATAAGGGTCAAGAAACGAATAAAAATAACGATGACGCTTCGGAATTGTCTTCTATGCCTGAACATTCTGAGAAACGAAAAAGATTGTCTAAAAAAGCTCAGCGTGTGGCTATTGCTCGCGAAACCGTTGATATGGTGACGCAATCTTTGCAAAGTGATAGTTCTACTAATGAAGGTATTGCGCGACTTGCTAAATCTGTGCATTCTGGTCGCACTGGCAGGTATGGCGAAGTGTTCCAATCGTTGGAAACAACGATGACGTGGGGTCGTGGCTTAGTTTCTGTAAGCGACGATCAAAAGGATTCAAATATAGACAATGCTGGCGTTGATGACAGTGCTGAGAATGCCGGTGCTGTTGAGAATGCTGGAAGTCCTGAAGGTGCTGGTGCTGTTGAGAATGCCGGTGCTGTTGAGAATGCCGGAAGTGCTGAAAGCAGCCAAATTTCGGATAGTGCAGATCAGTCTAAAACATTGCAAGATGAAGATTCAGCTACTACTTCAAGTGCTTCTAAAAATGAAGTAGAAGAAAATGATATTCCTCTAGCTCCGCCTAAGCCGCCAGTTTTTACTTCAAATAATCATAGTGACGAGAACAATCAAGTTGAAGGAGCGGAATAATGCGTTTACGATTTATTTTTTCCGAAACTTGCATTAGCTTACGCCGCAATGTTTCCATGATACTTTCCGTCATGCTTGTGACGTTTATTTCGTTCCTATTTATTGGCGCTTCCATGCTTATGCAAGCACAGATTACCAAAGCAAAAGGTGACTGGTACGACAAAGTAGAAGTAGTGGCTTGGCTATGTCCGGACGGCACAAGTCAATCTCCATCATGTGCTTCCGGAAAAGCTCCAACAAATTCTGAAATTGTAAAACTAGAGCATATTATTCATCAAGAATTAGGCGACGACGTTTCAAATATTACTTATGTAAGTCGCAACGAATTCTACAAAAACACTTTCCTAAAGCAGTACCCTAACGGAATGTATCAGGGGCGCACTTTAACTGCTGCGGATATGCAGGATTCGCTTCGATTAAAACTTACTAATCCTATGAAATACCAAGTGGTTTCGGAGGTTCTTTCCGGGCGCGACGGAGTTGAAGAAGTTGTTGATCAACGCCAGATTTTTGACCCTGTTTTCAGCATTCTTAACCGCGCAACAGTGGTGACGATTGTGCTTGCGGCGGTTATGGTAGTGGTTGCAATAATGCTTACGGGAACTACGATTCGTATGTCTGCAGCAAGTCGACGTCAAGAAACCGAAATTATGCGTTTAGTTGGCGCATCTAACTGGACTATTCGCATGCCGTTTATTCTGGAAGGCGCTTTTGCTTCGTTTATTGGCTCTTTGCTTTCCGGTGGAGCATTAAGCTTAGTTGTTAAATTCTTTGTAACTGATTGGCTTGCGCAAAATGTGCGTTGGATGCCTTTTATAACGCAGTCAACAGTATGGTTGTGCGTGCCAATGCTTGTGGCTGGCGCAGTGGTGCTGTCGATTGTTGCTTCAGCTATTGCACTTAGGCGATATTTGAAAGCTTAAATTTATGCGTAGAAGCTAAAGCGTGGCTTCTTGTTTTACGGTATAATTCGCAATAGTAATGTTGGAAAGGGAAGTGATATGAGCGAAGTTCGACATAGCAAGTATGCAATTCGACGCACTCATACGATAGTAAGCTTATTTGTTGCTAGTGCGATTATGCTTTCTAGCGTAGCTGGTTTTGTATTTGCTGCGCCTACTGCTAATGCGGTGAATATGAGTGATTATAACCGCAAAGTACAAAATAACGAGAATTTGAAGCGTCAACTTGCAGGCGTTAGCAAACAGTTGGCAAATAAAATTCTTGAACTGAACGACTTGAATGAGCGCCAAATACCAGGTCAGGTGCGTGCTGCTCAACAGGCAGAAGAGCAGGCAGCTCAAGCTCGTAGCCTTGCAGACGCAACGCAGCAGCGTTTGGAATCCGCTCAAAAAGATAAGCGCGATTTGGAAGAAAAAATCAAAAAAACTGGTGTCGATTTCGACGATGCTAAAGCTCAAGTTGCGCAACTTGCTCGTAAAAGTTTCCACGGATCGCAGGCTTCGGATGTTATGGATATTGTTACAAGATCCACTACTACCGAACAGTTTGTTGGTAAGCTGCAGTCGGAAGCTGCTGTCGCTCGCAGCGAAGTGAATGCTGCTAACGATGCCGCAGTAAAATTGAACACTTCTATGAATCGTCGCCAACGTTTAGCTGCAATTGAGGAGGAAATTGCCAAGCTCAAGCAGCAGGCAGACGCTCAAGCTCAAAGCGCACAAATTGCGGCAAAAGCTGCTAATGATCGTAAGAAGTCGTTGCAGGATTTGCGAGATCAGGGTGAAAGCATTAGGAAACAACTGGAGAGTCAAAAAGATAGTTTGACTACTCAGTCTGCTCGTGAAGCGGCGGAAATTATAGCTATGAAGTCTGCTATTGACGCTCAAGCTCGCGCTCTTGCAAACCAGTCTTTTGCTCGCGCTAATCCAAACGCTGGCAACAGGCAGCAAGTAAGAGGATCTTCGAGCGCGAATATTTCTTTGCCTCCAATGCAACTTTCGAACGGTGCTGCTAACGGCATGAATTATTCAGTTCCTGGTAATTGCCCGGAAGGTTCTAAGTTCTGCTACGGTCATAACACTGGAAACAGTGTTGGCGGTTCTGCGTATCCTTCACGCCAGTGCACTCTTTGGGCTTATTTGCGACGTTCGCAGTTGGGTCTTCCTGTTGGATCATACATGGGTAATGGCGCAGAATGGGCGAATACTGGCCGTAAGCTCGGGTATTTAGTTAATCGCACTCCGCATGTTGGCGCTGTTATGGTGTTTGCTCGCGGGCAGCGAGTTGGAAGTTGGAATGCAGACTGGCAGTATGGTCACGTTGCTGTTGTTGAACGCGTAAATGCTGATGGTTCAGTGCTTATATCCGAAGGTGGTACTGGATTTTCAACATTCCCAGCTTATGAAACTATTTATAATCCGGGAAATTATGAGTACGTGCATTATTAAATTTATTTAATTTGCTAACTCGCACACTTGCCATAAAATAATAATGTTTTATGGCAAGTTTTGTTTGTAGTTGATGCGTATTGGAGGGTATTTATGGCGAATAAGCCTGCACAAGATGGTACGGTTACGGTAGCTCAAAACCGTAAAGCGCATCATGACTACGTTATTGAAGATTGCTATGAGGCTGGTTTGGCTCTTACCGGTACGGAAGTTAAGTCTTTGCGTGAAGGTCGCGCGTCTTTAGCTGAATCGTTTGTGAGTATTGATCGACGCGGAGAAATGTGGCTTGAGGGAGCTAATATTCCTGAATACTTAAATGGCACGTGGAATAATCATGCGCCTAAACGCAAGCGTAAACTTTTGCTTCACGCTATTCAAATCGCTAAACTTTCTAGGCAGACTGAAGCAAAAGGTTACACTGTAGTTCCGTTGCGGTTGTACTTTAAGGGAAGTTACGTAAAGGTTGAGATTGCTTTAGCGCGCGGTAAAAAAGAGTTTGATAAGCGTCAAGCTTTGCGCGAGGAGCAGGATAAGCGCGAGGCTTTGCGCGAAATGCGCTACAGAAACTTGCGTTCTAGAAGTATTGACTAAAAACCGACAAAAACTTTATAGCGGTGTATAGGAAATGTCGGAACAATCTCCGGCAAATGTTCTATAAATTGGCTAATTTAGCGACAAACGCCAGAGAAATACACGGCAAATGTTCCATAAAACAGCAAACCGACAAAAACTTTACAGTCATGTAAATGGAATGTAGGAATCTTGCTGAAAAGCGATTAAAACTTTACAGCGGTGTATAGGAAATGTCGCAACTGCGCTTAAAAGCGATTAAAACTTTACAGCGGTGTATAGGAAATGTCGGAATCTCGCTTAAAAGCAAAACGCGACACGCCGCATAATATACAATATTGCGAATAATATACAGTAGGTTTTTGCAGAAAGCCAAGTATTTCGCTAATAGACAGCATATTTATTTTAGTATATACATATTTTGCATAAATAGTTGTGAAAATAGTAGGGATGTCGTGTATAGTTATACACATCAATGCAAATTATAAACTTTAATACATTTTAGGAGAAGAAAAAATGTTCAAGTCTATTAAGCCTATTGCTGCTGTGGCATCTTTGGTTTTGCTCGGAAGTATTGCAGCCTGCGGTCCTGCTGATTCTAAAGCCTCTGATCCAGATGTTGCTCGCAGCTACGACGTGAGTCACGTTCAGAAGGACGATGCAATTGCAGCTTTAGTGCCAGAAAAAGTTGCAAAAACTGGCGAATTAACGGTTGGCGTAAATGTTAGCTACGCTCCTGCAGAATTCTTCGCTGCTGACGGCAAAACTCCAGTCGGATACGAAATCGACTTCTCTAAAGCACTTGCGAAGGTAATGGGATTGAATGCAAAGATTATGCACGCACAGTTCGATTCCATCATTCCAGCAATTGGCAGCAAGTACAACGTTGGTATTTCCGGATTTACTGTTAATGCTGAACGTATGAAGTCGGTAGATTTTATTACTTACGCAAATGCAGGCTTGTCTTTCGAAGTGCGTAAGGGCAATCCTACTAAAGTGGATACAAAAAATCTTTGTGGCAAAAAAGTAACTTTGGAAACTGGCACAGTCGGCGAACCAATTATGGAAGAAGCCAAAAAGCAGTGCGCTGCAAATAACGATAAGCCACTTGAAATCATGAGCTTCAAAGAGCAGACTGACGCAACTACCGCTCTTCTTTCTGGTCGTGCAGACGTTATGTATGCCGATACGCCAGTTGCCGGTTACGCTGCTATCAAGAATCCTGGCAAGCTTGAAATTCTTGAAAACAGCAAGGATTCTGAGCCGATGGGTGCTGCAGTTAAGAAGGGTGACGCTGCTATGCTGAAGGCTGTTAAGGCTGGCATTGATAAGCTTATGAAGTCCGGAGTTTATAAGGACATCTTGAAGAAGTGGGGCGTTGAAGACGTTGCTATTAAGCAAGCTGTGGTAAATCCTAAGCTTTAATCGCTCGCAATAAATAAGTAAATAAATAATTAGATACTATTATTGAATCTGAGCCGTAAATTTTGCGGCTCAGATTGTTTCATTATTTCACCGATATTAATACGTAATTCGCTAGGGAGAATATGTTGAACTCTGTAATTGAGCACTCTTCTAAGCCTCAGCACGGTGCTGATAAATCTGCTGCTAATTCTAGCTCTGCTAATTTTGAACACATTTTGCCGGTTAAAAAACCTGGACCAATTATTGCGGGCGTAATAGTAGCCATAATAGCCTGCTCTCTGCTGTATGGCATAGTTACAAATCCTCGTTTTGAGTGGCAAGTAGTTGGAATATATTTGATTAGCGACAACGTTCTTGCCGGCATAGGTTGGACGCTGCTGCTGACTTTGCTTGCTATGGTTATTGCTATTGTGTTGGCTGTTGTTTTGGCGATG
>CAMPNN010000038.1 GCA_946891915.1 uncultured Bifidobacteriaceae bacterium
GGTAGCACTTGCTTTACAACGCTCGCGCAAACTCAGCAGCAGCAGTACACGCAAAGTGTATGAGCGTAATACACGATGCTGAAAACTTACGAGACTCATCAAAGTAGCTTAATTAAACCGCAATCAATACAGAATCAACAAGCAGCAAGCAACAAATCTCTCACGCATCAACGCGCATATTAAAAATTTCCGCTAACGCAGCAACGTCAGGCTCTCCATACTTCGCAACGAACTGCATCCAACGCATCGCATTCTTTTCCCCAAATCGCGCAGCTTTGCGACGATAAGCATCCACAGTCAAAAACCTAGGCGGAATCGACTTACTATTGTACTTATCCGCAACCATTACAATTTCTTGCTCAATAGTTTGCGGAATATAGTCTTCAGCCGGCAAAGGCAGGTTCTGCGAAACAACCTGCTCCCGAGTTAGCCCCACACCAGTGTGATTGCGCGCAAACTGTGCTGCATCTTCGCTAAATCCGTTTCGCAACAAATACTCATATCCGCGAATTCCGTGCAGAATATAGTTTGGCCCGTCAAAGCTAAGTTTGTTTTCAGATTTTTCGCTGCCGTCGTCTTTTTCGCTGCCGTCGTCTTTTAGCACAAAATACGTGCCAATGTCGTGCAACAACCCGCCAATAAGCGCAGCGTACTCGTCAACGTAATCACTAGGCGCAATTCCACCCTTAACGTCTGGCAGAGTATCGTATGCATCGCCAATAAGCTCTTTTATACACGCTTGTGCAAGTTCTGCACGATTGCGAAAAGCGTCATTCATTTGGCGATCACCGTTTTCAGCAGCAAGCAAAATATTGCAGTGATGCGCGATTTGCCAAGAAATAGTGGCAATTACTACGCAGTGGCCGTGAATAAGATCATAAGCAGACTTAGAAGGCGCAGTAGCACGATGCAATTCTTCTACTCGATTAAAGTAGTCCGGCAAATCCGCAAGCTTTGCAGCATCGTACTTAAATATTTTTTCTGCGCCTTTATTCATTTTATTTAAAATTCTTTCTTAAGTTATTTAAGATTCTTTCTTAAGATTCTTATTTTTCTCTGCAGAATGTTCCGTTGCATTGTTCGCAGTATTACTGATTTCTGCATTACTGCTTTCTGCATTACTGCTTTCTGCTTTACCGGACGCTACAGTTTTTGCTTTACTTTCAGCTTTACTTTCAGATTTACTTTTCGCTTCACTTTCAGCTTTACCAGCCGCTTTACCAGCAGACTTAGCAGCAGCTTTATCAGCAGCCTTACCAGCAGCTTTACTTTCAGCTTTACCGTCCGCAAAATTGGTTTCGTCAGTTTTAGCAGTTTCTTTTAACGAAATTGGACTGATTCTACCAGTGTTCGTAAGTTTTTCGTCAGCAAGCAACACATTTGCTGCAGCAATATCGCGAGCATTCATAACTGCAGTCTGCTCGGCATCAGTTGGGCGAGCATTGTTAATAGGAACATCATTTTCCGACGCAGAAGCACCCTGCAACGATTGCACAGCACGCTGCTCGCAGTCTTCGCGCTTCAAACGAGGAGGCCTACGCGTGGAAACAAACAGAGGCTGCACTTCAACAACAGGATTGTAAGGTGCCAAACCAAACCATTTCACAGGAGTACCGGCAATATGTCGAATCGCATACTTCATTTTTAGCGACAACGCTCCTCGCACAGAAATATTAGATTCTGGCATTAAGGCCTTGTGCAGAAGTACGTAACGAATTGGGCCAATGTCCGGATCCGCATCGACCTTTGGATACACAGATTTTTGCTGAGGAAGCTCCCCAGTATGCGACAAATCGTGCATAATCTGATGCAAATACGCCGGGATTGACGGAGAAACCTTAAAACCAAGCTTAATTTTTACTCGGAATAAGTAGTCAGTACCAAAGTTTTCTACGCAATACTCGCGAGTAAACGGAGCATCGTCAGTTTCCACAGATACAGCCCACCAAGCTCTAGCGCGCTTAGGATGATCCGCAAAAATAGAGAAGAAAATGCCGGTATCAAGACGCTTCATTTCGCGATCGGACGTTAAGTACACAATATTGTCGGCAAAATACGGGATTCTAAAGTCCCCGTGTAATTTGTCAAGCACAGGCAGGAAGTCTTTAGGCTTCATGTGCAAACGTTGCGAGCGCTCAATCTTTGTGCCATCATTCCACGTAACCATAATTGTCAGAATGGAAAAACCGAGCAGCATAGTAAACCAGCCGCCATGCATGAATTTTGCCATCGATGCCACGAAGAACATAAATTCAATCATGAGGAACACTACGGCAAATATTAACGCTCCAAGGCGCTTCTTTTGATACCACATGTGTACGGTAAGCAAAATAGTTGTTGCAAGCATAGTAAGCGTCAAAGCTAATCCATACGCGCCGGAAATGTGTTCAGAATCGCGGAACACAGCAAGCACTGTAATAGTTGCAACGCATAGCACCACGTTTACTACTGGAATATAAAGCTGTCCGCGAGTACGCGCAGGATATCGCACTTGCAAATGCGGCATCCAGTTAAGGCTTGTGGCTTCGGAAACCATTGTGTAAGCGCCGGTAATCAAAGCTTGGGAAGCAATAATGCCCGCAGTTACCGAAAGTATAACTGCCACGTAGCGCACGTTTGGCTCCAGCATTTGGAAGAACGGATTTAATCCTTCTACCGACCACAACGATTTATCGCCTTGATTTTGCAGCATCCACGCGCCTTGACCGAAATAGTTTAGTAGCAGCGCAACTTTAATAAACGGCCACGTTGCGTACACGTTTCCTCTACCAACATGCCCCATGTCGGAGTAAAGCGCCTCTGCACCGGTTGTGGAAAGGAAGATTACGCCCATAACGGCTAATCCCTGCACGTTATGTGTGCTGAATAGGAATCTCACGCCATAAATTGGGTTCAACGCTTCAAAAATTGTCCAATCTTGGCCAATGTTCATAATTCCAACGAGTGCGAGGAACGCAAACCAAATCATCACAACAATGCCAAAAACCTTACCAATGCGTTCGGTTCCGCGTTGTTGCACAGAAAACAGTACGACGATAATCACAACAGTAATCATCAACGACAAGTTTTCGTTTTCTAAAAAGATTGGTCTAAAAGCTGCAATAGTGCGCAAACCTTCAACTGCGGAAGAAATGGAAACTGCAGGAGTTAGCACAGAATCTGCCAAAAACGCTGCTCCACCAATCATTGCAGGTATGGCAAGCCACGCGCCTTTTTTGCGCAGAAGTGAGTAAAGCGCAAAAATTCCGCCTTCGCCTTTGTTGTCGGTCCGCATTGCTACGAACACGTATTTTACGGTTGTTATAAGCGTAATCGACCAGAATAGTAGCGAAAGCATGCCAAAAACTGTTTCGCGATTAATATTCTGCAATCCGCCTTGTCCGGCCAAGAATGTTTGTGCGGTGTACAAAGGCGATGTACCGATGTCTCCGTAAACAACGCCAAGAGCCACAATCGCCATGCCTAAAGTAAAACGGTCAGAGCTGGTTTGCAACTTTGCCCACCATCGCCCTAAAGGTCCGCGCACAGCGCTCGCCACAAGCTTTTCGGCTTCTTTCACTTCTTGAGCTTGCTGCTGAGCTATTACTTTTCGCTCTTCTCGGGTTGTTGTTTTCTGCGATACTTTTGGAGCCTTAGTAAAAGAGGCAGCTCGCAGTATAGCATCCTTTGAACTTTTAGTGGTCTTAGAGCTTTTATCGGAATCTTTCGCGCCGTTGCGAGGATCCTTTGTACCATCAGTCACTGGTACAGACGTGCGTGACTTCGTCATGCTTAATTGTTCCTCCATAGGTAAGGTTTCTTCTTGATGCCAGCAAGAAGTCGCATAAACCTCAAACCTTCACAGTTTTATTTCCGTACTTGGATATTGTATACAATAATAGCTATATAGTGCAAAAAGTGCACTAAATTGTACTTAAATCATGCTAAAAACCGTATATTTTTTGCGTATTTTCGCGCGTAATTCGTGCCGCGTGTTCCAAAGATATATTCAGCACTTGCGCGAGTGTTTCTAGCGTGTACGGCACCATATAAGGCGCGTTTGGCCGCCCTCTGTACGGCATTGGCGTTAAGTATGGAGCATCCGTTTCGACGGTTATGTGATTTTCGCCAATAATTTCGGCAGATTTGCGCAATTCTTCGTTGCCTTTGTAGCTTACGGTTCCGGAAAAACTTGCGTACCAGCCGTGCGTTTTTAGAATTTCGGCTAATTCCGCTCCGCCTGCGTAGCTGTGGAATATTGTTCGTTCTGGCGCTCCGTCTTTAAGTAGGATTTTTACTACGTCTTCGTGAGCGTCGCGATCGTGGATTTGCAAAGGTAGATTCAATTCTTTTGCGAGCGCAATATGGTCTCTAAAAGCGTTGCGTTGGGCTAGTCTAGCTGGCTCTCCAGTGCGAAAATAATCTAAACCTGTTTCACCTATTGCAACTACTTCTTTTGGATGCGCAATTACTAGCGAGCGCAAGTGTTGCATTGCTTCGTCGAATGGAATATCGTGGTACGGCTTGTAAACTACCGGCAATCCGTCTGGGCCTTCCGCTCCTCTATGCCCGTGCAAAACTGCTTCGTTTGGGTGTATTGCGATTGCTGCGCGAACTGAGTCTGCGTGCGATGCAGCGAAATCAATCGTCGCCTGCCAGTCTGGGTATTCACAACCGACTTCTAGCATGTGTGCAACTCCTGCAGATTTTGCTTGCGATACTAAGTCGTCTGCAGTTGGTTCAGCTATTAAGTCGCGTCCTTTTTCGGCTAATTCTTGATTGAGATTGTGTGCAAAGTCGACGACGCTTAGCATATGCGTGTGATCGTCCGCAATTGTTACGCCTTCTTTTAGAAGATTTTCCCATACTGCAGATTCTGCGTTTAAAGCCGGTGCCCAATTATGTTCGCGATGATGTTTACTCATACGTACTAGTGTAGTCGCTATTTTTGAAGCAGCTATTTTTCGCTATTTTTGAAGCAGATACAACCACTTACGCAACCGCTCTTGCGAAATCAAACTCACGCAATCGACTGCCGAATCGCCGCGTATTGCGATTCCACAAGACGATAGTAAGCTCCTTTCGCCGCCATAAGCTCTGCGTGCGTGCCGCGTTCTATTATTTGCCCGTGGTCGATTACGCAAATCAAGTCGGCTTTTTCAATAGTTGATAGCCTGTGCGCAATTACGAAAGACGTGCGATTTTTAAGCAGCTGAGCTAATCCCGCTTGTAGCGCTTCTTCCGTACGCGTGTCAATATTGCTTGTTGCTTCGTCTAGAATTAAAATGCGCGGATTGGCAAGTAACACGCGCGCAAACGATATAAGCTGCCTTTGACCTGCCGAAAGTGTGGCTCCTCGCTCTTCAATTTCAGTGTCGTAGCCTTTTTCCATTTCGCTAATAAATTCGTGCGCGTGAACAGTTCGAGCTGCAGCCTCAATTTCTTCGTCAGTTGCGTCGAGCTTTCCGTAACGAATGTTTTCGCGCACAGTTCCGCTGAAAATAAAGCTGTCTTGCAGCATTACGCCCATTTGTTTGCGTAGCGAGTCTAAAGTTACTGAGCGCACATCATGCCCGTCGATGGTAATGGATCCTTCTGAAACATCGTAGAATCTGGATAGCAAGTTTACCAGCGTCGTTTTTCCAGCACCCGTCGGCCCTACTAAAGCAACGGTTTGCCCTGGCAACACATGCAAGTCAACCAGGTTCAAAATCGGCCTTCCGCCCTCTTCATAACGGAAAACGACGTCGTTCACATCGACTTTTCCACAAATTTGCGGCAATTGAATAGCGTCCGGCTTGTCTACAATATTCGGCTTAATTCTTAAAGTTTCAAAAATTCGCTCCAAATAAACTGAACATGTTACAAGCTGCGTGTAAAAGTTTCCAATATTTACTACCGGATCCCAGAAAGTAGTCGAATACCAGACGAACGCTATAAGCGTGCCTGTGCTCACGTTCATTCCGCCTAGGTTCGACACTCCAACGTAGTATAAAAGCGCTATTGCTGCGGTTTCAATAATTGAAGCTCCCGGCCAAAGCAGCATTTGCACTCTAACGTTTCGCATCCAAGCGCTTCTTACTTCTGATTGCTGTTCTTGGAAAGTTTCGTATGCTACAGATTCTCTAGCAAAAGTTTGCGTTGTTTTTACGCCTGCGATTGATTCGTGCAAGTACGCGTTTAAGTTACTTTGCTTATTCGATAGTTTTTTAGACGCTTTTCGTTGCAAAATTTGCAAAGTGCGCGTCCAAATTATGAATATTGGAAATAGCGCCAAGCTCCACAACGCCATTCGCCAATCTATAACGAACATTGTTATTAGCGTAATAATCAGCACAAAAACGTCGGAAAATACGTTAATAAATCCCGAAGAAAGCGTATCCGAAAGCGTGTTTATGTAGTTTACTATGCGAATCAGAATCTTTCCGTGCGGGCGCGAATCAAAATAATCAAAAGATAACGACTGCACGTGCGTAAAAATATCGCGACGCATATCTCTAATTATCATCTGCCCAATGCGCGTAATTGCAAGCGTCCTGTACGCTAATCCCAGCTCATACAGCACAATAAGCACCATAAAAACCGCAATAATTGCGTACAGGTACGTGTAGTTTTTATGCGGCAATACTACGTCGATTAGCATTTTTGTAATCATTGGCATTGCCGTCATAATTATGCTGCCGCTTATAACTACCAGAATTACGAGTAGGAGTTTAGTTGCGTATGGTTTCATGTATTTTTTAACGCGCATAAGCTCATGCACGTTCACATGCTCTTCTTGTTCTTCGTCTTCGCGATAAGTGTTTCGTTGCGCCATGCCTACTCCCCCTTCGTTTCGAATCCTGCAGATTTGCCGCTTTGCAAGCCCAGCTGTTTTCTGTAAATCTCCCAGTATCTTCCGTGCGCTGCCACAAGTTCTGCGTGCGTTCCACGTTCGACGATTTTGCCGTGATCTAGCACAACAATCATGTCTGCGTCTTTTACGGATGAGATTCTGTGCGCAATAGTGATTACTGTGCGAGTGCCGTCGAGTTTCTTTAGCTCCTGCTGAATATGTTCTTCTGTTTCCATGTCTACAGCTGAAGTTGTGTCGTCCATAATTAAGATTGCTGGGTTATTTGCTAAAGCGCGAGCTAAGCTAAGCCTTTGCTTTTGCCCTCCGGAAAGTCCGACTCCGCGCTCTCCTACTACTGTTTCGTAGCCTTCTGGCATGCTCATAATAAAATCGTCAGCTGCTGCGATTCTTGCCATTCTGCGAATCGTATCGTCTAATTCTTTGCAATTTTCTTTATTTTGAAGCAAACCAAAGCCAATATTTCCTGCAATCGTGTCTGAAAATAGGAAAGTTTCCTGCGCTACTATGCTAACTTCGTTTCGTAAGGTTTCTAGCGGCCATTCGCGCACGTCTTTTCCGTCGATTAAAACGCGCCCACGCGTCGGGTCGTAGAATCTTGCGATAAGACTTACAAGAGTTGATTTTCCGGCTCCCGTTTCGCCAAGAATACCAAGTTTGCTTCCGGCAGGAACGCGTAAATCAATATTTTTTAAGATTGGTGAGTCTTGATCGTCCGGGAATGCAAAATCAACATGCTCAAAAGTGATTTCTCCTTTGATTTTTACGCTTGCGTCCGCTTTTTTTGGAAGATTAATATGCGATTCTTGCGTAAGAAGCTTGCGAATATTAACGCATCCTGCGTTAAAACGCTGCCAGTCGTTAATAAGCCAGCCCACCATTCTAACAGGCATATTAAGCATCCAAAGGAAGCTGTTAAAGGTAACGAATGTGCCTAATGTCATGCTGCCGTTTAAAACGAGCCATCCGCCGAAACCTACTGTTATAAGTTCTAGCACAAAGCCCATGCCGTCAAGCCACGGCATGTATTTTTGCGTATTTTTTGCAAGCGTAACATTTCGCTTAAAGTAGTCTTCGTTGCATTCGTCGAATTTTTTGGTTTCGTAAGATTCGCGCACGAAAGCTTTTACTACGCGATTCCCTTCAATATTTTCTTCCACCATTGAGTTCATGCGTGCAAAGGATTCGCGAATTGCAAGGAATTTTGGCCTAGCTTTTTTGCCCATAACTCTTGCGAGCAGGAACAAGAATGGCGTTATTGACATAAGCGCTAAAGCAAGCTGCCATTGGATTGAAAACATTATGACTATCGCAAGCACGAACATTACTACGCAATCTAACGCCATATACGAAACCCAGCTTAGAATATGGCGAATCGCATCCGTATCCGACGTCATTCGGCTCATAATATCGCCTGTGCGCGTGTGATTAAAGTACGTGAAGTCCAAGGAATGCAGCTTTTCGTACTCGTCGCTTACGAGGCGGTACACGGCGTTTTGGCCGAATCTTTCCATTTGAAGCTGGTAAATATATCTTGAGCCTACACGAATAATCATCATTGCAACCATTAAAACGCATACGCTTATAAGTAGATTATGCTGTTTGCCAATAATGATTTTGTCTACAATAAAGCCCGAAAGCAACGGCATCGTCATTGCCATTGTGTCGTTAATTGTAAAAAGTACAAGCGATACGCCTACTCTCCACATGTCTGGCTTGCAGTATTGCAATACCCAGCGCACGTTACTCACGTCTTTGCGTTGATTTGGGTTGACGTACATGCGCTGGCTGCTCCTTTGTTTTTTAAGTTTCGAAAGCTTATTTTTTATATTCTACACTGTTTGTGGCGACTGCTCTTTGCATTTGAAATATAGTTTATATTGCAATTCGTTTGATGCGGCGCGAGGCTTGCGCGACGACCTGCTTTCGCGCTTAGAGCGTAGCGCGCGTTAGTTTCTTTACGTGGCTGTAAAGGAAAAATCGTTTTTTGGCGAGGTTTCGTTTTTTCCTTTACTCTCGTGCAAAGGAATTGTCAGTTTTTAGTTTGATACCGTTTTTTCCTTTACGCTCGTGTAAAGGAATTGTCGCTTTTGGACTAGATCTCGATTTTTTCTTTACATGCTTGTAAAGGAATTGTCAGTTTAGTGATGTGGAACATTTGCGGTAGTTTTTTCTCCGGCATTTGTTGTCGTTTTCATCATTTTTGACCACATTTGCGGGAGATTTTCCGGCATTTGTTTTCGTTTTCATCATTTTTGACCACATTTGCGGGAGATTTTCCGGCATTTGTTGTCGTTTTCATCATTTTTGACCACATTTGCCGGAAAACCATACGCCTTATATGTGAGAGCAAACAAAAAGGTTTACAGGATAAAAAAGTGGCG
>CAMPNN010000039.1 GCA_946891915.1 uncultured Bifidobacteriaceae bacterium
TCACATTCCTCTACAGCGCCACGTAACCCTTCCGTCGCGCCGGACGCCAAGCGACGGAAGGGTTACGTGGCGCTGTAGAGGAATGTGAAAGCTATGCAGAATAACGCTACTCAAGAATTATCCGAAAAAAAGTGCTCGAAGCAGGGCTGCTTGGTGTTGCTCCGCCATGGTCAAACAGCTTGGAGTGTGTCTGGTCAGCATACTGGGCGCACGGATTTGCCGCTTACTGAAGTTGGTGTTGAGCAGGCAAAAGAGGCTGGAGAGCGTTTGCGCTATGAGTTTCCGCAAGGTTTTGATGAGGATTGCGTATTTGTAAGTCCGCTTCGTCGCGCTCAGCAAACTGCTCAGCTTGCAGGTTTTGCTAAGTATGAAATTTGCGAAGGTGCGTTGGAGTGGGATTATGGTGCTGCTGAGGGGCGCACGCGTGGAGATATTGCGGAGTTAAGTGGAGTTGAGGCTTGGGATGTGTGGAAGCACGGCCCTAAAGTGCTTCCTGCGCATATGATTAGCGATGCTAGAGAGGTGCTTCCTAGTGGTGAGGAAGTTGATGTGCATAGAACTTCTGGCGAAAGCTTGCAAGAAGTTTCTGATCGCACTCAAAAAATTATTGATGCTGCGATTCCTAAACTTAAGCAGGGTAAAAATGTGATTGTAGTTGCGCACGCGCACGTATTGCGTATATTAACTACGCGCTGGCTTGGAGTAAGCCCAGATTTTGCGCGATTGTTGCGGCTCGATACTGCGCATTACTCTGTGCTGGGCGAGTACAAAGGTGACAATGTAATTGTGCATTGGAATTGCTGAGAACTGTTGATGCAACTGAAATCTGCCTAGAACTGCTTGAATTTGGCTGTGATTTTATTGCAAAGGTATTGCAAAGATGCTGCAAAAATATATATTTATTGAGTCTTGAGTTTGCTATAATATTAGTTCACTACTGTGGTTAGGCAGTATTCAATAGCAATTTATTAGCAGCAACTAGGTAGTTTTAAGAAGCTTATCAGTATGGGGAAGGTTCGATGATGAGTCGTGCGATTAAGTCTGTTATTGCGTTAGTTGTTTGCGCTGTTTTGGCGGCTTGTGCGTTTGCTGCTTTCGGCTTTTCTAAGTCTTTTGGTGCGTATGCTAATAGGTCTGCTGGTGGGAAAGTTATTTTCTTCAACTTCAAGCCTGAAGGCAAGGATATTTGGTTAGACATTGCTAATGAGTATAAAAGAACTCATCCGGGGGCTTATATAGATGTCAAGACTCCTCAAAGCGGCGAGTACGAAGGTGAGCTTCGTGCTGCTGTTAAAAGTAATCCTGATGCTATGCCTACATTATTCCAGATTAACGGTCCTGTGGGCTACGCCAACTGGAAAGATTACACGGCTGATTTAAGTAAATCCCCTCTTTATGATGCGCTTAGTAGCAAAGGCCTTGCTCTTACTGATAATGGTAAGCCTGTTGCAGTGCCTTATGTTACTGAAAATTACGGCTTGATTTACAACAAGGCTTTGCTTGCTAGGTATGCGGATCTTCATAATTCAAAGTTGGCTCCGGAAGAAGATGGTAAATCTTTTGAAGATCAAATAACTTCTTTCAAAAAGTTGAAAGAAGTTGCAGATGATATTCAAGCACGCAAGGATGAGCTTGGTGTTGATGGTGCCTTCACTTCTGCTGGTTTCGATTCCAGCTCTGACTGGCGTTTTAAGACACACCTTGCAAATATTCCTTTGTACTACCAGTTTACTGAAGATAAAGTTGAAAGTCAGCCAGCGTCAATCAATGAAAAGTATGTTGATAATTACAGGAATATTTTTGACCTTTATATTTCTGATTCCACAACTCCTGTAAACCAGTTAAGCACTAAAACTGGTGAAGATGCTGTTTATGAGTTTGCGCTTGGTAAAGCTGTGTTCTACCAGAATGGTACTTGGGCTTGGGGTGATCTTTCGAAGGCTGGCATAAAACGTGACGACGTTGGTATGCTACCAATTTATATTGGTGCTCCCGGTGAAGAGAATCAAGGCATGGCTACTGGTTCTGAAAACTATTGGTGTATCAATAAACAGGCTTCAGAAAAGAATCAGCGGGCAACTAATGAGTTCTTGGAGTGGCTGCTTACTTCAGATTCCAGTAAGAAAGCTTTAACTGAGCGGCTGGGCTTTGCTACTCCTTTCAGCAATTTCCCTGAAGCAAAAAATCCTCTTGTTAATGCTGCTACAAAGTACACAGCTAAACCTGGCAAAGTGCCTGTTAAATGGGAGTTTGTTATGATGCCTTCCAATGGCTGGAAGGACGATGTTGGCTCTAGTTTGCTCACATATGCTCAAGCAACAAAAGACGGTGGTGTTCAGTCTAATGAAGCTGACGAAGCGTGGGCAAAAGTTAAAACCGCGTTCGTGGACGGCTGGGCTAAAGAGTATGCGATTGCTCACAGTAAGAGTTAGCTGCTAATTAAATAATTTGTTCTAAACTATGATTCTCAAGGGATTGCGCAATCGTTTGCTAAATTATTGCGTAATCCCTTTAATTATTTCCAAAAATACCTACCAATTTTATTAAAGATATTATTATGTGCCATTTTTATGGCGACACGCGTTAATTTTGGTTATGCCATCGTTTGCAATATTCAAATAGTTGAGGCATAATAAATATTGTCGATAAGGACACCTAGAGGTGTGGCAGTCCAACGAAGGGATTGTCGGCATACGAGAAAGGTTCGATGATGAATCGTACAATTAAGTCAACAATTGCACTGGTAGCTTGCTCAGCGATGGCTTTTGGCGCGCTCGCAGCTTGCGGTTCCTCTTCCAGCGAAAAGGCCGCTGAGAAGGGCAAGGTTTACTTCCTGAACTTCAAGCCAGAAGCTGCAAACCAGTGGAAGGAAGTTGCTAAGGAATATACCAAGAAGACTGGCGTTCAGGTAAAGGTTCAGACCGCTGCTTCTGGTACATATGAGCAGTCTTTGAAGAGCGAAATCAGCAAGGGTGACGAAGCTCCTACACTCTTCCAGATTAACGGCCCAGTTGGCTATGCAAGCTGGAAGGATTACACCGCTGATTTGAAGGATACCGAGCTTTACAAGCAGCTTCAGAACAAGGATATTGCTCTTAAGGATGGCGATAAGGTTGTTGGTGTTCCATACGCAATGGAAACCTACGGCTTGATTTACAACAAGGCTTTGCTTAAGAAGTACACCGAGCTTAAGGACGCAAAGGTAAAGTCCGCTGAAGAGATTAACTCCTTCGATAAGTTGAAGGCTGTTGCTGATGACATTCAGGCTCATAAGGCAGATCTTGGTGTTGACGGCGCCTTTACTTCCGCAGGCTTCGATTCCAGCTCTGACTGGCGCTTCAAGACCCACCTTGCAAACCTTCCTCTGTACTACGAGTTCAAGGAAGATCACGTTACCAAGCAGCCTTCAAAGGTTAAGGGTACGTTCCTTGATGGCTACAAGAAGATCTTTGATCTTTACATCACTGATTCCACAACCCCAGCAACGCAGCTCAGCTCCAAGACTGGCGAAGATGCAAACGCTGAGTTCTCCCAGAACAAGGCTGTGTTCTACCAGAATGGTACTTGGGCTTGGGGTGACCTCTCCAAGGCTGGTATGAAGGCCGAAGATCTTGGCATGCTCCCAATCTACATTGGTGCTAAGGGCGAAGAGAAGCAGGGCTTGGCTACTGGTTCCGAGAATTACTGGTGCATCAATGAGAAGGCTTCCGACGCTAACAAGAAGGCCACTAAGGACTTCTTGAAGTGGTTGCTTACTTCCGATGCTGGCAAGGATGCTTTGTCCAAGCAGATGGGCTTCACCACTCCATTCAAGAGCTTCGCAGACATTAAGTCCGACAACCCATTGACTCAGGCAGCTGTTGAAGATGCTAAGTCCGGTAAGACCCCAGTAAGCTGGAACTTCACTGTTATGCCATCTGACAACTGGAAGAACGATCTTGGTTCTGCTTTGCTTGAGTACGCTCAGGGCACTGGCAAGTGGGATAAGGTTAAGACCGCATTCGTGGATGGCTGGGCTAAGGAATATTCTCAGGCTCACGAAGATGAGGACTAATCTAATTTAAATAAATTAATAGACGTTACACCTCTGACGTAAGTAAACAAAGGTGACGTAAGCGGATCCGCTAGGATACTGGCACAATTTAGTGTTAAGTCCTAGCGGATTTTATTATTTAAATAGTGTGTAGGAATTATAAAAAGCTACTTGCTTAACTAAAATAAAATATTTATTTGCTTAATAAAATAAAGTAGAATGCTCGCTATATCAATAAAATAAAGTAAGTAAAGTTAAAGTAAATAAAGTAAAATAAAATGTTTACTCACTTAATAAAGCGGCAGTGCTGGAACGCACAATAAGCTGTGCTGGCACAATCATATACGGATTTTCAACCTCTTGACCATTTATAAGCGAAAGTGTCATTTTTGCGGCAGTTGCAGCAATATCAACCGGATCCTGCCTAATGGTAGTTAAACCAGTTTCGTGAGCATAAAAACTATCGTCAAAACCAATAATCGACACATCGCCAGGAGTTGCATAACCGCTGCGAGCAAGCTGGAACATAAGCGGTATTGCAATTCCATCTTCCTGGCAAGCAATAGCAGTCGGCATATTTACATTCCCAAGAAGCATAGAAACTATAGCGCTTATTCTGTCTAAATTTGCAGGTGCCACAATTTCTTTTGGCGTGATTCCGTTATTTTTACACTCGTCAATAAACGAATGATAACGCTGCAAAACGCTGAAATGTAGCGAAACGTCGCGAGTTGTACGCACATAAGCAATATTGCGATGCCCTAAGCCAATCAAGTGACGAGCCATAAGACGTGCGCCTTGATCGTCGTCAATATTAATAGTTGCATCAAAAGCGCAGTCCTGAGGGCGCAAGCAATTTATGCCAATAATAGGCACGCCTGTAGTTCTAAGCTGCTCAATTTCCTTGGTATTCACATCAAAAGAGCACACAATAACCGCGTCTGCATTGCGCCTAGTTGGAAGTAAAGTAAAAAATTCGCTACGCTCTTCGCTGCTAGAAATCTGGAAAATAGACAAATCGTATCCGGCTGCGTGAAATACTTGATTAAGACCTTGAATAATAGATGCGCTGAACCATAGGCGGATTTGATCGCTAATAAGCAAAGCAATACGCAAAGTTTTGCCGGATTTCAATGCTGCTGCGGACCTAGATATAGAAAAGTTCAATTGATCGGCAATGGAAAGCACTTTATTTCGTGTTGGTGCAGAAACTAAGTCTGGTCGTGTGAATGCCCGTGACACTGTTGAAACTGACACATGAGCTTTATTCGCAACATCTTGAATATTTGCCGGCATGTGGACTCCTTTATTCCCATACGCCAAACATTTTACCACGACATCGTGTAGGCTGTTTGATACGGACCTCTGTAGTTCATAATAAACAAACGTTTGCAACCGTTTACATTCTAGCAGATTTTGTTAAAAAGCCAATGATAACAAGCAATTTTTTAATTTGAAAACGACAAGTCGTCATAATCTCTTTGCAAGAAAATGACAACGTTTGACATCGCTGGTTCATGTAGTAGAATGAAGTTATTGGTTCGAGACAGCGGCGTCTGTGTGGACGCCGTACTCAAGGAGGAGAAACTGACGAGTCATGATTAGTATGAGCGGAAAAGCAATACGTAAATGGTGGGCGTTATTTGCCTTGCCAACGTTTGCGGCTTTTATTATTGGTTTTGTTGCACCGTTTGTTATGGGCGTGTATTTGAGCTTTACCAAATTCCACACTGTTACAGACGGTAAGTTTGTTGGTATCCGTAATTACCGCAAGGCATTTAGGGATCCACACTTTGTTCATTCGTTAATTTTTACTACGGCGTTTACTGTAGTCACCACTATTCTTATTAATGTGATTGCGTTTGCAATTGCATATATGCTTACTAAGAAATTTAAGGGATCAAACGTTTTCCGCACCGTGTTCTTCATGCCAAATTTGATTGGTGGCATTGTGTTGGGTTATGTTTGGCAGCTTGTGCTTAATGGTATTTTGGCTTACTTCGGCCGTTCTATTACATATTCTGCTGTATATGGCTTCTGGGGTTTGGTGCTGCTTATTTGCTGGCAGCAAATCGGCTATATGATGATTATTTATATTGCAGGATTGCAGGCTCTCCCTGGTGACGTTATTGAGGCTGCCGCTGTTGATGGTGCAACCCCAATGCAAACACTGTTTAAGATCACCATTCCTTTGATGATGCCATCAATTACTGTTTGCACGTTCTTAACAGTTACCAACGGATTCAAGCTCTTCGATCAGAACTTGGCTTTGACGAATGGTATGCCTTCGCATAAGTCTGAAATGTTGGCATTAAACATTTTCAACACGTTCTACGGACGTACAAACGGTGAAGGCGTTGGTCAGGCAAAGGCAGTTGTGTTCTTCGTGATTGTTGCTGTGCTTGCCTTGGTCCAGAATATGCTTACTAGGTCTAAGGAGGTAGTGGCATGAACGAGAAAATGAAGCATTCTACACTGTGGACAATCTTCTTTACTGTTGTAAGCTTACTTTGGATTTTCCCAATTGCTATAGTTTTTATAAATTCATTCAAGTCGAAGATTTATATTGCAAGCGAGCCTTTTACCCTCGACCCTAAGTCTTTTATTGGACTTGGAAATTATTCCCTCGGAATTGAGCGCACGAATCTCATCATGAGCTTCTGGTGGACTATTATTATTACCGTCGGCTCTGTGATTTTGATTCTGCTTTGCACAGCAATGTGCGCATGGTGGATTGTTCGTGTGAACAATTGGGCGGCAAAGCTTCTGTACGTTTTGTTCCTATTCAACATGATTGTGCCATTCCAGATGGTTATGTTCACCCTTTCCGACATCACCAATAAGCTCGGATTGAATACTCCATGGGGATTGTGGATTATTTACTTAGGCTTTGGTGCTGGTCTTGCAGTGTTTATTTTCACTGGCGTAATTAAGGGCATTCCGCAAGAGCTTGAAGAGTCTGCAATGATTGATGGCGCTTCTGTGCCGCGCATATTCTTCCAGATTATTGTGCCGATTATGCGACCAGCAATCGTGTCTGTATCCATTTTGCAAACTATGTGGATTTGGAACGACTTCCTGCTTCCATACCTTACCTTGGACTTGAACAAGTACAAGACGGTTTCGATTGCAGTTCAGTATTTGAAGGGTGGCTATGGCTCCGTTGAAATGGGCGCTATGATGGGCTGCTTGGTTCTGGCCATTCTTCCAATTATCGTCTTCTACCTCATCTGCCAGAAGTACATTATTAAAGGCGTTATGGCTGGTGCGGTAAAAGGCTGAGATTTCTTCTCCTCCAAAATCTCAAGTGGTTAAAATAATGGTGGTGACTACGGTCGTAAGATTTGTAGTCACCACCATTGTATTGTTAGTAAGCGTATTAGTAAGCGTGCTAGTAACAAACGTATTGGTAATAAACGTATTGCTAATCGTATTGCTGGTAATCGTATTAGTAAGTCAGCTATAAATAGCGCAAACAGAAACATAAAGGAGATATCGTAATGTTCTCGTTTGGTAGTCCGGATTCAAAGTTTGCGCAATGCATGGAAACATTTGCTAATACCGTGTGGCTTACCGTGCTTATGATTATTACCAGTATCCCCCTAATAACTATTGGTGCAGCCGTTTCTGCAGCTCACGATGTGGCAAGAAGGCTAGAGCAAGGTGAAGCGCATATGACAGCATTGTACTTCCGCGCTTTTTCCAGCAACTTTTTGAAATCTACAGTAATTTGGATTGTAATGGGGCCGCTTCTTGCGCTCATATTGTGGGCTTGGATTGCAGTTAGAATACCGCTGCTTTTAATCCCGCAATTTGCAATAAGCATAATCTGGATTCTTATAGTAGAATGGGTTTTCGCTTTACAAGCGCGTTTTGAAAACCATATTGGTCTAACTGTTTTGAATGCTCTTATTTTCAGCGTTGTATACTGGCAGGCGACGCTTGGGATGATTATTATAGATGCCGTTTTTGTAGGTCTTGTGGTTGCTTCAGTTATTTACTTTCCGCAAGGTTTGCCGCTGCTATTTTTCATTGGTTGGGGATCGACTATTATGCTTCACACGCCTTTGTTGGAGCGTATTTTTGTAAAGCATGTTAAGGAGTAATTCTGCGTTAGTGTCTCGTTTTGCTTGTTTTGAGACACTGGTGCAGTTTGAATTTATTCGTGGACTATTTGACACTGGAATTTACTGGGTTTGTTTGTTATAATTCCGCATGTTGATTTGGTAGTGGAGGTTGACAAACTTAGATTATGAAAAATATAATCCTCGACAGACAGACAGACAGACAGACAGACAGACAGACAGACAGACAGACAGACAGACAGCGTGATGCTGTCTTTTTTGTGACGTAATTTTTATAATTTTTACTACTCT
>CAMPNN010000040.1 GCA_946891915.1 uncultured Bifidobacteriaceae bacterium
ATTCGCTTGCAAACTACGACTTTGTTGGTCTTGTTGAGCGCAAGAATGTGCAAACAGACAGTGAAGTTGCGCTTGATAAGATGAATGACGCTGGCGTTGTTGATGATGCTAGTAAGCTTAATGGCGCAAGCGAAACTGATTATGTAAAGAACCCGGAGCTTGGCTTAACTAAAGAAGAGTTGCAAGGCAAAGATTCTAAACACGAAACTGGCTTAATTGCAAAGTTCAACTGGATGAACGATACGCATGTAACAAACTTAGACGGGTACAATACTGACGATCCTGACGATCCGAACAATTATACTGTAAATGCTAAGGGCGAAAGAGTTTATAAAGATAAATTCACGCGCTACTTCCATGTGAATAAGGAGCTTACTAAAGAACTTAACAGTGAGCAACATGATTTTGTGCCGGGTCGCCCAGATTTAGGCAAACGTAGTAAATCGCAGCTTTGCGCAAACGACTTAAACAACACTCTTAACTTAGTTTACGACCGCAATACTTACGAGCTTATTTTTGCTGCTCCTAAGAACAGTAATAATGGTATGGGCGGTAAGAATGCTGTTATACATAAAAAGAACAGCAAAGGTGAGACGATTAGCTACTGCTACGCTGGCGGCGGTGATTGTTCGAGCAAGTTAGACAACGAATCTACTTACACGTATGGTAATAGTTTTAATAAAGTAACTAGCAAAGTTGATCATGATGGTTACCGTGTAAAGGTTCGTTACGGGCAGAGTCTTACTGATGTTTGGCCTAATTCAGATGAAGTAGACTTTATGGATAATGGTAACATTTCTTCATTAGGTTTTTTGATTGGTGGAAATGTTAATGGAGATACTTATGGTACATATCGTGATACTCCTCCATTTCGTTTAACGAAAGAAGAATTTGTTGATCCAAAATTCCATTGGATGTATAAAGATGGCAAGGCTCCGCAGATTAGTGACAAACCTTCAGATGCTAGTGCGCAAAAGTATACTGTAAAAGATAATCAGCGCCTACTTATTCTTGATTCCTATGATAAAGGTGATGTTGGTGTTGTACAGGTAATCGTCAAAAAACAGAGTATTGCATCTGCAAAAAATGGCGATACTGGCGATGATATTAAGTATGAGCTTTCTACTGACTCCTATAGTAAGGATGACACGCTTAGTAGTGATTATACCTTTACTCCGCCTTCTATTGCAGGATTTGAGTCAAAAATAACTAATATTACAAGTAAAAACATTAGTCGTAAAGATGGTGTTAAGGCTGATGAAGATCTCGATTTTGATGACTTCTATGGCAAAGTACATGAGCTTTATGAAGAAGTAACAGGTGAAGACGCTCCAGACGATGTTCCAGAAGAAGGAGGTGATGAAGATTTTCATGTCCCTGATTATTCTTATGACGAAAACGATGAATATGGAGGACTTGCTCTTAAAAAGTTAAATGATGAGATTGCTAGAAGACTTAAAACTGATCCAGCATATAAGAAATATTACGAGTTTAAAAAGAAGTATCATCTTGAGTTCCGTAAATACGTTGCTGGCTTTGAAAAAAAGCTTAATTTTGGTGATAAGAGTGGTTGTAGAGAATTTGATTCTGATAAAATAGCAACTCTCGAGTACAAGCGCCAGTCGTACGATGTACAGTTTTATAATGCGGACGGCAATGCTATAACAAAAGACAATGTCGCTGCTACAGAAGAACTGCCGTTTGAGTATAGCTTGACCAAGCGTGGCAATGCTAAATTGACGGGCAAAGACGCAGACTTGTACTACGACAATGGCAACGTTAAGTCTTACGATGCTTCTGTAACTAAAGATGATGCTAACGATACGTCTAAGCAGTTCGATGGCAAGTACACTTTCACGCTTAATGGTACTAAGTACTCCATCGTTCGCCCTGATAATTTGCCAAAAGACTACGTGTTTAAGGGCTGGGCTCTTGATCAGGCTGGCACTCGGTTTATAAATGGCGAAGACAAAGATATTACAGTGCCAGTCAACGGCATTAAGCTTTACGCTGCGTGGGGTAAGCCAGAAGGTATTAAGCACACTGTAACGCTTAACTACAATATGCCGAAAACCGACGGAAACGGCAAAGAAATAAAGGACTCTAACGTAGTTACGAAACAGCAGTTCGATCACTACTATGTTATTAAGGAAAATAAAGATATAAAGGTTCCAACTCGCAAAGGCTACGACTTCTACGGCTGGGAAATTGACAAGAACGGCACAAAACTTCCGTACGCTTTTGGCAACAAAGTAGTAGAAGATATAACGCTTAATGCAGTGTGGGTTAAGGATACTCGCTACAACGGTACTTTTAAGCACATATTCTTAAAGCCAGGGTACACGTTTGCTGACTATAAGAATGCTACTGATAAATCAGCCAAAGCCGCGATGGTGGATCACATTTCTACTCAAACGGTTTCCGGCTTGCGCGAGCATTTGCGCTACAATGCGGAAGCAGTCTATAGTGACGAAACGCACTTCCCAGATAAGCATTTCACGAGCTTTGAAGCTTCGAGCGATGAGAATCAGAATACTGGCGAGTTTATTTACCAAACGTACAATACGCGCAAGTATAAGGTTCGCTATGTAACTATTGGTAAGGACGGAAAAGAAAAGGATCTTCTTCCAGAAAGCGAAGTCAGCTCTGTAAATCGAAAGTACGACGTAGCATTCTACAAGCCGATTGAAGGCTTTATGCCGGAAAGCACGCAGCAGAATATTGAATACGCTACTGGCAAAGATGGCAAGCAGATTGGCGAAAAAACATACACCTTCAGATATAAAGACGTTCGCGTGCTTAAGCGCCAGGATGATACTCAACATCGCCCAACCAACTACACGCGTTACGTGTTCAAAGTGGCCGATGGTCAAGGCTCTATGGGTAAAATTGTTGGTTATGATGGCAAGCAGCCTGATGATGCCAGCGGAAGCTTAACTTATGATGTTATAAGCGGTACGAAGGCTTACCAAATGCCTTTGCCTCAAGACCCAATAGCGAATAAGGGCTACGAGTTTGCTGGCTGGACTTCTAAGATTTATATAGATGATGGACATGGTGGGCAAAAAGATACTGATGGTTTCGATCGTCTGCCAATTCTTTCTGAATCTCAACCTAATCCGAAGGTTGTTTACATCGCTAACTTCAAGCTGAAGGCGCCTGTTGCTGCAGCTCCGCAAGTGCTTACGCCAAAGGAGAATATTAGTACCGGAAGTAGTGAGGATGCTAAGAAGCTTATAACGAATGCTTCTGATTATCCAGCTGGTGCTACGTTCAGCTTTGCGCCTGGCGAAAAGTTTGACAGCACTCCGGGCTTGCACAAGATTAAAGTGCAAGTGAAGCTTGGCGACGAAAAGCCAGCTGCAGCTGAAGTGCTGTACCGTGTGCTTCCAGATTTGGTGTACGAAAGCGATTGGGATAAGTTTAAAGCTACAGATTACGGCAGCGCGCATGCTGGCGATTACGTGCCGATTAAGTTTACCGGTAAGAACGATGAAGGCAAGCTGATTGGTCACGATAGCGATAATACTGATACTCCTGTTGGTGCCACTACTACGCTTACTGCTTACGTTTATAAAGGTAAGGATGTTAGAATCCGCGTGCCGCAGGCCTTCGGCAATGATTACAGCAACCAGCATTACCACTATGTGTTCAAGGGTTGGGCGACGAAAGTTGTAGAACCGACTCCTAGTACGCCTTCTTCTGGCACGACGAAGCCAGATGCGACTAAGCCAGAGGAGAAGAAGCAAGAGCAGACGTTTGACATAAATTCAAGCGACCGCTACAAGAACGTCAAGTTAGACAACGGCGTAACTTACCACGCTATTTACAAGCGAATCGACTACTTCTCGAGTTCGTCCGATAACGGAACAGTTCCAGAAGATTCTGTAATTGCAATCTTCAAGCCTGCTCCAGGACGAAAGTGGAAGAAAGACGGCACAAGTGGTCCTAAGGTGTTCTACGTAAAGAAGGGCACTGATCTTTCCAAAATCACGAAGACTGTTGATGGGAAGACAGTGAATGTTCTTGAGATGCTTCAAAACAATCTCACCAACCCTACTGGCAAGTGGTCTCGAAGCAGCATGCTTAACGATGGTAAGACAGTTGATGCTATTGCTGATGTAGCTAACTCTACCGGCAAATGGCAGGTCAACGAGCCATTCCAAGAGTTCGTGGCAGATCAAGCTCCTTGGATAGAGCCAGAAGTGCCTACTGATTACCTTGCCGCTGTGCAAGATGATCTTACAACATTTCCGAAGTTGGCTGATTTAGAAAATTATATTAAAAATGCTTATAAGAAAAAGTATGATGAGTATAACGATGAGAAAAAGAATAAGGATAACAAGTATAAGGATTACAATCTAGACGGCGTAAAAGTCGAATATGATTTGCCGAAAGGTAAGACTGAAGAAGAATTTAAGAAAAGCATGCTTTCTAAGCCTTCTTTGTATACTGTGCCGTTAAAGATTACGGTCAATTACAAGGATGGTGAGAAAACGTATAAGCGTGATGTTCGCCTTAAGGTGATTTACAAGCTGATGTACGGTAAGAACCTACCGAAGCCTGATAGTACTACTACTAAACCTAAACCTATTCTTACTGGTGCTACTGCAGAGCGTGACCTTGTTCTCAAGCAGGGTAAGTATGTTGTGGTCAACTTTATAAATGCCAAGCCAGTTAAGGGTGAAGAACAGGGCAGCCTTGATGAGAATGCGACTAAGCTGTACTACGTTCTTAAAAAAGTTGACGGTGACTCTACGTCTGGTGTTGCTGGCGTAAAAGCTCCGCAAGCTGTTGGAAGTGATTATGACGATGCTGGGTACCACTACGTGTTTAGAGGTTGGAATCTAATAGAAGGTGAGATTATAGACGCTTCTGGCAAAACTATTAGGGGAACTGCACAGACTAGTAGTGCGACCGTTCCTTCAGAACATGACGCAACACATCCTAGCGCAGTCCGTAGTGCGTTTACTGCTATGCCATTTACGACATTCTTAGTTACAGATGCTACAACTCCTACGACAATTAATGAAAGTAATGTAGGAAATGTAAATAATGCAGAAAATGATAAAATCTACACTTCCGAAGAAGTTAAAAAGTGGAAATTCAAAACCAATGCAAGACTTCAAGCAGTGTACGAAAAAGTGAATAACGTCATCGACGCAAAGAGTAATGAGAAAGTTCCAGATAGCTATGTGCCTCATGTGTTCTTACCAGGTTTTGGTAGAAGGTGGACTGACGGCACTTCCAATCCTAAGGTGCTCTACTTTGATCCAAAGAGTGGAAGTTATTACAAATCTATTGGTGGTGCGGCTGATACATTGAAGAAACAGCTTAAGGGCTTTGGTGGCTGGTCTATTTATGATGCAGCTGGCAACAAAGCTGATGCTCCATCAGCTACTACGGATACGGAAAAGAAAACTCGCGTATATGTTGCAAACCAGGCTCATATTAAGGACGCGAAGGCGTCGGATATTGTTCTAAGCGTTGGTGACTACATACCTAATCCTGAAGATCTTGTGCACTCAAACGGCGATAAGGTTGATCTTGAAGGTATGCAAGGTGCTGGCGTGAATAATGCTGGCGAAGCAATTACTAAGCCGGGCATTACTACTGTCGTAGTAAACGTTACTCACAAGGATGATAGTGGTAAAGATGTAACAGTTCCTGTTAAAGTACGTATACGTGTGCTTCCGCAAGTGATTGCGGATAAAGATTTGCCTGAAAGAGGTACGCAGGAATATGAATTTATTGCGCAAAACTACAAGAGAGTAACGTATGTAGCTGGCAATGGCGGAACCATGCAGTCGCCAATGCACACTTACTGGGTGCGTAATGGCAAAGAGTCTGCAATAAAGGATTATATTCCAGACGTTCTTGCTAACAGAGGTTACATATTCAAGAATTGGGATAAGGTATCTTACTCTAAAAATATTGATACCGTTTATAACAGTTCTGATAACCACAAATCAACTGATGCTGAGCGTGAAGCATTAGCTAAAATTGCTGAACGCTATGGTAGGACGTTTACTGCTAATATAATTCGCAAGTCTAAGAATTCTACATTTGCGGCTATAAAGAATATTCTTGCTGAAGCTATGAATATTAACGATAGGAGCTGGGATGCTCGTGTCGATAGGTTGGCTAGTTTTGCGGAAGCATTTGGAAAGTCATATACAGCAAAAATAATTCGTAATTCACAAAAGTCAAGTATTGAAGCTTTGAAGAATTTGCTTGTGCAAGCTGGTATTACTGACTCCGATATTGCAATGGCATTCCCAGAAACTGAAACCATTATTGTTGCCAACTTCGATAAGATGAAGCCGATGAAGTTTAAGCTTAGTGGTTCTGCTCGCGAGGGTATTTTCACGAACTTCAGATTGCAAAATATGACTGAAGGTAATCTTAATGCTAACGGAACGCCGGATACTAAGAATACAAAGATTACGGTAGACGGCAAGGAAGTAAATATTAACGAGTTAGTTTCCCAGGTTAAGAATTCTGTAAACGGCATTAGCGCAGACTGCGCTGGCACTGCTTGCACAATTTCCGGCACTCCGAAGATTGTGAACGGCAAGCCAAAAGTTGAGCTAAAGTTTACTACTACCGACAAGTACGGTCGCGAAGCAGAATTTACTATGGAAATTGATGTGATTCCTGAGTACACGCCGGTTCCGTTGCCGCCAACTCCGGAGCCAACTCCTGAACCTGAGCCTGAGCCAGAACCACAGCCAGAACCGCAGCCGGAACCAGAACCTGAGCCTGAAGCTCCAGAGTCTTACGCGTTTGTGCCAAATAATGCGTTGTATACTACGCCAAAGCATAAAGCTCCAGAACCAAAATCTGTTCCTAATACTAAGGCTGATGGTCCTGCAGAGAATGAGAATGCTGCTGCTGCGCCTGAGCTCGCTAAAACTGGTAGTAATGTTGCGCAATCTGCAATACTTGCTGGCTTGTTAGCGTCTGTTGGTTTAGCTGGATTGGCTGGTAAGCATCGTCGCAAGCGCGAAGACAAAGAAAGCTAACTTTCTGCGTCGAGGGTGGTTACTAGAATTACGAAGGTTCCGGTTCACGCTTAGCTATTGGGGCTTTGCGACCCGGGTCGCCCGAATTCCATAGGAGACATTATGAAGCAGGGTATTCATCCCGATTATCACGCAGTGCAGGTTACCTGCTCTTGCGGCAGCACTTTCGTAACTCGTTCCACCGCTGATGGCGATCACATGACGGTTGACGTGTGCTCAAAGTGCCACCCATTCTATACCGGTAAGCAGAAGATTCTCGACACCGGCGGCCGCGTGGCTCGCTTCGAGAAGCGCTACGGTAAGAAGACTAAGTAGCTTTTTAAACGCCAGCCCTGCTTTCGTGTAACTCGCGGAATCGGGGCTGGCGTTTTATGTGCTAAACATGTGTGTATCTTACAATATCTAAATTTAATATTTTCGATTCAAAATCCGCGTTATGCGTGACTACAAAGGAACAAAATGGCTGAGTCAGTAGAAGAACAGTTCCCAGCAGCGGTTACAGCTCTAAACGAATACCGCGATATTGAAAATCGCATGGGAGAGCCAGAAGTAGCGTCTAATCCAGACGCAATTCGCAAGCTCGGTCGTAGGCACGCAGAACTCGGGTCAATCGTAAGCGCGTACCTAAATTACAAGCAGCTTTGCGAAGACTACGAAGTAGCTAGCGAAATGGCAAGCGAAGACGAAGACTTAGCAAAAGAAGCAAAACA
>CAMPNN010000041.1 GCA_946891915.1 uncultured Bifidobacteriaceae bacterium
TTTGCAGCAGTTCCAGACAACACAGTCGGTGCGATTATTGCGCGAATTATTAGCGTTATGAGAAGAGATATGCGTCAACTATTTTTGCTTCTTACGCCGCTTTTTATTCTGATAGTTGCAGGAGGAACTAGTTTTAATGCTAAAGGATTTGGTTCTATAGCACAGGACATAGGCGTTTCTAGCTGGCTTATGTATTCTGGTTTGCTTATGGGCATGGTTGTTGGGAACAATATTGCATACGATGGCACAGCTTTTACTATGCACGCGATTATTGGAGTAAAAGGTTTGCACGATCGTTTAGCGCACGCAATAGTTTGGTCCGTGATTTGCGCTGTGTACTTTGCAATTCTTGGAATAGGGGTTTACACTTTCCTTTTCTTCGTAGCAAATGTTAAGCAAAATATGAATGCAGTTATGTTCCAAACTCTTTCTCCAATCGGAGTAGCTTTTGCGACCATAGGCATAGGCTTAATTTCTTCGTGCATTGCAATGTACCCTGTAGCGTCAATCGAAAAGCCATTTTCTAGGCCGCAAGGTTCTGCAGGCGCTAGATCCCTTGCTCCAATAGGTTTTTCGCTTCTTTCTACAGTATGCATGATTCCATCTATTGCTTTGGCTATTACATTTTTGGCTATTAACACGAATCTTTTGTGGATTGCATGCATTCTGTTTGTAGTGAACGGTTTGATTGTGCTGGCTGTTGGCGTAATTCTTGGCGGCAAAGTGATGGATAAGCGCATGATTCGCATTGTAGAAAACTTGCGCAGATTCGCGTCCATTACGGCGTAACTTACGAATGTTTTGTTGTAAGTACGGGGTATAGTTTTAATCGAGGTATTTGCCAATCGGATTAAAGGTGTGCTCGCATGGAAAGTAGTAAGGGCTCAAGCGATGCCTTAAATACTCTAAATGCGAGTGCACCCACACAAATTAGTGCTTCTACGCAAATTGATGCACCTTCACAAATCGGTTCTGCAGTAGTCAGTTCTGCACCAATGCCAACCAGTGCTGCAGCCAAGCCAAGTAAATACTCTTCGATGCTTAAACGCAGCAAGTATCCGTCGCGTTGGCGTCTTCTTACATCGTCAATAGCAGTTATAGTAAGCGTTTCAATTATGCTTACTTATTTCGTGCTTGATTGTTGCGATATTCTACCAGGTCCTTTAACTCTGCGAGTGCAGCATATTTCTACGCCTGTTTCATCTCCTAGAACACTTTTGCCAGCAGATTCTGCTATAAAAGGTATAAGTTACGGGAAAGCTATTGACAGTTCTAAGGCGCAGCAAATCATAGACAAATTCATGTCCGACCCCTCAATAAGCGACAACACTTCAGTGATAATTATGGACGCAAAGGGCAAAGTAGTTGCTTCGCACGAGGCGGATACTCCTCGTGAGCCAGCGTCAACTCTTAAAACGCTTACAGCAGCAGTGGCTTCTCGCACTCTTGACATGGGCTCAACTTTGGATACGCAAGTATTTTTGCAACCAAAATCTCATAAAAATCCTAAAAAGTCATCTAGTTTTGACGTGCGTAAGATTGTGCTTCGCGGTAACGGCGACATGCTTCTTGGCGTTGGTGAAAACGATTGGCACCACACAAACGGTCGTGCTGGTTTAACAACTTTAGCAAGTAGAACTGCAAACGCTTTAAAGCTTGACAATATTAGCGAAGTTTCGCTAGAAGTTGACGATTCGCTATTTGGCGCTAAACGTGCTCCTGCGCTTGTTTATGAAACAGATAATGAGCGTCGTTTTTATGCCGAAACTTCGTCTATGGCCATTGACGATGCTCGCCAGCGTGATCTTGCGTTGCAGGGTGTTGATCCTGACAATATTACGGATTTTCCTCTTTCGGATCCTACTCCTGCTTTAAGCGTCGGTAATCGTTTTGCCAAATTGCTTGTTGAACAAGGCATAAAAGTACAAAATTTTGATACTGAAAATTCTCAAAATTCTCAAAATTCTGCAATACCAGTAAGCAAAACGCATCCGCTAATCGCAAATAATTCTAAACTACTCGCAAAAGTTTCATCTGCGCCGCTAAACGAAGTAATGGCTTATATGCTTAGAATTTCAGACAACACTCTTGCGGAAGAATTTGGGCGATTAACAGCGTTGGCTGTGAATAAGAAAAATTCTCCAGAAGGTGCAGTGCAAGCCGTAGAACAAGGATTACGCAAACTTAAAGTTGATATTAGCGGATTACATATGTCGGACTGCTCTGGGCTTTCTCCAAAATCTAGGGTTCGCGTTGCAACGCTGGCAAAAATACAAGTACTAAATTTGCAAGCGAATTCTGGCGGAGCTGCATCATCCGAAGGATTATCACTGCCTGGACTAGTTGGAACAGCCCGCAAGCGTCTAACGGATGTTTCTAACGCTGGACTTATGCGAGTAAAAACTGGATCATTAGACGAAGTAAGTTCAATGACTGGAAACGTGTCCAGAAAGAGCGGTGGAGCTTTAACCTTTGCGGTTGTGGCAAATCAGCCTATAGATTTTTGGGGAGCTTTTGTAGCTATTAATAAGTTTATGGGCGAATTGCCAAATCTTTAATCCTGATCGCGCTACGCTAGAGCATCGCGCTACACTAGAGCATATGGTTTATTCCTCTAGTATTCGCTCAGGCATTGGCGCAATAAAATCTTGTTTTGACGCGCTAAAATTGCGCACGCAGGATGATTGTTTTAATGAGCATGGTGCGCATTCAGCAAAAAACGATTCTCCACTAGTTCTAGTTGCATGTTCGGGTGGTAGGGATTCTCTCGCGCTTGTGGCTCTTAGCGTTATTGTTTGTGCAAGCAGAGGGCTTCGTTGCGGCGCTGTAATTGTTGACCATCATATTCAGCCTAATTCAACAGAAGTCGCAAAAGATGCTGCTAAGCGTTGTTTGCAAGCTGGAGTTGAGGAAAAGCATATTTATCTTGAATCTGTGCGTGTTAAAGATTTAGGAGAAGGAGAAGAGTCTGCGGCTAGAGAAGTTAGGTACCAAGCCATTATTAACGTTGCGACGCGCAATCATGCTGCAGTAGTGCTACTAGCTCACACAGCGAACGATCAAGCAGAAACTGTGCTTATGGGCTTAAAAGATTCCGCAGGATTGGAAGCTGTTGCAGGAATGAAATCTGTAACGTATCGCAAAAATGTGTGCTTTGCTAGGCCGCTTATTGAGCTTACGCGCGAAAACACAACAAAAATTTGTGAAGATTTGGGAATAAAATGGTGGGATGATCCAACCAACGGCGACACAACTTCTCAAAATTTAGAACTTGCCGAAAATTACCCTCTAAGATCGCGTATTCGACACACGCTTATGCCGTACATTTCGCGCTTTTTGCAAGCAAATATGGTGACTTTACTTTCGCGAGGTGCCAAGTTTGCGCAAGACGATCTTGATTATATTAATACTCAAGTTGACGAGGCTGCTTCAAAAGTAACTTTTATTGACGAAACTGAGCACAGCGTAATCTTAGAAGCGCAAAAATTAGCGAAATATCACCCTTCTATTCGCCGACGCGTTATAGCAAGAGCACTAACATCGCTCTGCCTGCGTTTCTCATCCAGTCACGTACAAGCAATTGACGAACTTTGTACAAATTGGCATGGTCAAAAGCCTCTTGCACTTCCAAAATATTACGAAGCGTTAAGGCGCGCTCACAATATCGTCATTCGTTTATGCAAAGATAGTGAACATGCAAATTGCAGATATACGAGATGACATCGACTATGAATTAATTAATCACGAAGAGCTTATGAAGCGCATTCGTGAAGTTGCTAAACAAGTTAGCGAAGATTACAAAAACCGCAATATTTTGCTTGTTGCGGTACTTAAGGGAGCTGTTAATACTCTCGCAGTATTTTCGCAAGAACTCAGCATTAATGCGCCAATGGACTTTATGAGCTTGTCAAGCTACGGAAGTGGCACTAAAACAAGCGGTCAGATTAAAGTTCGTGAAGATTTAACCACTGACGTGCGCGGGCGTGACGTGCTGATTGTTGAGGATATTGTTGATTCCGGTCGCACTTTGGCTTGGCTAGTAGATGAGCTTAAAGGTCGCGGAGCTAACAGCGTAAAAGTTTTCGCATTACTTAGTAAGCCTGCGCGCCGCGAAGTAGACGTACAAATCGACTACTCAGGTTTTGAAATTCCTGATGCTTTCGTAGTCGGATTCGGCATGGACTATGACGAACGATACCGCAATTTGAACAGTATTGCAGTATTGAAACCATCCGTGTATGGCGCTTAAGCAATTCGCGTATTGTATTTGCGTTGTATTTGTGTTAAGACCATTCAAGAATGTTGCTTAATTAATTCAGGATTCTTATTTAACAATTTATTTAAGAATTTTTACATAAACGTGGGGAGTTTGAAAGGAGCCTTAATTATATGGGCGCTTCTCCTATGATGCCACAAGGTCCAATGGGCGGTCCAGGGCGCGGAAATAACGGTAATAACCCGTTCTTAAACCCTCTTAACCCTAGGAACTCGCAAGGTAACGGCAAAAACGGCAAAAACAGCAAAAACAATAAAGACGAAAACGAAAACGGCAAGAACAATCATCGTCCGTTCTGGAATTCGCCATGGGTATGGATTGTGCTGCTGGTGCTGCTTTCTGTAGTCGGATTCCAAATGTTTGCACACGGCGGCACTCAAACCATTGACACTCAAGATGGTTTCGAATTGTTGAATTCGCATAGAGCAAACTACGTGGAAATTATTGACAATAAGCAGTTGGTTAAGCTTACGCTTGATACTCCGTTTAAGAAGTACGATAAGCGAAATAAGCAGGATCATAACTTTGGCAAGGATGTGCAGTTCTACTACACGTTGGCTCAAGGTAAAGCTGTTGTGCATGAAGTTGAAAAATCTAAACCGGCAAACGGCTGGACTGCAAGCTTGCAATCTCAAGGTATTTTCTCGTATCTTATTACTTCGCTTGTGCCAATACTGTTCTTCCTTGGCATGATTTGGTTCATGTTTAGTCGTATTGGTGGCGCTGGCGGTGGAATGCTTGGCATGGGAACCGGTCGCGGCCGCGGAAAGCTTTTGGAAGGTCAGACTCCTAAGACTAAGTTTGCAGACGTTGCTGGTGAGCAGGCTGCTGTGGAAGAAGTTGAGGAAATTAAGGACTTCTTAAAGGATCCGGCGCGTTACAAGGCTTTGGGTGCTCGCATTCCTAGAGGTGTGCTTCTTTACGGCCCTCCAGGAACTGGTAAAACGTTGCTTGCGCGTGCTATTGCTGGCGAGGCTGGCGTGCCGTTCTATGCAATGGCTGGTTCGGACTTCGTTGAGATGTTCGTTGGCCTTGGTGCGTCCCGTGTGCGTGAGCTTTTCGATGAGGCTAAAAAGAACGCTCCTGCAATCATCTTTATTGATGAGATTGATGCTGTTGGTCGTCGTCGCGGAAGCGGCATGACTGGCGGTCATGACGAGCGTGAGCAGACTTTGAACCAGCTTCTTGTGGAGATGGATGGCTTCGACAACGATACTAATTTGATTATTATCGCAGCTACGAACCGCCCAGATGTGCTCGATTCTGCACTTTTGCGCCCAGGTCGCTTTGACCGTCAGGTGGCTGTTGAAGCTCCTGATTTGGAAGGCCGAGAGGCGATTTTGAAGGTTCATGCAAAGGGCAAGCCTTTTGTTCCAGATGTTGATCTTCATATGGTTGCTGTGCGCACTCCTGGTTTTACGGGTGCTGATTTGGCTAACGTGCTTAACGAAGCTGCTTTGCTTTGTGCTCGTTCAGGCGCTCAGTATATTGATAACCGTGCTATTGACGAGGCTATTGATCGCGTTCAGGCCGGCCCTCGCAGAAAGTCTAAGGGCATGGCTTTGGACGAGTTGCGCAATACTGCTTACCACGAAGGTGGTCATGCTTTGGTTGCTGCAGCGTTGCATAATACGGATCCTGTTACCAAGGTGACGATTTTGCCTCGCGGTCACGCACTCGGCTACACTGCCGTAATGCCAACAACGGATCGCTATTCGCAGTCACGCAATCAGCTTCTTGATCAAATGGCTTATGCTATGGGCGGTCGCACGGCCGAAGAAGTTGTGTTCCATGATCCAACAACTGGTGCTTCTAACGATATTGAAAAAGCTACGGCGATTGCTCGCAAGATGGTTGTTGAGTTTGGCTTCTCTGCAAAACTCGGTGCTGTTAAGTGGATGGACGCTGACGACGATGCTTCCGGTTCGCTTGATTCTTTGCAGCCGCGCAAGTTCTCGAATCGTACTGCTGAAGTAATTGACGATGAAGTTCATAAGCTTATTGAAACGGCTCATACTGAAGCGTGGCAGATTATTAACAATAATCGCGACGTATTAGATGAGCTTGTTCGTCAGTTACTTGCAAAGGAAACTTTGAACGAGAAGGAGCTTAAAGAAATCTTTAGTAAGATTCGCAAGGCTCCTGAGCGTTCGCTTTGGCTTTCTAACGAGCAGAGACCGGATTCTAATATTCCTCCTGTGGAAATTCCGGAAAGTTTAAGGCGCAACGTTGCTGGTAAGACTGAGTCTGCTGGCAATGCGGAAACTGCAGGTAACGCAGAGTCTGCTAATAATTCTGGTGCTTACGAAACGCAAGCGCCTGCCGAAACGCAAGCGCCTGCCGAAACGCAAGAATAAAATATATGTAAATAAAACGGTATTTTTATAAAAATTCCGTAAAATATAAAGTAATTTCAAATAAACGCTGATAACAATACTGTTTATTGTTATTAGCGTTTATTATTTTTCGCGCTACAATCCTCATTTTTATAAATTGTATGCGGTTGCTTTTTTTAGCGAGTAGAATATAACAAAATATAAATTTAATAAATTAAAACACTTCTAACAAAAGTGTACTGACAATATTGGTAGCGGAATAGTATATCTATTCAAATCGCAAATAAGCTTACGGCTATGCTGATAGGCTACGGAAAATAGGAGAAGCACATGGATACAATACACATATCCGGCATTCGGCCTAAAAATAAAGACGTAGTTGTAGGACTTTACTACCACATATTCATTGATGTGGACTTGAAGCTGAATTTAACTAGGGCATTAAATGGCAGCGAAACCAATGCAGTAGATATTCCGCAAATCACAGATCGACTTGCTTTTATGCTTCGACGCAGCGAAGAGGATGACGAGATTAGAGAGCATCCAACTATTGCGCTTGAGCTTATTGCCAATTCTGTTGCAAATTCAGTTATGCGAACTTGGCAGATTTTTGAAGCTGACATTACAGTTCATGCCTCGCTTAGAAGCGACTATTACGGTTTGCAAAGTACAGTTGACGACATATCAGTTAGCTTGCACCGTGTTTCTAAGAACAATTTCGAAGAGCATACTGCAACTCCAGAAGCAGTTGCTCGCGTTGCGGTTAGAAGCGGCAGGGTAGTTGTTGGAGAAGATGAAGAAGGCGAAGTCGCAGATTTTTATCGCGAGCTTATTGAAGAAAATAATCAAGAAAAAAAGCGACGCGAAGATGAAGAAGCAGAAGCAGCTGCTCAAGCTGCT
>CAMPNN010000042.1 GCA_946891915.1 uncultured Bifidobacteriaceae bacterium
CACTTTTTGGCCTATAACCCCACTTTTCCGCTTACACATAATTAATGAGGCGAGCATCATCGTAGACGCTCGCCTCACCTAGGACATCATTGCAAGAAACACTTTGATTTGCTACCGTGCAAACCACATTTCTTGCGGGGAATTGAGTCGGTTCTCAGTAAACCAACGGTCTAATTATACTCACTTCTGTGTATTTTCGCCGCGCATAACTGCTGCCATAGAAAGCACTCGTGGCGACTTAAATACTTCATCAGTGTGCACTACTCGACCATCTGCATCAGCAAGCGGAATACGCCAATTTGGATACTCCGTGCTAGTGCCAGGCTGATTCTGTGAACGACGTTCGCCAACAGCATCAACCAGCGCAACCTGCAACAGCAACGATGGGGAAGTGCGCATAATTGCGTGCATAGCTTCCACAATCTCTTGCACATGGCCTTCTACGTCTTCAGCAGCCTCTTTACTAATCCAGCCGCCGTCAAGAAGCATCTTCATCATAGCGTTACGTTCTGCTGTAGCTGCCTCCTGGAAGGTTTCTACAGAGTCTGTAAGCAAGTGAAGCTGCTCGCGAAGCTTTACATGCTCAAACGCAAGATAACCCGCTGTAGGTGGCATATCGTGCGTTGTAACGGATGCAAGCGCGTACTCGCGATACTTAGAAGGATCGGCAAATATAATCTGCTTCTTTCCGGCCTTCTTAGTTGCAGCTTCGGCTTCGTCATCGTGAGTGAACCACTCAACAACAGTGCCAAGAACTCCGTGAGAAGCAAGCACCTTAGAAACATACTTTGGAACTGTACCCAAATCTTCGCCAATAACGACGCCGCCTGCGCGAGTGGCCTCAATTGTAAGCACTGCAATCATTGCGTCTACGTTGTAGTACACGTATGCGCCATTCCTTGCACCCTGGCCTTGAGGAATCCACCACAAGCGGAAAAGTCCAAGCACATGGTCAATTCGCGCGGCTCCTGCGTGCAAGAACACGTTATGAACCATATCGCGGTACGCAATGTATCCGGTTTCGTCCAAGTAATTCGGATCAAACGGAGGCTGACCCCAATCCTGACCTTGCTGATTGTAGAAATCAGGAGGAGCACCAACGCTTACGCCATTAGCAAATCGTTCCGGACTCCACCAAACGTCAGCACCGTAGCCATGCACGCCAACAGCCATATCTTGCATAAGGCCAATCGCCATTCCAGCAGCCTTAGCTTCAGCATGAGCTGCAGCAACCTGCTCGTCAGCAATCCACTGCAGCCAGCGGTGGAACTCAAACAAGTCAGCATGTTCTCTCTTAAGACGCTCAATTTGCGGCGTACCTTTACCTGTGGTGTCAAACCACAAGTTTTCGCCCCAAGGAGCACCCCAAACCTCAAACGCAACGCACCAAGTGGCAAAAGCATCAAGGTCTTCGCCAGAACGATGCTTAAACTCACTAAACTCATGCTCGCGCTCCGCAGAACGAGGCTGCTTGAAAATAATGCGTAACGCAGGCAACTTAGCATCCCAAGCCGCGTTAATATCCATAGGATTTGGATTGTTGTTTTGATGCGAAATAGACTCGTGCAATTGCTCAACTTTAGCAAGATTTTCGCCGCTCAATTCAGCGTACTCTGGAATATCTTGCGGACGAATATACGTAACATTCAAGAACCTACGCGACTCAGGCAAGTAAGGCGAAGGCTCAAGAGGAGTCACAGGTGCGCAAGCATGAATTGGGTTAATCAGCATAAAATCAGCCTTGCCGATTTCGCCAGCATCCTTAAGCAAACGACGCAAATCGCCATAATCGCCGATTCCCCACGAATCCTTTGAACGCACAGAATACATTTGCGTCATAAAGCCCCAACGGTGCTGCTTCTTCACGCTTTCAGGAAGAGGAATACGTGCCGGAGCGGCAATCAAGGTGACGTCAGCATGCTGTGCAATCTCACCATTTTTGCCAACTACTTGAGCATGCAGAGTGTGGTAGCCCATTGGCAAATCATCAGGAAGCTCAGTGTAAAAATCTCCATCTTCCTCGGTTAAAACATCACTTAACTTGCCTTCATAATCAGTACCATCTTCAAGCGTAATCGAAAGTTTAATATCTTCCGGTTTAGCTTCTCCTGCATGAATTGGCACGCAAGTTTTTTTGCCATTAAAGGAAACAACAGTTGGAGGTAGCAGTTCACTAGCACGCTTGTGTTGAACGCGCTTCAACGAAGCTGCAATACTATCTTGAGTATCTGCAGTCATACCTAATGCGTCGAGCACCCCAACTAATGCTTCATCTGTAATTTCGGTGTAACTTCCTTGCTGATCAATATAAAAAGTGGCAACGCCGCATGCTTTAGCAAGCTTAATAAGTGGGCGCGCAAGACGCTCCGCACTTTCTTCCATAGGCTTATCGGCATCAGCTTTGCCAGTAGCTGTTGTTGTCATGACGCTCCTTCTATCTTGTGATTTGGCACATTTCTAACATCGTCGTAAGCGTGCCAAATGTGCAACTATGGCGAGAGTGTGTACTCAATACATCTCTGGATTGAAATACACTCTGTCTGTTAATTATATAAATACCTGCTATCGTTTGCAACGCGAGCCGCAATATAGATTAAAGCATATATTTTAATGCGCGGGTTTGGAGATTTTCTAATGAAAAAGCACTCCATACCCGCGCAGGTACATTCTTTTTAGCTATATTTTAGCTATATTTTTTATATATATTTTTATATATTTTAGCTATTTGTAGATTTATTACTTGTCGCTTAGCACAACAAAAGTGCGTTTTGGCAGGTGCAAAGTAGTAGAGCTACCTTCAGACTCAATACGCACTTCAGAGTCCGGTTGCTCTCCAGTCCACTTAGCGAAATAATCGCTAGAGTTAAGCATGCAACGCCATCCCTGAGATTTTGAACTGTGGATTATAGGCAAATCAACCGTTGCATCCTCGTTATACATAGGGTTAGCGCAAACAATAAGATTATTGCCAATACGCGTTGCTAAAACAGTGCGATTAGAAGTGTTTAGCTGCTTGCGTTTGCCGTCGTACAACGAACTGTAATCTGCGCGAAGTTTAATAAGCGCGCGATACCACTGGACTAGAGGCTGGAAGCGCTCAGCGCGTTCCCAATCAAGTTGATTCAGCAAAATGCCGCGATTATAAGAATTATCGCAACCGTGCTTGGTTCGGCCGAACTCCTCGCCACTAAGCATAAAAGGAGTGCCAGCAGCGCACAAAATCATTCCGGCTGCAAACATATTCGCATTCATAAGATCAGCAACTTGCTGTGCATTTTGAGCAGCAAACTCAGCTTCAGTGGCGTTATCGCGCATAGAAATGCAAAGCTTATCCCACAAAGTCAAATCGTCGTGAGCAGAAGTGTACTGCACAATCTGACCAACTTCTTTTCCAGCAGAAGGCGTATCTCGCCATGCATCCAATGTTTGACGGGCAGCATCGGAACACCAGAATTCATTTCCATTCACATAGCCGCGGTCGCGATGATTCATCACATTGCCCTTAAGGGAGTCGCGAGATTCGTCGCTAAACCAACCGATGCGTTCGTTAAGAGTACCTCGGCCGTCTTTATCTCCCATTGGCAACTTTTCGTCAACAGCAGGATCAGAAGCGCCCCAAGGCTCGCCGTACATAACGATGTCTTTTCCACCAGGAAGTGCATCTAATGCCGCTCGCGCCTGATTCAAAGTTTCAGTATCCGTCAACCCCATAAGATCAAAACGGAATCCGTCAATATGGTAGTCTCGAGCCCAATGCAGCAAAGACTTAATAATAAACTTACGGAACATAGGGTGTTCGGAAGCCATTTCGTTGCCGCAGCCAGAGCCGTTAGCAAAAGAGCCATCAGCGTTACGCCTGCAGAAGTATCCCGGAACCATAAGCTCAAAAGCATTTTCTGCAGACCTGTACATGTGGTTATAAACAACATCCATAATAACGCGTTGGCCGTTAGCATGAAGAGCTGCAATCATCGCTTTACATTCGCGAATACGCGCAGTGCCATCGTAAGGATTGCTAGAATATGCGCCTTCTGGAACGTTATAAGCATGAGGATCGTAACCCCAGTTATACAAAGAATCCATCTCTTCCGCTGAAGCGCCATTTTTGCGAGCTGTATCGATAGCAGTCTCGTCAACTGTTGCAAAATCGTAAATAGGTTCCAATTGCACGTGAGTAACGCCAAGCTGCTTCAAATAATCCAAGCCTGTAGGGAAGTCGGTAGTGGAGGAGTTTTCGCTTTGCAAAGTTGTGTGTGCGTCAGTAAAAGCAAGATACTGGCCGCGATGCTCTTGATTAAAACCGCCATTAGGGTTGCTGCTGAAGTCAGCAACATGAGTTTCCCACACAACCATTGCGTGGCGCACAAACTTAGGTGATTTATCTTTATGCCAATTAGCTGGAGTTACGCGATCCTCGTCAATAACAAGGCTGCGCTCGCCATTGACTCCACTTGCAACACCCCAAGGGTCGCAAGTGCGATTTACTGTGCCATCTGGGAAAGTTACTAGGTAATCGTAGTACACGCCGTCTAAACGTTTGCGGAAATTAGTTCTCCAAGCACCATCTGTTAGAGGTTTCATTTCGTGCGTTTGTATTGGCTCACTATTGTTGCCTGCTTCAAAAAGACGTAATGTTACGGCTTGTGCAGTAGGTGCCCACACTGTAAATGTAGTGGATTTAGCGTTTAGATTAAAACCAAGAGGTCCGTCATACATTGGCCATGTTGCCGAAGATGGATTCGTCATGTAGGTTAGCCTTCTTTTGTGTTTTGTAAGTATTTTATATTTTATAAGTTTTTTACTATGCTTTATTGATTTTAATATACGAAGCTAATCTTAAATTTTATTCTTCATTTATTGTTCTTTTATTTAAGTATTTGTTGAGCACTATTTGGCTGAATACGGTAGGGTTTTGTGACAACCAGTATCGTGTTGAGTCAAACTGCGAGCACGCTGTGAGCACGATTTAAGTTATTAATTTATGTGTTTATTTACGTGTGTATTGCTATATTCTGCGGAGGATAACGAAGGCCGAAACGCTCGAAAGCGCCTCGGCCTTCTTAGCCTTTACAATCTGCTATTATCAGCCCTTAACGGAGCCAGACATGGACTCCTCGTAGAAGCGCTGCATAATAATGAACAGGATTGCGATAGGAATCGAAACGCAAACAGCGCCCGCGCAGAATCGCGCGAACCAGTTGTTGATGAATTCCCTATCAAGCATCTTCCACAAGCCCAAAGCAACAGTGTAGTTGTCTTGGCTGTTGGCAATCGTCTTAACCATAACGAAGTCAAGCCATGGACCCAAGAAGCTTGTAATTGCCTGGAACACAATCATAGGCTTGCAGATTGGGAGGATGATCTTGTAGAAGACCTGCCAAGTAGTGCAGCCATCCAAGTAAGCAGCTTCATCCAAAGACTTTGGAATCGTATCCATGTAGCCCTTCATAACGTAGAAGCCGGCGCCGCTACCTGCGGAATAAACGATAATAAGTGCGATTAGAACAACCGAACCATTCGTCAAACCGAGAGCCTTCAAAATGAAGTAGATAGCGATAACAGCCATGATGCCTGGGAACATGCCAAGAATCAAAGCAATGTTCATGAATGTCTTACGTCCGCGGAAGCGAAGTCGAGACATGCAGAACGACACGGCCAGTACGAAGAACAAGGAAATAATGCACACGAAAATGGACACAATCAAAGTGTTCAAGAACATGCGCGGGAAGTCCAATGCTTCGCGTTCAGTAAACAAGCGAATGTAGTTATTGAACGAATATTCTACTGGGAAGAATGTCTTTTGGAATGGAGATTCGTTCTTGTTGAAGCTTTCCAAGAAAACCCAAACAATAGGAATCAACCAAATAATCGACAGCACAGCCAAGAATAAGTGGGAGAAAATATCTCCGATTATTCTTCTTACGTGTTGATCTTTGAGCAGAGAAACACTACGAGTGCTGTGTACAGCAACTTCTTCGTTTTGCATAGTGGTATTTTTATTACTCACCGGAATCCCTCCTCGTTCTTATAAGATCCAGAGTTGCGATACGTAATAAGTGCTACGACGGCAAGAACGATGAATGTCATAATGCCGATAACAGCACCGATGTTGTAGTCTCCGCGATCCACTGTCAACTTGTAGAGCCAAGTAATAAGCAAATCTGTCTTACCTGCAGAAGAATCAAGTGGTGTTGGTTCGCCGCCAGACAAGAGGTAAATAACGTTGAAGTTATTGATGTTACCAGTGAAGGTGGTAATCAAGTATGGAGTCATAACGAAGATGATGTATGGCATGGTGACGTTCATGAAGCGCTGCCACCAAGTTGCACCATCAAGTTCTGCAGCTTCGTAGAGTTCTGCAGGAACATTCTGCAAAATACCCGTAATCTGCATGATCGTGAATGGAATACCAACCCAAAGGTTAATAAGAATAACTGTTACGCGAGCCCAGGTCACATCCTGGAAGAATGGAAGAGGTTGAGTAATCCAATGATTTTCCAGAAGAATGCTGTTAATAGCACCATTTCGCTGAAGCATGTTATTCATAACGAGCAAAGACACGAACTGTGGAACTGCAATGGTAAGAGAGAAGCATGTGCGCCACAATCCCTTAAGACGGGTGGACTTGCGGTTAATAATCATTGCAATGAACATTCCAAAGAAGAAGTTAAGGAATGTTGCAAAGAATGCCCAAACAAGAGTCCAAACCAAAACGTCGAAGAATGTTGCTGCGTTAATAGAGCTCTTAGCGTTACCAATTGCGAAGAAGTTGTTTAATCCGGTCCAAGTGAACAGAACTGGATGATTCCTATCGTAGCTTGTAAATGCCATAGAAATCATGAAGATTAATGGCAAAATAGTGAAAAGAACAATACCTGCGGTTGGAAGAGTCATCAAACCAACGTGTGCTTTGCTATCGAGCAGAGACGAAGCGTCTTTAATAAAGTTTGCTGGTTTTTGACCGCTTGCTGTAATTGCCTGTGCCTTGTAAGCGCTGCGGAGAGAGAGCGTTGCTAAATAAATTAGCACGATGATTGCTGCAAGCGCCATAACGCCGTACAGCAAAATTTCTACGGAATTATCGCCTGCAGTATAACGCCAGAAACCGTTTACCTTAATCTTGCCTTGTTTCTTAGTACCAAGCGTAAGGATTTTTGGAAGGTATTCTGCACCGGTTGTGAATAAGAATCCTAAAAGAACGGCCTCACATAGCAGGAACAAAATGCCTTTAGTGAATTGTTTGCGAACAAAAGTGCCGAAACCAAAGATAATAATGGAAATCCACGAAAGAATGTCTGCGTGCTCTGCAGCCTCTTTCAGTGAATATGGCGAAGGAGCAAAGCTTTCTACAACTGACGCCTTCTGACGCCTTTGTCGCTTTGTGGATGTCGTGCCAGTCATGACATACCTTTCATATAAACAGTGAGTGCTTTAGAGAAGTATAAATAAATAACACGCCCCGGCCCCTTTTCACTAGAGTGGGGACTGGGGCGTGTTATTTG
>CAMPNN010000043.1 GCA_946891915.1 uncultured Bifidobacteriaceae bacterium
CTCGCCAAAAAACGACAATTACTTTACACGAGCGTAAAGGAAAAAACGAAACCTCGCCAAAAAACGACAATTACTTTACACGAGCGTAAAGGAAAAAACGAAACCTCGCCAAAAAACGACAATTACTTTACACGAGCGTAAAGGAAAAAACGAAACCTCACCCAAAAACGACAATTACTTTACACGAGCGTAAAGGAAAAAACGAAACCTCACCCAAAAACGACAATTACTTTACAGCTGTGTAAAGGAAATAACGCTCGCAATACTACACTCAAGCAGGTCGTCGCAAAACGCCGGGAATTTTCCGGAAAATGTGCCACAAAAACACCAAAACGCTCGCGCAGCGCTTTGACCGAGCTTGAAATCAACAGGATTTCAAGCTCCTTCAAAGCGTGATTTGGCTCAATTGTGAAGCACGGTGTGCTTCACATGCCAAATCAGCCGAACGGCTACCAATAGCCGTGAGGAATAAGCTCGCTACGAAACTCGCGTTGGAAGTCCACTGGACTTCCAACCTAAGCGAGTTTCCGCTCCGAGTTGCCTTCGCGCGCTACGCTTTAAGCGCTTCGGCAGGTCGTCGCGCAAATGTTCCTGAAGCTTTGCACCAGTGCTTCTGTGAACGGCGAGTATTTGCTGGTTAGTAAACTTTAGTATTAATGCTCCGCGGACGTTGAGTATTTATTGCCTAGAGAACACTAGCACTCATGCTGAGCGAAGACACGCTCGCGCGGGTAACGCGCTCGCTGCTGAGCTTGCGTTGAAAGCACACCGTGCTTTCAACTTGAGCAAGCTCACGCTCCGAGTTGCTTTTGCGCGCTACGCTCTGAGCGCGAAAGCAGGTCGTCGCGCATAAAAAACAACGGTGGGTGAATTTACTAGTGTGAGATAGGAATTGCTTGTCGAGCAATATAAAAGCGGAGCGATAGTAATATCGTGTTGATGAATAACTATTTTTGCAGAAAAAGTAAATAAAAAACTAAACTTAACTATGCAACCGCTAAGTCCAAATAATGTATAAGAGCGGAGCGCTGTCCTCACGGCTAATCGCCGTTCGGCTGAGCTTGCGTTGAAAGCACACTGTGCTTTCAACTTGAGCAAGCTCACGCTCCGAGTTGCTTTCGCACGCTACGCTCTGAGTGCGAAAGCAGGTCGTCACGCTAGTAATTCCTATCTCACACAGCCACACAAGAAATCCACCACCCAAACGCCAGCCAAAACTCGCGCCACATTAATCAAGAGCGTAGCGCTGTCCTCACGGCTAATCGCCATTCAGCTGAGCTTGCGTTGAAAGCACACCGTGCTTTCAAGATTTCATCGTGCCCCCGACGCGACTCGAACGCGCAACCAACGGATTAGAAGGCCGTTGCTCTATCCTTTGAGCTACAGAGGCAAACAAATGGCTATTATACCAAAACGGCACTATCAACGCGCCATTAATCGCAAATAATACTTATTTAAGCACAATAAACTCAAGTAAAAAAAAATAAACAGATACTACTAAAACCAAATAACACAATACTAAATAACTACTGCAAAACTTAAGCAGACGGAACCTAAGCAAATACTACTCAATAATACAAGCAAGCGACATAAGCACAGCAAGGAAGAACACGTTCACAATCGTGTACGTAAGCAAATAACGTCCCTTATGCTCAGGATATTGATGCGTAATACCCTTGTAGGAAATAAGCGAAGCCATAGAAGCAATAAGCGTACCCATTCCGCCAAGATTCGTACCAATAATCAGCATCTTCCACTGATCACAGAATCCAGAAAGCAAAATCGTCGTCGGCACATTGCTAATAAACTGGCTCGATGCCACAGAAACTTCCATAGGATGCGACCCAACCCACATTTGTGCAAGATCACTAAATCCTGGAACTCTGCGCATATTGCCAATAAAAATAAAGAACATAATAAACGTAAGCGGCAACGCCCAATCAAGTACGCGGAACACGTGGCGGTCGCAAAGAAGGAAAGCCACAATCATAATCACAAGCATAAGCCAGTCTGGAATCCAACCGCTTACGCCACACAAGCAAACAACAAAAAGCAAACTGTAAACAACCACGCGCCAACGAGTAAAACTCATGCCGTAGCCCATAACGCGAATCTCATCCGGCTGCGGACGACCATGCGAAGGAGCAAGCACGCTCTGCTCAATATCATCACTATGCAAACCAGCAAACTGATCAACCTTACGAGACTTAAAGAACACAAACGCAAACGCAACCATAAGCACCGCAGCCGTAACCGTATACGGTGCCATAATATTCAAAAAGTCTTTAACGGACATATGCGTTAAGGCTTTTAAGTACAAGTTATGCGCATTTCCAATAGGGGTTAGCATACTGCCAACATTCGCGCCGATTGTCATAAGCGTAATTACTAAAATCGAACGTTTTTCAGCATTCGCCATAACAAGCACGGAAAGCGCGAAAGGCACAAAAGTTACGAGAGCAACGTCGTTCGTAATCCACATTGACGAAAAGAATGTTAGCGACATAAGCACTAACACAAGCCCACGCTCAGTTCTAACATGCCTTAAAAGACGCGCACCAATCGCACGAAATACACCAATGCGCTGGAATCCACACACAACCATCATTAAGCAGACAAGCTGTGAAATAGTATTTACGTGAATATAACCCCAGTATTGAGAATCAGGCGGCACGAAAAAACATGAAATAATTGCCAAAATCGCCGCAACAATGAGGATTGTTTCACACTTGACCAAATTTAACAGCCAGCGCTTCATCTTTCCTCCGTAAGGCAGTAAACACAATGCTCCTATTATACTGGAAACCCAGTCCCACAAACAGGTTAAACTCCCGACAAAATCATTGGAATAGCAATAAATTAGCAACTATTAATAGCGAGATTTAGCCTAAAATAGCTAACAGAAAATTCCGCCCTTTTTTGTGACACGCGCATCAGCAAAGCATGTCGCAAAAGACAGGAATAAGTATATTATGTAGAAAAGAATTTGTTGGCTACACAACTAAATAGCTACACGACTACACAACTACACAAGAAGCGGAATATGTCTGAAACACAAGAAACAGAAAATAAAAAGATTGAACAGAAACTCGCTCGTCAAAAGCATCTTCGCGAAAACCATAAGCGCAACACTGCAGATTTAATCGTTGAATGCTTAGTAAATGAAGGCGTTGAAGTAGTTTTCGGCATTCCAGGTGAGGAAAATATTCCACTTCTTGAGGCGATTGAGCGCGACGGCCGCATTCGTTTCGTGCTTACTCGCCACGAGCAGGGCGCTGGTTTTATGGCAGCAACTTACGCTCATATTACAGGAAAGCCGGGCGTGTGCTTAGCAACTTTAGGCCCTGGTGCTCTAAATCTTACGCTTCCTGTAGCTCAAGCAAACGCAAGCACTACCCCGCTTGTAGCAATTTGCGCACAAGGTAACGTTTCTAGGCTTTATAAGGAATCTCACCAAATTATTGATTTGGTTGCGCTTTTCCAGCCGATTACGCAATGGTCTTCTATGATGCTCGCTCCAGAATCTGCACCAGAAATGGTTCGAAAAGCGTTTTCTATTGCGGGCCGCAACAGGCCTGGAGCAACCTGCCTTGTTATTCCGGAAGATATTAGCGAAATGCCGGCGCCAGCCGACGCGAAGCCACTTCCATTACCGCATCCGCTGCACATTATGCCAGCTCCGGACACTATTGAAGAAGCCGCTCAAATTATTAGTAAAGCAAAGCAGCCTATTATTTTGGCTGGAAACGGCGTTGCGCGCTCTCACGCAGAAAATCAGCTTCTTGCGTTTGCTGAGCAGCTTAACGTGCCAGTTGCAACTACTTTTGAAGGAAAGGGAGTTTTCCCAGATAATCATCCGAATGCGCTCGGAGTCGTTGGCTTTATGCATCGCGACTACGAAAACTTCGCTTTTGACACTGCTGATTTGATTATTGCAGTAGGTTTTTCGATTCAGCAGTTTGATCCGAAGAAAATCAACCCGAATATTGATAAAACTATTATTCACATCAATACTTTTGTGGAAGATACCGACGCGCACTACCCTACTGCGCTGAATATTATGGCTAATATTGGCCAAACGCTTAAAACTCTTACAGAAGTATTAAAAACGCGCAACATTACTTTCGACGTAAGCCACCCGCGTATTCGACAACTACTTACGGAAGAATTACATTCTTGCGAAAGTGACGAAAGCATGCCAATGAAACCGCAGCGAGTAGTTTACGATATTCGCCGCGCTGTGCCTGAAGGCACGAAGGTGCTTGTAGATACGGGCGCTTTGAAAATGTGGATGGCGCGCTTGTACCCAACTATGCACCCGAATACTTGCATAATCGACAACAGTCTTTCTACTATGGCTTGGACGCTTCCTGGAGCTGTTGGAGCTTCGTTTATTCGAGATAATTCCGGCAAAATGAACGCAAAACCTGTGCTGGCTGTGATGGGCGACGGCAGTTTTATGATGAACGTTCAAGAGATTGAAACTGCTGTGCGCGTTGGTAGTCGCATGGTGGTTCTTGTTTGGGAAGATAACGCGTACGGTTTAATTAAGTGGAAGATGGAGCTTCACGCTGGCGAGCACGAGTATGTTGATTTCCATAATCCGGATGTGCCAAAATTGGCTGAAAGCTTTGGTGCGCGCGGACACTGCGTTAAGAAGCCGGAAGATTTGTACAATATGCTTCGTACTGCTTTGGAGCAGGAAAGCGGCGTTGACGTGATTTCTTGCCCAGTTGATTACAGCGAGAATATGAAGCTTATTGAAAAGCTTGGCGATATTGATTTTAGTAACTAAAGTATATTTATGCTGAAAATATACGCATTAATTTATACGTATTAAATATAAATACGACCGAGAAAGTTTATGAACAACCATAAACAAACCCGGTCGTATTTAAATTTTATTTCAATATAGAAAGCATGTTGGTAAAAACAAATTTTGCTAATCTACAACATGCAAAGTACGATAAATGTAATTTTTATATTTTTCGGGATTAAGCCTACTACATATTTCAACATTCGGAGTTTTACCAGAGAAGAAATTAGCATCAACAAGAACTGAGCCATAACTTGGTCCAGGAGTTGCATCAACTTGGCAATAATATTTTGTGCACTCGCTTATACATTCAGGATATAACGCAGCGGCAACAGCAGATGGATCAGCCATATCTAGGTAAGCATCCCCAAAACGGCTAACATTCATTTCCATTAATTCCCTATTACAATCAATAACAAACTTACCGAGTTCTCCACTTTTGCGAATATTAGCAATTTCTTGTGGATTCAGCATACATTCTCCCAAGCATGCGTCCCATCCAACAAACATAATATTTTTAAGACCAGAATCAACTAATATCTTTGCAGCTTCTGCATCTTGCCAAATATTAAATTCTGCTACAGGAGAAACGTTTCCACGGCCTAAACCAGCAGACCCCATAACGACTATGCGACCAACTTTTTTCATCGCTTCATAATCAACCTTAATAGCTAGAGCAATGTTAGTTAATGGTCCTAATGCAATAATGTCTATTTCACCATCTTCACTGTTTCTCAAAGTTTCAATCATTTTCAAAACAGCATTACCATTACTCTCTTTCAAACGATGAGGCACTAAACCAATATCACCCATTCCATCTCTACCATGAGTTTCATGAGCATAAGCCAAATCGCGTAACAGCATGCTTCTGCTTCCTTTATACACAGGTGGCTCATATGAACCAGCATGCTCGATAGTAGTAAGCGTATTAATAGTCGCTTGTTCCATGCACACGTTTCCTGATACAGTGCAAAACATTAATATTTCATATCTAGGATCATTTAAAGCCATGGCAATTGCCATAGCATCATCCGAACCACAATCTGTATCGATTATTATTTTCTTTTTAGAATGAATTCCTTGATTTTCCATAAACTCTCAACATCCTATCAATTAATAGAAACTGTAGTTTCAGATGCAATGTGAATACGCAATGAACATAGCTGGAAAGGACGCAATTCTATATTTAACACGTCATTATTCTTGTGCAAAGCTACAGGCATACCGTGCAACACGGGCATTTCCATAAGATCCACTTCTTCAATCGAAGCCGCACGCAAGATTTTGTTGAGTTTTATTTGCCCACTTGCGCAACCACCACATGGCTCGTAAATACGCAAGATTATATCTCCAGAACAATCGTCAGCTAACTTAACCCAATCTAATGCAATTAGACCTGAGTTCCTATGAATCGTAAACAGCGGATCTGCATCTGGAAGCTTATCAATAATTGGCGAATTCAAAAAATCAGCTGTGCTTAGCACTGAGTCCATATTTGCATCAGCAATAAATGACCAAGTAAACTCGTGCTTACCTTGATCCGTATTTGGATCCGGGTAAAGAGGCGCAGAAAGCAAAGATAATCTAAGCATAGTTCCACAAGATGAAGAATAATCGCCAATAGGAGCAGCATCAGCGCCATAAGTAGACGAATTAGCAACTGCAACAGCATAAGAGGAATCTTCTATGCGAACAAACCTATGCGTGCATGATTCAAATTTTGCATCATCACTACGAGTATTTTTTACTATTGGACGTTCAATTAAACCATATTGACACTCATATTGCGCATTATTTGAACATATAGATGTTGGCATATCTACTTTCAAAAATTGCTCTTCAGCTTTCCAATCAACTTGCGCATGGAAATCAAGTCGTTTAACACATGGCTCTAAAATTATATTTGTTTTAATCTTTATATCTTTTTTACATGCCAAGATTTCAACAGACACACCGCCCGATAAAAGTTCTTTAACATCAGCAATTGAAGAATCATCAATCTTACAATTCCTCATAAATGCATCTCTATCAACATCCCACGCATCCCATTGGTACGGCTCATCTTTTAGTATCTCGTATTGCGCCATGCGATAACCAGATGGAATTAGCTCGCGATTAAATTTAATATCTTTAACAGAAGATACTGTGCCATCGCGTTCAATAGTCACACTTAAAACACTATTATTAAGAATTATTCCACCATTATTTTTGTGTTTTACAGTTGTTTTATTATTTTTACTGCTTTCATTGCATTGATATAGATTCCAAGCGACCTCATTTTTACCCGTATAAGTCAATAACTTTACATTTTCACGCATATTAATCGCGCTAATAGTGCCAGTCGCGCTGTTAGCTTTTACAATCGCATTAGCAATATCTGAAATAATTTTACGTAAAGAAGAAATATCTCTAGCATATTCTTCTCTAGCTTGCCTATGAACCCATGCAATAGCAGAGCCTGGAAGAATATCGTGGAACTGGTTCAATA
>CAMPNN010000044.1 GCA_946891915.1 uncultured Bifidobacteriaceae bacterium
GGGGTATGTTAATAGCAGCTTTCAACCAGATGCTCTGATTCGAAAGTTATCCACAATATCTCGATGTTGTGGAGATTAGGTTTTTTCTTCGTGTACCTGCACGAAGGAGAAGAAGAAAGGAAAATATTATGTTGAATAAGAAGGCTATCGCCGCATTCGCTGCTGGCGCCACCCTCCTCTCCGGCTTGGCTTTTGCTGCTCCAGCATTCGTGTCTGCTCCAGCATTCGCTGCTGGTGAAGCTGCTCCTGCTAAGAAGTCTTATGATGATCAGCTTAAGGAAGCTAAGAAGACTAAGGAAGACGCTGCTAAGGTTCTTGCTGAGAAGGAGAAGGCTCTTAAGGATGCCGAGGCTACAAAGCTTCCAGATAAGCCTGATATTCTTGACGCCAATGGTAATCTGACTGAGGCTGCTAAGGAAAACTACAAGATTGACGGCACGGGCAATGTAGTAAAGAATGACGCTAGTGGCAAGGGTGCTAAGTATGATGCTGCTGTTGCTGCTGCTGCTAACACTTATATTGCTGCTAAGAAAGCTAAGGATACTAAGGTAGCTGCTGCTCAGACTGCTAAGAACGATGCTCAGACTAAGTTTAATGTCGCTGCAGGTGAAGTTGCTCGTCTTGAAGATGAGTTGGAAAATGCTAAGAAGAATCTTGAGGATGCCAAGAAGGCTGTTGAGGATGCTCAGGCTGCTGTTGATAAGGCATTCCCTCCTTATGCTAAGGCTTATAGGGCTCACAAGCAGGCTAAGAAGCAGTTGAAGTCTGTGGAGTTCGAGCTTAGCACTCTTAATGCTAATACTCCTGATGATCAGAAGCAGACTGACGCTTATCTCTCTAAGGCTCATGCAATTCAGGTTAAGATTGATGCTGCTAAGGCTGCTAAGGCTGCTGCTTTTGCTGATATGAATGATGCTCAGGCTAAGTATGATGCGGCTGTAGCAGATTACGGTACCGCTACGGAAGCTGGCTTCACTGGCAAGCTTGGTAAGTACGCTGATGCTTATGCTGCTGCTAAGGCTGTTAAGGAAGATTTGGTTAAGGGTTATCCTCATGCTTCTGCTTTTACTTTGAAGGGTGATCATGATCTTGATTTCGCTTCATTGTCTGGCGATGCCGGCCAGGGCGGCAAGGGCGATAAGGGCCAGGGCGGCCAGGGTGAAGGCGGCCAGGGCGATAAGGGCCACGGCGATAAGCCAGGCAAGCCAGGCGCTCTTCCAAATGCTGCTCAGGCTTCTGCTAATTTGATGCATGCTCAGGTTGTTCTTCAGGATGCTGCTGCTACTAAGACCAAGGCTGTTAAGGATTCTAACGATGCTAAGGCTGCCCTTGATAAGGCTCAGGCTCAGTATGATGCCTTGTTCGCTCAGTTTAAGGCTGCCAGCGATAATTATCAGAATAACTTCGTGTTGACTGGTAAGGCTGACACTGATGCTGGTAAGGCTGCTAAGGCTGATGTTGATGCTGCTAAGGCTTTGGTGGATGCTTACGGTTCTAACGAGCTTGCTAATGCTAAGAAGGATTATGCTGAGAAGAGTGGCAAGGCTTTGGTTGCTTCCTTGGCATTCAATAAGGCTAAGGAAGAGTATCGTCTTGCTTACAACGTGGCTTTGAGGGTTGAGGCTTCTGCTGTTAAGGGCTTCCAGGATCCAAAGACTATTGCTGATGCTCCTTTGGACTTCCCAGCTGCTACTGCTGCTGCTAAGGCTGAGGCTGGCAAGCTTGCTGCTGCCGCTGCTCAGGCTGGTAAGGCTGCTGATGCTGCCGCTGGTGCTCATGGTGCTAAGGCTGCTGCTGGTGAAAACGGTGGTAAGAAGAAGAACAATGCTGGTGAGGATGCTAAGAAGAAGCTCGGCCAGACTGGTGCTACTGTAGCTTTGGCTGCTGTTGCTGCTTCTGTTCTCGCTGGTGTTGGTGCTGCTCTTCGCAAGATTCGTCACTAAGCATCGCGTGTTTGCACGTTAGTGCTCTGAGTGAGCGTGCTGTTTGAGTGCGCTCACTCCTTATAAACTTGCACTCAAAATCAAAGCGAATAGTGTAGGGCTATTTGCTGCAGACTCTCGTTCGACTGTTTTACTGTTGCTTCTGTTTTGCTAAAATTCCTTTTTTCACAGAAGCTTCTAGCGCAGGCCTTCGGATTCCGCTTTTGAGTGTGTTCGGCTTTCGGTTTTGTTTGAACTACTAGGGGTTCTTCAAAATCGAAAGCCTTTTTTGCTTATAACCACCTTTTGTTATAGCGAGTTTTTAGGGTTATAGGCAAAAACTGTGTAAAGCTAAGTTGATGAATATCCTGTGGTGTAAGCCGCATACTCAATACTGTTAAAAACTCAGTCAACGAACTGAGAAAGTAACGGTCATGAGACCCTCGTGCAGCGCGACAACTGCGCCAATGTCTCAAAACGGGCAAAATGAGACCATAACGCAGAACGCCAACTGCGCGCGAGTCTGAAAACTGCTAACTAGAGACCATAACGCAGAACGCTAACTGCGTGCGAGTCTGAAAACTGCTAACTAGAGACACTCGCGCAGCGCGCCGACTGCGTTAGTAACGAATAATTTTCCGGGAAATGTTCCATAAAACGGCTGACGCTCGCTCACTGTTTTACCGACCCACCTCGTTGCGCAAAAATTTAATGTTTTTAGCGCAAAAATGGTAAATTTTTCAGGCGGCTTTCTAGCCTTCTATTTTCGGTTGACACACCTTCTTCAATAATTTATAATTAGCTCGGTCGGTGGGTAAAGCTACCACGGGGATTGGGCTTTGCCTTTGGTTTTTATAAGCCTCCGATTCAATGAAGAAGATTTTGCCTTAAGGTTTTGTCTTAAGAATTTGCCTCGAGATTCTGCCTTAAAGCTTTGCCTTGGGAATTTGCGTTGGCGCGCACAGGCTAAAGGAGGTGATTGCCGTGAAACATGACAGTACCAGTTGTAATCAGAGCACTAATACCGTTAGCGCTGCTAGTGATGATTCAGACAGCATTAGTAGTAGTACGGACGTTCCTTACGAATATATAAAAGCCGGCAATCTCCGCCAAAATATTTGCGATTAAAAATTTTACGCCAAAAATTTACACAAAATTTCATACAAAATTTTATGCCAAGATTTTATTGTGCTCGCTAGTAGCCTGCCGCTTTACAAAACCGTGGGCAAAACAAGCGCGTCAAAAATAAAATCGAAAAATTTAAGCAAAAATTAAAATAAGCGCAAAAAAATAGTGGTGATACTGGTTCTCGAAAAAAATAAGCGTTCCCAGAGGACTTATCATGACAATATTTACAACATCTGGAAAAAACGGCGCAGGAACACAAGTGGACGAAAACACCCGCTTTTGGTCCGACATTATTGTATGCGTTGGCATAATCGCACTATTCGGCGTAAGCGCATTCCTTCTGCAAAGAATCAACCAGCCAATCGGCCCAAGCGGCATACCTTCTAAAGTATCAACCGACGTTATTAACCTACCGTACTACACGCTAAGATCCGTATTCCGCATGATGCTGGCACTTATAGCATCGCTTATTTTTACAATCGTTTACGGGTCGCTCGCAGCACGAAGCCGCAGACTAGGCAAAGTACTTATTCCACTTTTGGACATCCTGCAATCCGTGCCAATCTTAGGCTTCCTTTCGGCAACAGTGACCATTTGGCTAGTGATTTTCCCAGGCTCCATGCTCGGCGTTGAAGCTGCGTCAATTTTCGCCATTTTCACGAGCCAAGCCTGGAACATGACATTCTCATTCCACCGTTCACTGCTAAGCGAGCCAAAAGAATTAGACGAGGCAGTGCGCAGCCTGCAGCTCACGCATTGGCAGCGATTCTGGGTGCTAGACATGCCAAACGCAATGATCCCGCTGCTATGGAACTGCATGATGAGCGTGGGCGGCGGCTGGTTCTTCCTCACGGCATCCGAAATGATTTCCGTAAACAACAACACTTACGCACTTCCTGGAATCGGTAGCTTCGTTGCGCAATCAGCTGCAGAAAACAAGCTCGGCAACATCTGGTGGGCAATCGCTTCCATGATTGTGGTAGTTCTTGCAATCGACTTCTTCCTGTGGAAGCCGCTTACCGCATGGGCTGAGCGTTTTCGCATTACGCAAAGCGCGTCCGACAACGAGCGACGCAGCGCCATTTTGACGCTTATTCGCCACTCGCACGCGGACGAAGTAATCAGCAAACTGTTCTCACCAATTCGCGAATGGCTCGACTTTATTACGCGCCCGTTCGGACGCACCGGCTCTAAATGGCCAAGCAAAGCATCCCAGCGCAAGCTCGGCGATCTAGTATTTAACGTCGTAATGACTGTTCTAATAGTGGCGTGCGCTGTGCAAATGCTTTACTTTGTGGCAACTCGCACCGGCTTACAAGAGTTCGCTACAGCTGGAGTGCTAGGCGGGTTGACGTTTGCGCGCGTGGCAGTGCTGATTTTAGTAAGCTCGCTGATTTGGGTGCCGGTAGGCGTGTACATTGGCATGAACCCTAAAATTTCGCGCATAATGCAGCCGATAGTGCAAATTCTTGCAAGCTTCCCAGCAAACTTTATATTCCCGTTTGCAATGATGTGGTTCATAGCTTGGCATATTGACCTTGGGTGGGGAAGTATTATTTTGATGGCACTTGGCACGCAATGGTACATTCTTTTCAACGTTATTGCAGGAGCCAGCGCTATTCCGGACGATTTGCGAGAAATGTCACGCAGCTTCCGTTTGAGCAGAGCGTTGCGCTGGAAAACGCTGATTTTGCCATCAATTTTTGGATCTTGGTGCACGGGCGGCATCACTGCTGCCGGCGGCGCTTGGAACGCGTCAATTGTGTCGGAAATTGTGGAATACGGCAAAAATCACATGGAAACTCAAGGCTTAGGTGCGTATATTACTGCCGCAACCACCGATGGTAATTCTGTAAAAACGCTTGTGGGAGTAACGGTTATGAGCTTAATAGTTGTGTTAAGTAATCGACTGTTCTGGGCGCCGCTGCAACGTATTTCCGAAAAAAGATACGTTTTAGGCTAAAAAATACACGTTTCAGGTTAAAAATTCGCAAATCTTATTTAGAAAATTAATAGAACGGAAAAAATTATGACTACAACTAACAGCTTCACAAGCGCAACTAATTCAAAAAAAGCGCAAGCATCAATCACAAGCGACATCATTGACGCAAAGCACATAAGCCAAAGCTTCACCTCCGACAGCGGCACTACTCAGCACGTGCTGCACGACATTTCGTTCACACTACGCGAAGGCGAAATCGTGGCAATTCTAGGTCGCTCCGGAGCTGGAAAATCAACCTTCCTTCGCACGATGGCAGGCCTTGTGCAACCAACAGAAGGCACAGTAACGTACCGCGGACGCGAGCTTACCGGACCAAACCCAGGGGTTGCAATCGTGTTCCAAACATTCGCGCTCATGCCATGGCTCACAGTGCAAGACAACGTGGAACTCGGTTTGCGCGCTAGAGGAGTTAGCAAAGAAAAGCGCACAGAGCTTGCGTTGGCTGCAATCGACGCAATCGGCTTGGACGGCTTCGAAACCGCTTACCCAAAGGAACTTTCCGGCGGTATGCGTCAGCGAGTAGGTATTGCGCGCGCTTTAGTGCTTCGTCCGGATGCGCTTTTTATGGATGAGCCATTTTCTGCACTCGATGTGCTTACCGCTGAAAACTTGCGTCAAGAAGTGCTTAAACTTTGGTCAAGCGATGAGCGAGATATTAAGTCCGTGCTAATTGTGACGCACAATATTGAAGAAGCAGTGCAAATGGCTGACCGCGTAGTCGTGCTCGGCTCGCATCCGGGTCACTTAATTGCGGACGTTCAAGTTGATTTGCCTCGTCCGCGAGATAAGCACAGCGCCGAATTTGAGGCGATGGTAGACAACTTGTACGCAATCCTCACCGGTTCAGCTCCAGAAAGCACAGCTGAGCAGGAAAGCGCTGACACTACCGACGCAAAAAGCCAAACCCCGTCCGCAGATACTGAGGATGCTGAAGATACTGAAGCTGCAGCAATCGCAGATATGCTTATTCAACGTCACCACGACGATGAGGATGAAGAAAAGCACGAAGACGAATCCGAGTCGGGCGAAGTTAAAGCGGAGCCGGTGGCAGTTCGACTTCTTCCAAACGCAACACCTGGCGGAATGGCAGGTTTGCTCGATGTGATTTCGGAGAATCCAGACGGAATTGATTTGGCTGATTTGGCTGCAGACTTGTCGTTTGAAATTGATGACCTGTTCCCGCTTGTTGACGCTGGCACAATGCTTAATCTTCTTACCGCAGAAAACGGCCATATTACAATCACGCATGAGGGTGAAGAATGGCATAATGCCGACATTTTGCACAGTAAGCAGGTATTTGCAAGGCTGGCAATTGAGCACGCGCCACTTGTGCACGCAATTGATCAGGCTCTAAGCCGTAACCGCAACGGTAAGCTTCGCGGCGAGTTGATTTTGGATTTGTTGCGCAGTAAGCATACGGATGCGCTGGCTCGTCAGCAGTTCGATATTGCGATTAGCTGGGGTCGTTACGGTGAGCTTTTTGACTACGACGCTGACGACGACGAGCTGACTCGTACCGTTGAAACTGCTCCGCTTGGCGGTGTTTCGCGATGAAATAGTGCAAAATAATGCGAAATAATACGCAATATTACGAAATAAAATCGCTAAATATTGTCCATTATTATGCATAAATTTGATATTCGTATGCTTTCGATAAAAGGATGCCGCATAGTCTTTTTGTCTTTTAGGTCCAGTTGCTTCTTTTAGCAAGATTGCACGGATCGGAAGCCCCTAAAAAGCGAACTTTTTAGGAAAAACTACGCTAGACTAATTTTTTCTAGCGCCAACTGTACGTCGATATGCGGCGGCGATGGAGGAATATTATGGTAAATGCTGTAGAAGCATTCGATGCAAAGCATCTTAAGGCTGCTGAAGAAATCCCAGCCTTCCGTCCTGGTGACACCGTTGATGTCAACGTTAAGATTCAGGAAGGCAACAACACTCGTATTCAGACCTTCACCGGCGTGGTGATTGCTCGTAAGGGTGCTGGCGTGCGCGAAACTTTCGTCGTTCGTAAGGTGAGCTTCGGCACTGGCGTTGAGCGTCGTTTCCCACTTCATTCCCCAGCTATTGACTCCATTAAGCTGGTTCGTAGCGGTCGCGTTCGTCGCGCTAAGCTTTACTACTTGCGCGCTTTGCGTGGTAAGGCTGCTCGTATTGCCGAGCGTCG
>CAMPNN010000045.1 GCA_946891915.1 uncultured Bifidobacteriaceae bacterium
TTTCACTTACGTTGCAGCCACGCGTGCCAGGTCACGCACCCACAAGGGGTGTGACATATGCCGCCAGTCGTAGCGTGAACCGCAATCATCAACAAAAGAAAACCCAAGCGAAACAACCACTGTTTCACTTTTAACGGAAAGGATTATTATGACTACCACACTCGAAGCACCAGTAACCCGCAACTCCATTAACGTGCACGGCGCTATGGAAGGTGACATCCTCGTCGCAACATGGGGGTATGACCAAACCAACTGGGATTATTACGAAGTCATTCACGTCACCTCTAAAACAGTCACTCTCTTCGACTTGCGCCACCATACGCTGCTCAAGGGTAAGCGCACCCAGCCAGGCTATTACACGAACATTCCAGGCCGGTACGGTGTGCGCATCAATACCTTCAGCAACGCGTACTTCAATCCTGATGACCCTCAAGGCACGCATGCTCGTGAAGACGAGAAACGCTACTGGTCTATCAACATGGGTCACTAAAGCCCTCGTGGTGGAACACTCACGAAAAAGGTGGGTGCTCCACCACCTTTTCATTTCTCTTGTATAAGCCAGCCTACGCTTTCGTGTCGGTTTTCTTCTCACAAGAATGCCCATGACGATAAGCCAAAGACCTGGAACCATGCACTATTAATACGCTCATACAGATGGATATACAAGCACACCCCACAACCGATAGGTTGAGCACACGCATACACGTCTACGCGCTACTGGTAAGAGTGGTGCCAGAAGAATAGTTTCTACACATTCACTCTCCATCACACGTGTATGAGCCGCACCCACCCCTGCACGCATGGAACACAATCTTTTTCTACCACACAATCCTCTGCACTATTATCCTTCGCAAAACCATCAGCTACTCTGCACGTGTACTTATAAGAGTGAGGAGATTATGCGCATTCAGTAAGAGCGACTGCTCACTCTTTTCCTTTTCATAGCTGGAGCACGTGTTTTCTCTACCCGTGTTTGTTTTACCGATGAATGCTCGCCCTACCAGCGGACGCATGTCAACCCATCCGAGCGTCTCTCAACAATAAATTGTTTCGGCCGCGCGAGCTGGGTCAAGCACCCCGAGGGTGTGAAACGCATCCACCGGCAGGACGTGAAACGCAATCATCAAAACAAACACAACGGGGAAGAGAAAAGCCTCTTCTCCCCACTTTTTGAAAGGAAAACACAATGAGCACCACAATCACTATGCCACAAATCTACAATCCACTCAAAGACTACGGGTACACGCCAATCACTACTTTCTGGGAAGACTTCACCATAGCAGAAGCATTTGGTCTCGACGCTATCGAAGATACTTACCAGCGCGCTTTTAATGAGTGGCACAGCAATTACAAAATGATGACCGAGCTTGTCATGGTGTTGAACAATAAAATCTGGCAATACCATTTCTACAACGAGGATAAAGCACGTGTATACAACGACCTGTATACGACCCTGGCAGCATGGTGCGAAGATAACTTCACAAGCGACCAGCTTGACTACTATTACACCACCACAGACTAAAACCTATAAAAGCACATGGGGTGAAGGATTCATATTCTTCACCCCTATTTCGTATGTACTTGACGACTCAATAGACAGGAATATTGTGTTGCACACGCTAAAGCGTGTACAACCATTCTTTTTCGTATGGAACACCTGCGGTGTACAAAAAATTTTCTTTAAGGTTTGTCAATTTCCTTGACACTTACGATCCTATCGCCACGTTCCTCCACGCAACGCCCGCGATGTCCCTAAAGGTCCACGCGCAGCTTATGCGCTACGTCACTTCACGGCGATATGTCTTCAGTGTTCAAGGAACTTGAACAAAAAAATGTCACAGACACCCCGAGGAAAAGGAGAGATGAAATGTGCACATGGTATGACGGGAGCGACATCGAAAACGTACTCGAAGAATATCCACAATTCAAAGATTGGTTCGACGCGCACCACACCATTGACGAAATTGACTGCTTTACCGTGTGCGATGTCGAAGAATGGTTTGAAGACTTTAGCGAGACGTGGATAACTCCCAAACTTGCCCAGCATAGTGAGCTTCCTTATTCGCTTCTCTATCACAGTATCGATATTGAACTTCTTGCCCAGAATTGTTCCGAAGTTGAAGACGGTGGCAGAGCATTCACCTTCGATAAGGCAAGCGGCTTATGCCTATGCCTAGCATACTAAAAGTTTGTGTGTTGTCCGATTAGAATAAGAATCAGGTAATACACAGAAGGAGACGACACATGCACACGTGGTACGAGTATATGATTCAAGCAAGTAAGAATAGCGAACGAGATGGGGATTTATGGTTCCGCTACCTGTACAAAGTTATTCAAGACAATGGCACGAAACTCACCAGTGATGATGTCACACGGTTACTCAACAGCACCGTGCTGACTCCCTTCCAAAAAATAACATTGCAAGACGCACTCACTGACGGCACACACACAAGAGAGCACGTGCTCCAAGCGAATCGTAAAGCACAACCAAAAAATATTCTGCAACTTTTCAAAGAAGGACGTTATGGACAAGACACCACTGTTCGCTGAACTCAATGACAATCTTGCGAACGAAAATATCACACTCGAAATTATTTGTGCTGGTGGTTTCGTTCTTGAGTATTACAATCTTCGAGGCACGCAAGACGTTGATGCCTTCTATACAGAAAATGAAAAAATCAGAAACATAATTCAACAGGTCGGTGAGAAATATAACGCGAACGAGCCAGATGAATTATGGCTTAATAATTCTGTTGCGAACATGAACCGCATCCCACCGCGCAAAATTTGCACTCCTGTTTTTCAATTCTCTCATCTTACCGTGCTCATGCCGCCGCTTGATTATATCCTTGGTATGAAACTAGAAAGTGGCAGAGAAAGAGACAAACACGATAGCGCTGAAATTATTCGCAGGCTCAAACTCACATCAGGGGTTATAGGCCAAAAAGTGTGTAAGGCTAAGCTGATGAATATTCTGGAAATAGAAGTAATCAGCTTAGCTTTTTGATAATTACTGGTAGTATTCACGACTCTTATGGAACTCATTCCAATCAACACCAGTACCATATCTTGCTGGTATTCCAAATACTTCAGATAATCCTTGATTAGAACGCTCCCAAGCTTGCCTATAGAGTTGTTCTATACGTTTACTAGTAAAAGAATGAGTGACTATCCAAGACTTATCTCTTGGCTTACTCGTGTTTAAATAACACCACCAGCATATAGCGTGTATACGTTTTAACAAGCTTAATCCACGATGATTACGTAGCATAGCGCGAATTCTACTATTCATTGATTCAATAGCATTATTAGTTGGTGGAATAGGATGAGTGCAATCTTCTGGAGGGCTAAGAAAAGTAAACATATAACCCTCATGAATACGCCTATCAATCATTGATTTAGCACGAACTAGTCTTTGATGAGTATCAGCAATACTACCATCACAATACTTGCTTTTCTCTTTAAGAAAATCACTCCAAGTATTCACCCAATTATTGTAAGAAATAAGCCAATGACGAGCTTGATTTTCTGTTTTTATGTCAGAAACAATGTTAGCTAATGATAGTAATTGCTTACCAGGAGTAAGACGAGGATTAACTCCAGTTAAAGCTTTAATGTTAAGACCTATATGGAACAAGCAACGTTGTATTTTCGTATTAGGCCAATATGTTTTTACTGCTTTACGAATACCACCAGAACCATCACAAACTACTACTAGCGGTTCCGCAATACGCTGCATGAGATAACCCCACGCGCGACTATTCTCACTACGAGCCACGTACCAGCCTAAAACATGTTTCCCAGAGTAAGCGATTAATACTACAGATTTACGTCCTAAATGAATACCATCAACATGAATGTAATCATAAACTTCATCCGCGAATGGTACCTGTGGCCATAAGTCCCATAAAAGCTTATTTTTACGTCGTAGGGTACGGGCTGAGAAATCGTATGAATACTTATCTTGAGTTTTATTAGATAAAAGCCAATTTAAACTAACTGTTAAATCGTTTGATTGTTTATCATACGCTCTACTTTTAGAAGCCCCACAGTTAGGACAACGGTATCTAGTAGTACCAGCATTGGTGTGACCATTCTTGCTCATTTTATGATGACAGTTATCACATAGTGGATTATTCATACAAATGAAGAATAACCCACATTCGATATACATTGAGCCTTACTGCTATAAGGGTTATGAGCTTATTTTTTACACACTTTTTGTCCAGGTGGCGAATGTGCGGAAAACAGATTCGATTACCGCAAAACGCTTGTATTGCAAGCCCTAAGACATGATTTCTTACACACTTTTGGGGCTTAGGACAATTTTTAGACATTTTGTGCAATCATACCACGATATCTTTCTTTAATTCTGTGGTTGTTGTAAAAATCAATATAAGTATGAATAGCTTGACGTAATTCTTCTGTACTATCCCAGTTAAGTGGATAATACATTTCTGTTTTCATTCGTCCAAAAAAGCCTTCACAGGCAGCATTATCTCCACTGTTTCCTTTTCTTGACATAGAGCGTGTAATACCAAGACCTTCTAACCTCTCAATCCACCTACCACCTCTATAGTGACCTCCTCTATCTGTATGAATAACTAAGCTTTTACATTCTGTAGTGTCAAGGGTAGTTAAAGCCTCTTCTAACATTTCATCTACAAGACACTGATCTGGGTGGTTTGAAAGAGCGCAAGAGACCACTTTACCATCAAAACAGTCAATCATAGGGCTTAAATAGAGTTTTGACTCTTTTACTGAAAACTCAGTAATGTCTGTAAGCCAAATCTTATTAGGTGAATTTGCATGAAAATTATTGTTAACGATGTTACTACATGCGGGAGTAATTTCTCCTATATAGCTTGAATAGCGTCTTTTACGCCTTGCATATCTAACCTCAATTAACTCTTCTTTCATGAGTCGTCTTACTACTTTTTCAGATACTTTAATACCTTTAGTTCTCAATACTAACCATATTCTAGGAGAGCCATAAGTAAAGAAGTTTTCTTCTGCAATCTTGTGTATGCAACCTCGTATATGTGCGTATTTGTCAGTTTTTTTGAAGAGCATTTTTAGCATAGTAATAACTTGAACGCTTTATCTGAAGTGTTTTAATCAGAAGCTCTAACGGTAACACTAAAAGTAGTTAGGCCTATAACACTTTTTGCGGAGTGAGGATTTCTGATATTAATACGGTTGGGATTATATTAGATTTGTTGGGATTGTATTAAATACAGTTGGGACTTTATTAGCCACGGTTGGGACTCTATTAGAGCGTGGCTAATGCTCGTTTTGTTTTCTAAAACGAGTGTTGTTTAACGAGAAGGGGGGTGAAAACATTGTTAACGCTTAAACCTCAAAGCACGTAGCTTTCAAGGCAAGTGTGGTTTTTACATGTCAAACTGTTATAAAAACGAGATTATTCCACTCTTTTTTACACTCATGATACGGGTTTTAAGAAAGAGCGGGTAAATGTTATAAGAATTTTTGGAACAATTAACAAGATTGTGGTTAATGATTAATCAATAAGACACTACTAATAAACGGTTAAAGCCTGATTAGCTATAGGGCGATGAGATACGTCAATAGGATCCTCATGGTTTTTTCATGACTCCTATGAAGTACCTCTATTCTACTATGGCTATTTTTCAGGTATTAGAGTCGGTACTTCATAAAGTATCGGCTCTTTTTTGTATGTGTCTTCACCCTACCGCTGCAGGCGGGAAGGGTGAGCATGAGGACTCGCAAAACTAATAGCAACAATCGAGCAACATATAAGTATACAAGTTGTGTTCGTAATGAAGATGGTAGTTATAGTGAAGAAACTATCGAAATCAAGCCGGGCGAAAATGGTGTCACTGAAGCTGATATTAAGATGCTTCACTCAATGGATGACAGTGAGGTTTACTACAACAATAAGAACCTGCGTCCAGGTAGAACTGCTGAAGAAAAAGCTGAGATTAGGGCGTGGAAAGAAGAATATATCCGGAGTTTTAATCTTAAGCATGGTTATGAGCCTAACAAGGATGATGTTGATTATGCTGCTGAAGAGCATTTCCCGCGTAACTATAATCTTTCGCTTGACTTCGATGCAGATGGTGAGCTTGAAGTAGATAAAAGTCATCTTGCTGAAGCTCTTAGTACTACTGATGATTATGGTTTTATTACCAACGATTATGGTTTTGAAATGTCAGAAGAAATGGAGAATGCGTTTTCAACGCTTACTGACAAGCAGCGTCAGGTTATTCGTTTGATGTTTTTTGGAGGATACACTCAGTCAGAGATTGCAAGCATGCTTGGTATCTCGTCTGCTGGTGTGAAAAAGCATCTGGATAAGGCTCTCGAAAAGCTTAGAAAAACGCGTTAAAAAAATTCTAGAAATTTTTTAGGAGGAGGTTAAAAACTCCTCCTTTTTCTTTGCCTGTGATGTGTAAGGAAGAAACCCCTTACAGAAAGGAGGCAAAACTCGTGAAACACAAGATCGTTATTAACGTCACCGGTGAAAACGGTGAGAAGAAACAGGTTCTACGTGGAGCTGTGATGCGCTTACCTCAACGGTTTATCCGCTGGCTGTTTGGTGATTACTCGCAAGTCTACCTATTAGATCCTGGGAAAAGTGTTCAGTCAGTTGATGTCAAAGAAGTTTAAGGAGGAAAAACCGTGAACAAGGAAATATTGAGAGAAGTCATCAAAGACTTGGAAAACTTAACAGCTCATCTTAAAACTCTGTTTGATGATGCCGGTGCTTCTGGTGCTGGTTGTAAAGAAACAGCTCTTAATAATAAGGAGTCTGTTAAAAAGGTGAGTTTAGAGGATGTGCGAGCGGTTTTAGCAAAGCTTAGCCAGATGGGAAAGACAGCTGATGTGAAGAAACTCATCGTTAAGCACGGTGCGCAAAAGCTATCGGATGTTCCTGAAAGCGAGTATGAGAGCCTATTGCATGAAGCGGAGGGAATTAAAGGTGACTAAGCATGCTTTACTTTCCCCTTCTTCTGCTCATAGGTGGATTAAGTGTA
>CAMPNN010000046.1 GCA_946891915.1 uncultured Bifidobacteriaceae bacterium
CGCGACGCTCGCGTTGTGGAACGCAAGAAGGCTGGTTTGCACAAGGCACGTCGTGCACCTCAGTTCTCGAAGCGTTAAGTTTCGCGAATATATATTTACAAAATGGCTTCTGGCTTTTGCTGGAAGCCATTTTTTGTATCTAATTAAAAATCGTATCTAATTAAAAATCGTATCTAATTAAAAATCATGCTTAACTACAGATAGCAATTAATCATAAACGTAATCTAATTAAAAATGTTATAAATAGTGTGTAAGTATATATCAAACCGAACATTCCAGAAAATTTACACGATAATCGCACATAAAAAATTACAAATAAGCACAAATAGTGAACAATATAGAATAAAGCTCGCTCATAAATAGCGCAACTCGCTTCAAATTGCGAAAGTACACCAAAGGCGATAAATTGTGACTTGTACCACATATTTACGGTCAAAATATTCGTAAATATATAAATTTACTGAACCGATGGTGGAAATATCAAGGAGGATACTTATGGTTGAAGCAAAACACCAAGCCGAAACAGCTGAAACTGAAACTGCTGATGCTGTTGCTTTAGCTGCTCAGCAGGAAGTTGATCAACTTGTTGAAAAAGCATCACGTGCTTTAGATGAATTTGAAAAACTAGATCAGCAGCAGATTGATCACATCGTTGCAAAAGCGTCTGTTGCCGCACTAAATAAGCATTTAGTACTTGCAAAAATGGCTGTTGACGAAACCGGCCGTGGTCTTGTTGAAGATAAAGCTACAAAGAACATTTTCGCTTGCGAGCATATTACGCATTATTTAGCTGGTAAGAAAACCGTTGGAATTATTCGCGAAGATGACGTGTTAGGCATTGACGAGATTGCGGAACCAGTTGGAATTGTCGCTGGCGTAACCCCAGTAACTAACCCAACTTCTACCGCAATTTTTAAGTCTTTAATTGCGCTTAAAACTCGCTGCCCAATTATTTTCGGATTCCATCCTTTCGCGCAAAAATGCTCTTCTGAGGCGGCACGAATTGTGCGAGATGCAGCAGTAGCTGCTGGCGCTCCAAAAGATTGCATTCAGTGGATTGAGCATCCGTCTATTGCCGCAACCGGAGCTTTAATGAAGCATCCGAAGATCGCAACTATTCTTGCAACCGGCGGACCTGGCATGGTTAAAGCTGCGTACTCTTCTGGAAAGCCAGCTCTTGGCGTTGGTGCCGGAAATGCTCCAGCTTATGTTGATAGTGACGTTGATATTGCGCGCGCTGCAAACGATTTAATTCTTTCAAAGCATTTTGATTACGGAATGATTTGCGCAACCGAGCAGGCTATTATTGCGCACAAAGACGTTTACGATCCTTTGCTTCGCGAGTTGAAGCGTCGCAAGGCTTACGTTGTAAACGACGACGAAAAAGCAAAGCTTGAGCAGTACATGTTTGGCTGCACTTCGTATTCTGGAAATACTCCAAAGCTTAATTCTGTTGTTCCTGGCAAATCTCCGCAATATATTGCGCACGAAGCAGGCTTTGAAATTCCGGATGACGCTGTGATTCTGATTGCCGAATGCAAAGAAGTCGGCGAAATGGAACCTCTTACTATGGAAAAGCTCGCTCCTGTACACGCAATGCTGCGTGCAGAAAATAAGGAACAAGGCTTTGAAATGTGCGAGAAAATGCTTGTGCATGGAGCGGGGCATACTGCTGTAATTCACACAAACAATCAAGATCTTGTGCGCGAGTACGGTGTACGTATGCACGCATGCCGAATTGTGTGGAATTCTCCAGGATCTCTTGGCGGCGTTGGCGACATTTACAATGCTATTGCTCCGTCGCTTACGCTTGGTTGCGGCTCTTATGGCGGAAATTCCGTTTCTGGCAACGTACAAGCCGTAAATCTTCTTAATATTAAGCGCATCGCAAGAAGGAATAATAATATGCAATGGTTCAAGATTCCGGCCAAAACATATTTTGAGCCGAATGCTATTCGTTATTTGAGGGATATGTATGGTGTTGAGCGCGCAGTTATTGTGTGCGATAAGGTTATGGAGCAGCTTGGCGTAGTTGACAAGATTATTGATCAGCTTCGCGCGCGAGATAACCGCGTTACTTTCCGAATTATTGACTATGTAGAGCCTGAACCAAGCGTAGAAACGGTTGAACGTGGTGCTGCAATGATGCGCGACGAATTCCAGCCGGATACCATTATTGCTGTAGGCGGCGGTTCTCCAATGGATGCTTCAAAGATTATGTGGCTTATGTATGAGCATCCGGAGATTGCTTTTGCGGATTTGCGCGAAAAGTTCTTCGATATTCGTAAGCGCGCATTTAAGATTCCGCCTCTTGGAAGTAAAGCTAAGTTAGTGTGCATTCCAACGTCCTCCGGCACTGGTTCTGAAGTAACGCCTTATGCTGTTATTACGGATCATAAAACCGGCTACAAGTACCCAATTACTGATTATGCTTTAACTCCGTCAGTTGCGATTGTTGACCCTGTGCTTGCTCGCACTCAGCCTCGTCGTTTGGCTTGCGACTCTGGATTTGATGCCTTAACTCACGCTATGGAAGCGTATGTGTCTGTTTACGCAAATGATTTTACGGACGCTATGGCACTGCATGCTTCAAAGCTGATTTGGGAAAATCTTGACGACTCTGTGAATTGCGAAAATTCTCAGCGCAAAGTTGAAGCGCAAGAAAAAATGCATAACGCTGCAACTATGGCAGGCATGGCTTTCGGCTCCGCATTCCTTGGAATGTGCCACGCTATGGCTCACACAATTGGTGCGTTGTGCCATGTGGTGCATGGTCATACGAACGCAATTTTGCTGCCTTACGTTATTCGATACAATGGCCAGATTCCTCAAGAGCCAACTAGCTGGCCAAAGTACAACCATTATGTTGCTATTGAGCGATATCAGGAAATTGCTAAGAATCTCGGTGTAGATCCTGGTAAGACTCCGGAAGAAGGCGTTGAGAATCTTGCTCGCGCTGTGGAGGAGTATCGCAATCAAAAGCTTGGTATGGATGCTTCGTTTAAGGCTTGCGGAGTTGACGAAGAGTACTACTGGTCCATACTTGACAATATTGGTATGCGTGCTTACGAAGATCAGTGCGCTCCAGCAAATCCTCGTATTCCACAAATTGAGGATATGAAGGATATTGCTATTGCAGCATATTATGGCGTTTCTCAAGAAGAAGGCCATCGTATGCGCATGGAGCGTGAAGCCGCGTAATTTTTTGATTACTTAGGCTTATTTAGTCTTATTTAGTCTTATTTAGTTGATAATGGCAGAAGCTGCACTAACTGTGGTTTCTGCCATTTTTTGTTGAAAAATAGCCGACACGCCCGGTTTTTAATAATCGAAGGTTGATGGTTTAATTGCTTAGTTGCCTGTTTTAAGGCTCGCATATTGTAATCAAAAAAGCGAGCGCGGAAGCAAAACCTTTTTCGTTTGAATGAGTTTTTGATGCCGCGCACTGATGTGGAATGACATTAAGTGTCTATTCTCGCCGGTGCCCTTGAATTCAGGTTGGTAAACAGTAAACGAATCGCTAGAAAGGGCGGACGGCAATGGCGGGACAGAAAATCCGCATCAGGCTTAAGTCCTATGACCATGAGGTCATCGACCAATCGGCGAAGAAAATCGTCGAGACGGTGACGAACGCGGGCGCCACAGTAGTGGGTCCGGTTCCTCTGCCGACCGAGAAGAACGTGTTTGTTGTTATCCGTTCTCCTCATAAATATAAGGATTCTCGCGAGCATTTCGAGATGCGCACTCATAAGCGCCTCATTGACATCGTTGATCCAACGCCAAAGGCTGTGGATTCTTTGATGCACATTGACCTGCCTGCGGATGTAAACATCGAGATTAAGCTGTAGGAAGGGGGAGAATAATGTCGCAGAATAAGAATCGCACTGCACTGCTTGGCCGCAAGCTTGGCATGTCGCAGGTTTGGGATGAAAACGGCTTCTTCGTCCCCGTAACTCTGGTTGAGGTTGCTACCAACGTAGTTACCGCTGTAAAGACCGTAGAATCTGACGGCTATTGCGCCGTTCAGCTCGGTTATGGCCAGATTGATCCTACCAAGGTGACCAAGCCATTGGCTGGCCATTTTGCAAAGGCTGGTGTAACTCCTCGTCGTCACCTCGCTGAGGTGCGCACGGACAACGCAGCAGAGTATCAGCCAGGTCAGGAATTGACCGCTGAATTGTTCGCTGAGGGTTCTGAAGTAGATGTCACTGGCACTACCAAGGGTAAGGGCTTTGCTGGCACAATTAAGCGTTGGGGCTTCAAGTCCTATCGTCGTACTCACGGCTCGCACAAGAACGAGCGTCGCCCAGGTTCTGTGGGCGCTTGCGCAACTCCAAGCCGCATTTTGAAGGGCAAGCGTATGGCTGGTCGCATGGGTCATGTGACTTCCACCGCGCTTAACCTCACCATCGTTTCTTCGGATGTCGAGAACGGCATTCTCGCTATTAAGGGCGCTGTTCCAGGTCCTAAGGGCGCAATCGTTCTCGTCCGTTCGGCAGTGAAGGGAGCCTGATAATTATGGCAAACGTAACTCTGAACGTCACTGATACTACGGGCAAGGCAAACGGCACTGTTGAAGCTCCTGCTGAGATTTTCGGCATCTCCAACGAAGACGTTTTGGCTCACGGCCCATTGGTTCATCAGGTCGTAATCGCTCAGCTTGCTGCTGCTCGTCAGGGCACTCATGCTGTGAAGAATCGTGCTAATGTTTCCGGCGGCGGTAAGAAGCCTTGGAAGCAGAAGGGCACCGGTCGTGCTCGTCAAGGCTCCATTCGCGCTCCACAGTGGGTACATGGTGGCGTTGTTCACGGTCCAGTTCCTCGTAAGTATGATCAGCGCACTCCGAAGAAGATGAAGGCAGCTGCTCTTCGTTACGTTCTTTCGGATCGTGCAAATGCTGGACGTATTGCTGTAGTCGACTTTGGTATTAAGGATGTTCCATCCACCAAGAAGGCAGTTGCAGCACTTACTCCTGTGACCAATAACCAATTCACTACCGTTGTGCTTTCTCGTGAAAACATCAATGAGTGGATGTCTGTACGCAACATTCCAACAGTGCACGTGATCTTCGCTGATCAGCTCAACACTTACGATGTTGTTACAGCTCAGTACGTCGTCTTCTCCAAGGAAGGTTTTGAAGCCTTCGTTGCTGCTAAGACCGAGCCTGTCGTTAAGGAGGCCTGATTTCAATGGTCGCAGTCCATAACCCAGCACATGACGTAATTCTCAAGCCAGTTGTTTCTGAAAAAAGCTATGCAGCTTCTGATCGTGGCCAGTACACTTTCGTAGTGGCTCCAGATGCTAACAAGGTTCAGATCAAGCAGGCTATCGAAGAAATCTTCAAGGTCAAGGTGACAAACGTAAACACCCTGAACCGCGCTGGCAAGTTGAAGCGCTCTCGCACCGGTTTCGGCCGTCGTGTGAATCAGAAGCGCGCTATTGTCACCGTGGCTGAAGGTCAAACGATTGACATCTTTGGTAACTGAAGGCTAGCCGAGAAAAGTAAAGGAATACTATATTATGGCTATCCGCGTTTATAAGCCGACGACTGCAGGCCGTCGTAACGCTTCGGTTTCGGATTTTGCCGAAATCACGCGCTCTACGCCTGAAAAGTCGCTGGTACGCAAATTAAGCAAGACTGGTGGTCGTAACTCTTACGGCCGCATGACTTCTCGCCATCGCGGCGGCGGTCACAAGCGTCAGTATCGTCTCATCGATTTCAAGCGTTGGGACAAGGATGGCGTGCCGGCAAAGGTTGCTCATATTGAGTACGACCCTAACCGTTCCGCTCGCATCGCATTGCTGCACTATGCAGATGGTGAAAAGCGTTACATCATCGCTCCTGAAGGCATTGCCCAGGGTGACGTTATTGAGACCGGTGCTCAGGCTGATATCAAGCCAGGCAACAACCTGCCTCTGAAGAATATCCCAACCGGTACCGTGGTTCACGCAATCGAACTTCGTCCACTTGGTGGCGCTAAGATTGCTCGTTCCGCTGGTGCTGCTGTTCAGCTCGTCGCTAAGGATGGCGCTTACGCTCAGTTGCGTATGCCATCTGGCGAAATTCGTAACGTGGACGCTCGTTGCCGCGCTACGATTGGCGAAGTTGGTAATTCTGATCATGCCAACATTGAGCTTGGTAAAGCAGGTCGCGCACGTTGGCTTGGCCGTAGGCCAATCACCCGTGGTGAATCCATGAACCCTGTGGACCACCCACATGGTGGTCGTACCCGTGGTGGCAAGCCGCCAGTTTCTCCATGGGGCAAGGGCGAGGTTCGTACACGTCGTCCAAAGAAGGCTTCGAACAAGATGATTGTTCGTCGTCGCCCGAATGGTAAGAACCGCAAGTAAGGGAGTGTCGAATAGATGACTCGTAGCATCAAGAAGGGCCCTTTCGTCGACGCCCACTTGCAGAAGAAAGTCGACGAGCAAAACGACAAGGGCACGCATAACGTCATTAAGACGTGGTCGCGTCGTTCGATGATCACTCCTGATTTCATTGGACACACCTTTGCCGTACA
>CAMPNN010000047.1 GCA_946891915.1 uncultured Bifidobacteriaceae bacterium
GCTCCGAGTTGCTTTCGCGCGCTACGCTCTGAGCGCGAAAGCAGGTCGTCGCGCATTCGAGGAGAGAAATCCCCCAAAACTCGCGCCACAGCAAACAAATAGTAACGTAAACTATAATATTTAGATAAATATTCATTGAAAGCGTGCCGTGTTGAAGGAGCGTGACGTGGCGGAAAATAAGCAGAATCACGTGACGAAAGTGATTTCAATCGTAGGTCCTACAGCTTCCGGCAAAACCGGCCTTGGTATTGCGCTGGCGAAAAAACTAGCCGAGCGCGGCGTGCATGCGGAAATTATCAACGCAGACGCGTATCAAATGTACCGGCATATGGATATTGGCACGGCGAAAGCGAGCGCTCAGGAGCAGGCGGAAGTGCCGCATCATTTGCTGGATATTATCGATCCGGAAGAAACAATGACCGTCGCGCGCTTTCAAGATCTTGCGCGAAAGTGCATTCGTGAGCTGCAGTTGCGCGGGGTGAGGCCGATTTTGGTTGGTGGTTCGGGATTGTACGCGCGCGCTGCCGTGGACGATATTACTTTTCCGGGAACGGATGAGTCTGTTCGCGCGGATTTGGAGGAGCGCGAGCGCAAGGAAGGGGCTGGCGCGCTTTTTGCGGAGTTGCAGAGGAAGGACCCGGTTGCGGCGGCTCATATGGATGCGCGCAATCCTCGCCGCACAATTCGCGCGCTTGAAGTGATTGAGCTTACCGGGAAGCCTTATTCCGCCACGCTTCCGCGCTATAAGTATGTGATTGATTGCGTGCAAATTGGTTTGGATTTGCAGCGTGAGGATTTGGACAAGCGCGTGAATTTGCGTACGCAGTTGATGCGCGAGCAGGGTTTTGTGGACGAAGTGCGCGCAATTCGCGGGCGTTTGGGGGTTACGGCGGCTCGTGCTCTCGGCTACCAGCAGATTATGGATTATTTGGATGGCGTGTGGAGCGAGGACGAGGCTTTTGAGGATATTGCGCAGAAAACGCGGCGACTTGCGCGCAAGCAGATGGGCTGGTTTGGGCGAGATGCGCGCATTCACTGGCTGGATGCGTTGCGGCCGGACCTTGCGGATGCTGCGCTCGCGCTAGTTGATGCAGCGGATGCGGGGGAGTTCGACGGCGACAATTCTGACGCAACTGAGCACGCAACTCAGCACCATCTCGGATCTGTATAAAAAATAGCGGAATTTGGCCGAAAATCACTATTTTCGCTCTATACCAGTTCTGCCAATTCTCGTGTAATATCTTGCAAAGGCTAGACACGCTTATAATTCGCCAAATCGCAAATATTTGATTACTTAATGGTAAAATATATTCTCAAGAAGGGAGGTATATAAGATATGAGTGCAGATAAATTAGCGGTTACAGATATTTCTAATCCAGAAGATGCTGCAATTGAATTACTTAAGAAGACTATAGGTAAAGATGGAAAAGTCACCTTGCCAATAAACATAGAGGAAATAACGCGACATTTAGGCATAGAATACAAAAGAGTTTTTCTGGATGAAGGCGTTGATGGTTTTCTTGTTAAAGATAAGCCGAATGTTCCGTTTAAGGCTGTTGTAAATGCTGCAAGTCATATTCATCGCGCACGCTTCACTATTGCGCATGAGATTGGTCATTATATTCATAAGTATCAGAATTTGCCGGACGATGAAGTTGCTGGAAAAACAGAATATAGGAATGAATTATCTAGCAAGGGTACTGATGATGAAGAAAAATGGGCTAATAGTTTTGCCGCGGCTCTGCTGATGCCTTCTAACATTGTTTCTGAGTTTTGGGCTAAAGGTTTATCTGTCGATGAGATTGCGCGTTTGTTTGATGTTTCTCAAAAAGCACTTAAGAACCGTTTGAATAATCTTGGATTGAAAGAGCTTTCATGAATATTAAGTGTGGTTCGGAAGATAAGTATACCAGTGACGCGTTTTCTTCATTGCTTTCCTATGATTTTCTTACTAAGAAAACTAATGCTAAAGATGCAAACAATGAACGCATGAATAACGCTAAATCGCGCTTGCGTGATGCTAAGGCTCAGCGAGAGGAAGATGAAAATAATCTACGCCGTCGGTTGTGCAATTCTACTATAGGTATTATTATGGCGCAGCTTATTGTGTGTGACTTGTTTGTAATTGGTTACGCTGCCTTTACGATATTTTGTTTGCGTCGGCCTATATCGGATGTTCTTATTAGTACGTGGGTTGGTTCTAACTTTGTTGAAATTATTGGCATTCTCTGGGTTATTGCTAGGAGCCTGTTCCCGTTCCATGATAGTAAAAGGGATAAGAAAGCTGAAAAGCGTTAATATATTTTATTTACACAAAAGGCGTTGAAAATTGCGATTTTTGCATTTTCAGCGCCTTTTTTGCGTTTGTGGAGTCGCGGGGAATTGAACCCCGGTCCGGTGACCGTACCCTCGGTCTTCTACGTGCGTAGTCTGCTTGCCGTTCGGCAGTTTTTCTGCCCCCATGTTATCGCAGACAATTCATGGCGAGCATATCTACAGTAAAAGTCCCTGAATTGCCCTGCAGCCCGGAAATTCAAGCAAGTCTTCTAATGACGTTCAGCACCACTCCGAAGACGTGAGTGGGTGAACGGAGCAGCTGCTCACTGGTTAATCCTGGCGCGAAGCTCAGGCAGCGAGAGCGAACTCAGTGCGATTAGATTTAGCACTTATTCTTTTGCGAAAGGACGTTTACGAGTGGACTTTCGCATTCTCGGCACGCTTCCCCGCGGCGAACAGATCGCCGTCGAAACCGATCGACCCCTTTTGATTTTTCAAACAATCGGTGCTTTAAAGCGCATTTGTTGCGCTTAAGCACACGTTTTTACATTGTATCATATATGCACTCGAAAATTTCCTGGCGTTTGTTGTCGTTTCAGCAGATTTTTGGAACATTTGCCGGAGTTTTACCCCGCGTTTGTGGACTTGGGTTGGGTGTAAGTACACAAATGCGCGCATAGTTCCTCGGTTTTGTGTACTTGGGTGGTGTGTATGTACACAAATGCGCGCATAGTTCCTCGTGTTTGTGTACTTGGGTGGTGCGTAACGCTCGCGCGTGTAACGCGCTCGCTGCTGAGCTTGCGTTGAAAGCACACTGTGCTTTCAACTTGAGCAAGCTCACGCTCCGAATTGCTTTCGCGTGCGCTTTGACTGAGCCTGAAATTATTGGAATTTCAGGCTCCTTCAAAGCGTGATTTGGCTTAATTGTGAAGCACGGTGTGCTTCACATGCCAAATCAGCCGAACGGCTATGCCGTGAGGATATGCGCTCAAGCAGGTCGTCGCGCATTTGCGGAAAATTCCCGGCGTTTTTTGTTGCCTTTTTCACAAAATTCTATTGTTCATTGTGGGGGGGGGGTATATGCGTTGGTGTATCATATATAAGGTGCTTGAATATGGCGGTTTCGCATGTTGCTCGCAAACTGTGTGTCAATTTTTATGCATGATTCATATTTGTGCATGCTTATGCAATAAGTTGGTGGTATTACATAAGGATGATTGACGTTTGTTTATTTTAAGCACATACATTATACTTGTGTGCAGTATGCATGCGTTGAGTGTGGAATATTTATGCGTAATATGCGCTGCTTTGAGATGGATGGATTAAGGAGAATTGATGGTAGATCGTAGTGGTTTGCACGAAGATACGCCAAAGAAAACGCTTCGTAAAGCTCATGCTGTGAAGCGTTCTCGTGCTCTACGCACTGGTGTTGCAGGTGTGGCAGTCGCTTCGACTTTGGCTATGATGCTTCCGTCGCTTGTGGCTTCTGCGCTACAGCCTACTCAAAAAGATATTATCGATGCGTCTAGTGCGACGCGAAAAATGGGCAAAGGTAAGCCTGATCCGGACGAATTAAACATGCAGCGTTGGGGCGCTGGAGTGCTTAATAAGAACGTGCAAACGCAGAAGTTTGTGGAGCTTGCTCGTCGCGATGCTCAGTTGCAAAAGTTGCGTGAGGCTGATGCGCAAAGCCAGCATGGGGATGAGGATTCTGATGAATCTCAGGCAGATAGTTCAAATCAAGAATCTCAGAAATCTCCGAATAATAGCGAAGATAATAAAGATAATAAGGTTGATGAATCTAAGCAATCTTACGATGGGCATAGTGTTGGAGAAAATCTTGGGTCGGCTCCGAGCACGTTTGTGCCTGATTATTATGAGAGATTAGCGAGTAGTAATTCGGCTGATAGTGCCGTTAAGAACTCGGCTGATGATTCTGCTAAAAATTCGGATGATACTGCCGTTAAGAATTCTGCTGATGATTCTGCTGCGATTAAGAAAAGTTCAGTAGATTCTTCAGTTTCTGCAAATCCTACAGTTTCTGCAAATTCGGCAGGTGCTGCAGTAAGTGCGCCTGCTCCAGTGCAGCAAGCGCAGCCAGCAGTAAAGCCAGAGTCGAAGCCAACGGTTCAGCCAGCTGCAAAGGAATCAACGCCGGCTGCAAAGCCAGTTCAGAAGGTTGAGAATAAGCCGGCTGCAAAGCCAGAATCGACGACGACACCACAGCCAGCAGACGTAAAGCCAGCTGCAAAGCCAGCTGATACTCCTGCAGTGAAACAACCTGCACAACCTGCAGACGCAAAACCAGCCGCTAAGCCAGAAGAAGCAAAGCAACCAACAAATGCTGGTGGCGTTAAGCCTGCTGAGGTTAAGCCAGCTGAAAATAAGCAGCCTGCAAGTGCGCAGCCTGCAAATGCTGAAAGCTCGAAGCCTGCAAGCGAGCAGAATACAAATGCACAGCCTTCAAGCACTCACGCAGAAAATACGAATACAGTAAGTGCTGAAAATAAGCCGAAAGTGCGTAAGTCTAGGTCTGTTGATAGCGGCAATAGTGCTTCCGACGGGAGTAGTGTACCTTCTTCGGCAAATGCACCTGCAACTCCTGCAAACAATACAGTTACACCGTCTACTCCTGTAACTTCAACAGGTGCAGGATCTAATGCTGGTGCTGGAAATACAGCGAGCACAAGTGCAGATACAACTGCACAAGGCAATACACAAGGGCAAGGTTCACAAGGCTCTGCGCAAGGCTCTGCTCAAGGTTCGCAAACCAATGCACAAGGTTCGCAAAGCAGTGCAGAAGGTGCAACTACAGGCACCACAGGCGAAGATAAAAACGCTACGCCTTCAGCTCCTAGCTCAACGCCTTCACCTACTTCTACACCTGCCGCTGGCACTCCAAACGCTGGCGCAACAAACACAGCAACTGATCCAAACAGCCAGGTAATTAAGCCGAATACAGATAATCAAACGGCTGACAGCACAGATAAAGCCAACAAACAGGTACAAACCGACAAAAAGCCAAAAGCTACGTACAATTTGAAAATTCGCTATACGATTGGTGGTGCTGCGAATAAGCAGCTTGTGCAGCCGTACGAGCTTACGATTGACGTTGAAAAGTTGAATAAGCTTGACGATGTTAATAGTTACGAATACATTGAGCTTCCAAAGTCTGCTGGATACCGCCCATCCGTATATCACTCCGGTGATTACCAGTACTACGTTAAAAAAGGTGAGGGAGATAACAGCAAGTTCGTTATTGACGATGGCACGGATGCGGATGCTGTTCGCTACTTGCGTTTGAGCAAGAAGCTGATTACTGATTACGCTGTAAAAGAAAGGCCGGCTGTTGAAAGCAACAACAGTGCTCAATCTTCGCAGAATACATCGTCTACGCAGTCAGGTTCAGAAGACGGCATTCAGTACTACGGCGAGTTGAACATCAACTACGCTCCTAAAACAGCTAAGTACTATGTTCGTCACTTGGTGCAGAATCTCAAGGATAAGGATAAGTTTGATGAAGCGCCTAATATTGGCAAGCCTATTGTTGTAGAACATAAAACTAAAGCCAAGAATGGCAAAGTTACAATAACTAAAGAAGTTATTCACGTTACGGAGATTACTGGCACAGTTGGCTCGAATGTAACAGCTGTTTCAACGTATATTCGAGGCTACGAACCGGAGCATAATCTTATTAGCTCGCCGCTTTCGGATTCTGAAGATGAAAGCGACAAGCTTGTTTTGAACCTCCGCTACTACCGTAAGGCCTATGAAGTTACTTACGATTCTGCTGGCGGCACGGATGTTACTGCTCAAAAAGTGTATTATGGCCAGAAAGTGCCTGAGGTTCCAGAACCTACGTATCGTGGTCATGAGTTCCTTGGTTGGGAGATAGTAGAACCGGGGGATAATACTAATCGTTCGGGGGATAGTACTAATCGCTCTGTGGATAGTACTAATCGTTCGGTGGATAGTACTAATCGCTCAAGTGCTTCTAATAGGTCTGTAACTAATGAAGCGGCTAATTATACGATGCCGGATCACGATGTGCAATTCCGCGCGATATGGTCGGCTAACGAGGCCACTAACTACCGCGTGAACGTGTGGGTGCAAAAGGCGGATTTGGTTGATAAAGAGAATCCTAATTCGCTTGCAAACTACGACTTTGTTGGTCTTGTTGAGCGCAAGAATGTGCAAAC
>CAMPNN010000048.1 GCA_946891915.1 uncultured Bifidobacteriaceae bacterium
TATGAGCGTAAAAATGGACGACGGAAGCGTTGAGTGGATTAGTCGCAGATGCTTATCTGGATTCAAAAAGCGCTTAGGAATGTAGTTTTAAGCGTATTTTTTAATACTAATTTTTTAATACTAATTTTTAATACTTAAAAAGGAAACGATTATTATGGAAAAGCAAGTTACTACTTTTGGTAAAACAATGGTAAAAAACATTGTTAAAGGTATTGGCATAGCGTGCACTATTTTTACTGCAATCAGTTTTGTGTCAAGCTTGTTAGCAAATACCGCGGTGGGAAACAGAATTGCATCTTATGCTGTAGCGTCGTTTGTTATTGGCATAGGCTATGGAGTGTTCGCTATTTTCTGGTCGAATGAGCGTATGTCAAATCTCGCAAAGTTCGTTTTTGCGCTTGTGCCACCAATCGCTATTCAATTTATTGTATCGATGATTGTTGGATGGATTTCATTCAAAGATGAGCCATTAGTGATTTGCGGATGGATTGCGTTCACTGTTATTTTCCCGATTGCAATTGCTGCAGTAATTTATTACTTCGAGAAGAAGAAAGCGGAAGAAATGAACGATAGATTGCGCGCATTGCGTAAAGAAAGCAAGTAAAAATTCGAAGTAAAGAATTGAAAAAGAATTGAGTGGTGTTCATCTTCGCCTTTGAGGACGAACGCCACTCGATATTGTATGCCGCCTGCTTGAAACGTACTAATTCGGCGTTTTGCGCGACGACCTGCTTTCGCGCTCAGAGCGTAGCGCGCGAAAGCAGGTCGTCGCGTGAGCTTGCACGGAAAGTCCAGTGGACTTTCCGTGCAAGCTCAGCAGCGAGCGCTTATAGTGCGAGCGTCCTTCGTTCAGTGCGAAAAATCTCAAATCTCTACCACACGAATATCCACACGACTGAATGACGACGCATTAATCTTTTGCGATTGTTTTGCCGGCAGTAGCTCCAGAAGTCAAGTCCTGAATCTCAGTGATTTCCATAACTGGAACTGCAGCTGGCTTCTTTGTGCCTTTTTCTTCGGCCACGCGCACTTGCTCCTCGTAAATCGCGTCGTCAGTGTGAAGAGTTACGGTTCCACGGAAGCGATAGCCCTTCTTTTCTGCCAAATTAGCAAAAGCAACTACCAACTGGCTGCCGTCTTGCAAATTCTTAAAATGCTGACCTGCAGTGCGCTCGTGGTATGCCAAGTGGTTATCGTCGAGCACGAACATAGACATCTTCGGGCCTAAATCAAGCTCGCCATCTTTGCTAATCGTTGCAATCCAAGCCAAATTATTCGCAATAAATTCCTTCATGTCTGCAGTAAGTGTTGCCATAATATTCCTTTCTCAAAAATCATTGCGCACTTTCTTCGTGCGCAATTTATAAGCCTACACTGCTACCTTACGCTGATTTAGAATCGTATACGAGTGCGTATTGCAAAAAAATACGAAGTTGTGATATAAATCACCGAATTTTCTAAAAGTTACTTAAGTGAAATATATAAAGCGAAATATTCAAGTACGCCGGTTTTATGAAGTGTATATCGGAAATTTTCCGGAGGAACGCCAGAAAGTTGTACTTTTCCCGATTTTATGGCTATTCTGTGTAGTTTATAAACTAAATTCACTAAATAAAAGAAAATTTTTAAGGAAAAACTTTTATAGTTGAAGGGGGAGGCATTATGGAAGCTGATGATAAAACATCTAAAACGCTAGTTGATCGCTCTGGCATGCCTAAAGGCAAAGGCGTTCGTACCGCTCAGCTTATGTTATTGGCTTGTGCTGCTATTTGGGGTGGCAGTTACGTTTCTTCAAAATATGCTCTTGAAGTTTTCCCTGTTCAATGGCTTATGGGCGTTCGCATGGTTGGTGCTTGCGCAATTATGGCTGTTATTTTTTTCGGCACTCTTCGTAAAACTTTTACTAAAAAATTGATTATCCCTTCGCTTCTAACTGGCGTTACATATTACGCGACTTTAGTTTTGCAAACTGAAGGCTTGCGTTTTATTGATCCTGGTCGTAGCGCGTTTCTTACTGCAGCATACTGCGTTATTACGCCATTTTCTGCTTGGCTAATTGTTAAGAAAAAACCGACTTTTTTGGGATTGCTTGCAGCTGTGGCATGCGTTGCAGGCGTTGGATTTGTGGCTCTAAAACCAGGGATGCTTGTGCTAACGCTATCTTATGGTGATATTCTTACGCTGGTATGCGCTGCAGTTTTTGCGTTTAATCTTACGTTCCTTGCGTATTATTCTCGTAAATATAATCCTGTAACTTTAACTTTTGGGCAGTTTGTTGTTTCAGGCGTGCTTTTTATAGTTGGTGCGATTGTGTGCGAACCTCTACCTAACTTTAACGGTGCGGATCATTTGTCTATTTTTGCCAATATGTTCTACCTAACAGTAGTAGTAACAGTAGTTGCGCAAATTCTGCAAAACTACAGTTTGGTTAATCTTTCTACTGCCAATGCTTCCGTAATTATGTGCACTGAAAGCTTGTTTACTCTGCTGTTTTCTACTGTTTTATGCCATGAGCACGTGTCGGGAATGGCTTTTATTGGGTTCGCGTTAATATTCGCAGCTATTGTTATTGCAGGCTTGGGCGAGCATTACGAAGATAAGAAAATGCTGTGCAATTCTTGCGTGGAGTGATACCATCATTGTAGTAATGATGTTTGTAATAGTGTTGTGCATTTTTGCCTATATCTTTGGCGTGCAATTGACATATTAGCTAAGGTACATACGTGAAGAATTTCTTTAAAGGTATATCGTTTACGCAAGTGTTAGCTGGTTCGCTTGCTGCTGTGACATCCTTTTTGCTTGCTTCTAAAATTGGTATTGCTGGTTCCGTGATTGGCGTTGCTATTGGTTCGATTGTGTCGGCTGTAGCTTCCCAACTGTACCAAAATGTTATTCACGCTTCGTCGAAAAAATTATCGGAAGTAAAGCCGAATAATCCTTCTAAGCTTTCTAATGATGATGCTGAAACTCTTAATATTTATCCTGTAAGTAAGACTGAGTTAAGAAAAGCTGGTTATAAAGTCGTGGGAGATGACGCTAATATGGCATATTCTCAGCAGAATAGTGACGCAAATTCCGGGCGCACGGTTAGTTCTAAAGCGCGCAATCCAGAAGTAGAAAATACGCGTATTTTAGAGCTTTCTGCATTGCGCGAACAGCGTGAAGAAGATATGGCGTTATCGGAGAATTCGGTTCCTGAGCCAATTCCGTTATCTAAAGCTGTGCGCTCAACGTATGCTAATTCGCATAACGAAGGAGCGTATAGCAGAGGAAATAATCATAAAGTAACTATTCTTATTGCTATTATGAGCGCGCTTTTAGGCGTTATTGTTACGGCAGGAGTGGTGCTTTTGTTTACGCAAGGAAAAGGCACTGACAATATTAATCAGCCTGAGCCTGTTCAGCAGCAACAGACTCCTAAAAAACAGCGTACTAATACGGATAACAATTACGAGAATAAAAATCCTTCCAACGATAATTCGAGCGATCAAAATTCAAGTAATGAAGACGATGATAAGAACAAGAATATGCATAATGGCGAAGATGGCGATGCCTCTTCGCAAGAGCATAATAACAAGGAATCTGGGAAAGATACAACTAGTAACGGTGCAGGCTCAAATTCAGTAAATAATTCAGGTGGTGGCGCTGTAAATGGTGACACTTCTGGCTCTGGCGCTGCTGGCGGTATTAAAGGTAATGGCTCTACTTCTGTAGATTCTGGTTCGGGCACTGGGTCTACTTCAGGTGGGTCTACTTCGGGTGAGTCTGAATCGTCTAGTGGGTCGACTTCTACATCCGGTGGCAGTTCTTCGGAATCTGCAGGCAATTAAACTGTGATTCGACACGCCGCATTTGGATAAAGAGTAGATTTGTTGTATTCTATCAAAGGTTCGTTTGAACGGCATAATTAAAAACGGGGCTATGGCGCAGCTGGTAGCGCATCTCCATGGCATGGAGGGGGTCGGGGGTTCGAATCCCCCTAGCTCCACATTTTATCTCGGCAAGTTAAGTAACTTGCCGAGATTTTTTTTATTCACTTTCGCGCCACGCCGCATTGTTTTGCGTTTGTCGCTAAGTCGTACTAAAAATAAACACCATCGACCAGAGGTCGCGCTCAACAAGAGTAGCGAGCATGAGCTAGGGAAAGCGTTGAATGCTTGCAAAAGGGGAGAGCGCCGAAGTTTACTGCTGATTCCCGAAGGCAGTGAGCTGGGACTTGGTTTAATATGCCAAGGACTGTCGCAGCGATTTGGCATTCGCTGCGGAGAGCTATCGACACGCATTGTGATGCTTGTTTTTGCCTCTGATACGACACAAAAGGAGGAAAAAATGAGTGATAATTTATCATCTTCTGCTTCACAAACTTCTGAGCAGAATAACGATGTTCATCGTGGTCTAAAAACACGACATATTTCCATGATCGCTTTGGGCGGCAGTATTGGCACCGGCTTATTCGTTGCAAGTGGTGCCACAATTCACATGGCTGGCCCTGGCGGCGCTTTGCTTGCCTATGGCGCAATCGGCATCATGGTGTACTTCCTTATGACATCTCTTGGCGAAATGGCTACTTTTATGCCTATTAGTGGCTCGTTTGCTTCGTATTCCGGACGTTTTATTGATCCTGCGCTCGGCTTTGCAATGGGATGGAATTATTGGTTTAACTGGGCAATTACGGTAGCAGTGGACGTTAGTACTGCAGCAATTGTGTTGCAATACTGGTTCCCGAAGATTCCAATATGGATTTTCTCGCTATCGGTTTTGATGCTTATTTTGCTTATTAACGTTCTTACAGTTAAGTGCTTTGGTGAAACAGAATACTGGCTTTCCATTGTGAAAGTGCTTGCAGTAATTGTATTCCTCGTTATTGGTTCGCTTACGATTGTTGGCATTATTGGCGGTAAAGCTACGTTCTTGCAAAACTTCACTCATAAGGATGCTCCATTTGCTGGAGGCATTCCTGCAGTTCTGTGTGCGTTTGCTATTGCAGGCTTCTCGTTCCAAGGAACTGAGCTTATTGGCATTACGGCAGGTGAATCTGCAACTCCTGAGAAGAGCATTCCAAAGGCTGTAAAGCAAGTGTTCTGGCGTATTCTTCTCTTCTACATCCTCGCAATTTTCGTTATTGCATGCATTATTCCTTACACTAGCCCAAATCTTCTTGGATCTGAAGCAAGTGATATTGCTATTAGCCCATTCACGCTCGTGTTCCAGCGTGCAGGTCTTGCAGCCGCTGCAGCAGTTATGAATGCTGTGATTTTGACTTCTGTTATTTCTGCAGCCAATTCCGGCATGTATGCTTCCACTCGAATGCTTTATGCGCTCGCAAAAGATGGTAATGCTCCAAAGGTGTTTGGCAGGGTGAGCTTCCGTGGTATTCCAGTTCCAGCTTTGATTGCCACGTTTGTAGTTGCTTTGTTCACGTTCTTTATGAGTATTTTTGGTTCGCAAATATACATGTTCCTGGTTGCTGCAAGTGGTTTAACAGGCTTTATTGCTTGGGCTGGTATTGCTGCTGCTCACTACCGCTTCCGTAAGGCGTACGTGGCTCAAGGGCATTCTTTGGACGATTTAGTTTACCGTGCAAAGTGGTATCCGTTCGGACCGATTGTTGCATTCCTTTTGTGCATTCTGGTTATTGTTGGTCAGGATTTGCATTCGTTTGCAACTCTTAATTGGCAGGCTATCGGCATTACGTACATGTCTGTGCCACTGTTCTTGATTTTGTATGTTGGCTACAAGATTAAGAATCATACTAAGGTTATTCCGCTTGAAGAAGTTGATTTAGCTGGAATAAAAGAACATGTGGCTGCTACTAAATAAGTTTTATTGTTGATTACAAAAGCGTACACAATATTTGATTTAGGTATTGTGTACGCTTTTTTATTGCGTTTTTTTTATCTCGTTTTTATTGCGTTTTTGTCTGCACGCGTTTAGCTTTTCTGCATTCCGATTTCTGCATTCCGATTTTCTGTGTTCTGTTTTAGTTTGCATTCTGTTTTAGTTTGTAGGATGCTCATGTATTGCTGGATTCTGGAAAAGATTCTGATTCGTAAAGATTCTGGTTGCAAATATCCGTATTTAAGGTTTCTTAAAAGAACAAATTAAAGTAAAAGCTCCCAGT
>CAMPNN010000049.1 GCA_946891915.1 uncultured Bifidobacteriaceae bacterium
ATAAAATTGCGGCTTGTATTAAGTTGAATATGATGTTATAACCTTGTAAAGGTTAGGATATTTGCAAAACGGAGCAACAATGCAAGATTATGATATTGATAAGAAAAAATTGTTAGTGAGAATCCACAGAATTCAAGGTCAGCTCACTGCTATCAATACTATGATTGAGAAAGATGCTGAATGTGATGATGTCCTTATGCAACTTTCTGCTGTAACTGCAGCATTGCACTCTTTAGCTGTACTGGTAGCTAGTGAGCACGTTAATAAAAAAATACATGGTGTTGCACAAGCTACAACTGGTGACGATGTAGATGCAGCAGTAAACGATGTTTGCAATATTATCAATCGTTTATTGCGTTACGAGAAGGCTTAATATCACGTGCCTGACACGCATAATACCTTGCGCACTGTGCTTGATAAGTCATGCGCACCTGCACATAGCTCGTTCGTTGAGAAAAAGTCTGAATTTATTGGTGATATTTGTAATGTGACAACGCTTGACGATGCTGTTTCTTTTGTGCAATCTATACGTTTACAGCATCCAAAAGCGCGTCATGTGGCATATGCTGCAGTTTGCGGAGCGTCAGTTGCGCGGTTATGTGAGCGCATGAGTGACGATGGGGAACCGTCTGGAACTGCCGGGAAGCCTATACTAGATGTTTTAAGAGCTGCAAATTTAACTGATTGCGTAATAACTGTGACGCGCTATTTTGGTGGGATTTTGCTAGGTTCAGGCGGTTTGACTCGCGCTTATTCTCGTGCTGCAAGTATGGCATTGGAATCGGCAAAAATAGCGGATATTATTTCTTGCACTAAATTCATCTGCACATTGCAATATGCGCAATTACGAATGTTGCAACATATTGTAAATAAAGTGGAAGGAATAATTGACAACGAATCTTACGGAGCGCAAATTTGCGTTACTGCCGCAATACCAACTTCAAAATCGGAAGAATTTTTACGAATTGTACAAAACTCTTTTTCCGGAACTATAGTGCCCAAAGCGGATGGTACTCTAAGTAATAAGCTAATCAGCACTAAGCATTAAAGGTGATTTCATGAGTGATGATAATGAAACAACACAGGATAATAATGATTCGTCATATGAGCCTTTAACAGCGGTGTATGAACATTTGCGTCATAGCGAAGATTCAGCAGAACTACACGAATTTGCTAGGCGAAAATTGCCGGATCGCGCTGATCAAGCAGCATTTTCCAGAGCAACTTCTTTGCTGGAAGCCGTGGCTGGTAACGCACACACTCCGGAAGAAGATCGTATTTATTTAGCTACTTCAATGCCGTTTCCAAATATATTGGTGAAACTTTCTGAAGATTCTGCAGATAACGTGCGATTGGCTGTAGCAAAAAATAAGGATGCTAAAAATTGGCTAGTTGGAAGGCTTACAAAAGACTCATGCTCTGCTGTGCGTGATGCGGCATTGTGCAACCCAAAAGCGTCGTGGAAAATGCGTTTGGAAGGTGCGCAGTGCGATGGTGTTGGTGCAGAAACATTGCAATATTTGGCATCTTTGGGTGTAAACGCGGAGGAAAATGCGCCAGAAGTGTTGGCTACAATGGTGCGTCGCGCTGTGGCATTAAATCCCGGTGTGCCGCAAAATGTTTTGGAAGAATTGTGCAACGATAAATCGGAAGATGTTGCATTGGCGGCGCGCAGCCGTTGCTCACGCGAATAGTTACATGTATATTAACTTTTGATAGTTATGTAAGCATATGTCAGCGATGCGTTTGAAGTAAAACTTTAAGCTTATTGCTTGTGTCGAGAGTGATTGCGGATTTTTAGCGTATTTTGTGAAATTTCACAATGCTTCGATATGACTTGATAATAGAATACGATGGAAAATATGAACAATACAACAGAAGAAGTGACAGAAATGACGCCACTGCATCGTCTCGCTGAATTAATGGGCGTTGGCGTGCGTTTTACTGGTTCCGATAACAAAGAACATGAAATTCAAGATAACGTGTTGGTGTCGGTTTTAGGTGCACTGGGTGTAGATGCTTCTAACGATGAAGCAATCGAAAAGTCAACACAAAATATTTTAGAGTATCGCCATGGCCGCATTATTGCACCAACTGTTTTGCACACTGTTGGCACATGCGATGAAGTAACTGTAAATACTGGAATTCTTGAATATCCAACTGCAACGTTGACTTTGGAAAACGGCGAGCAATACAAGGGTGAATTAGATATTGTTCCGAACGAACACGATATTGCGTATCCGCTAAACGACAAATTTGTGACAACCGCTTTGATTAAAATTCCTGAAGACGTTCCAATGGGGTATCACACTTTGCGCGTAACAGTGGGCGAGCGCTCCGAAGAGGCTACGCTTATTAGTGCTCCAGAAAGCATTGATACGTTGAATTCCTTAGAAGCAAACGGCGAGCAGCTTTGGGGTTGGATGGCTCAGCTTTATTCGATTCGCTCATCAAAGTCTTGGGGCGTTGGTGATTTTGCTGATTTAGCAACCTTGCTCACGCAAGCTAAGCAAAAAACCGGCGCCGACTTTGTATTAATTAACCCAATGCACGCAGGCGAGCCAGTAACGCCTCTAACTCCGTCGCCATACTTGCCTGTTGCGCGCGGAATGGTAAATGTTACTTATATTCGTCCAGAAAGCATCCCTGAATATGCTACTTTGGACGAAAAAACTCGTAAAGAAGTTGACGATCTTCACGACCAGGTTGAGCCACTTAACAACGATGCGCAAATAATCGACCGCGACTCAATGTGGCAAGTAAAAATGCACGCATTGTGGATAATCTTCAAGGCTGGTATGACGCAAGATCGCGCTCGCGTATTCGAAACGTTTAAGCAAGAAATGGGCGATCGCCTTGAATCATACGCAACTTGGTGCTTGTGCTACGACAAGTGGGGTGCGCCAAAGGGTGACGATTGCTGGGAGCGTACGCTTACTAAAGATTCGGATCAGGTGCGCGAGCTGGCAGAGCGTTTCCCGGATACGCTTGAGTTTTATCGCTGGCTTGAGTGGGTTGCATTCACTCAGTTGCATGATGCTCAGGTTGCTGCACGTGAAGCTGGCATGAAGATTGGAATTATGTCCGATATGGCTGTTGGTGTGCATCCTGCCGGTTCTGAAGTTTGGTGGAATCCTGAGCGTTTTGCCAACGGAGCAACTGTTGGTGCGCCTCCTGATTACTTCAATCAGCAGGGTCAGGATTGGTCGCAGCCTCCACTGCATCCGTTTGAGCTTGAGCGCACAGGTTTCCGCACATACCGAGACATGGTTCACGGCATGTTTGCTTCTGCCGGTGCAGTGCGAATTGATCACATTCTTGGACTTTTCCGTTTGTGGTGGATTCCGGAAGGTGCAGCTCCAAGTGGTGGCGCTTACGTTTACTACGATGCTGATATTATGCTCGGAATTTTGGCTATTGAGGCCACTCGTGCTCATGGTGTAGTTGTTGGCGAAGATTTGGGTGTTCTACCGGCAAATGCTTTGGATGTGTTGCGCAAGAAGGCTGTGCTTGGTTGCACGGTTGAATGGTTTGAGGTGCAAGATGGTGAATTCCGCACTCCAGATAAGTGGCGTGAAATGACGCTTGCTTCTGTGAATACGCACGATTTGCCGCCTGCTGCCGGCTATTTGCGCTACGAGCATGTGAATATTCGCGAGCGTTTGCACTTGCTTACAGGATCTGTGGAAGAATTCCGTGCAGGAGCGGAATCTGAGCATCGCGCCATGATGCGCATGCTGGTTAAGGGTGGATACTTAGATGCGCGGTTGCTTGAGGATGAAGAGTCTCATACTCAGGAAATTGTTGAAGCTTTGTACCGCGCTTTGAAGGTTGCTCCTTCTCGCTTGTTAGCTGCTTCTTTGGTGGATGCTGTTGGCGAGTATCGTGCGCAAAATCAGCCTGGTACTAACGATGAGTATCCAAACTGGCGTATTCCGTTGGCTGATGCCGATGGCAATGCTGTTTCGTTGGATAATATGTTTGATTTGCCTCGCGTTCAATCGCTGGCTGCGATTATGAATGCCTAACGACTTGTTTTGCTACTAAAAGTAAGTTGCTAAAAGTAAGTTGCTAAAAGTAAGTTAATCGGAATAAATTACTAGAAATAAATTATAAAAGTAAATCTCGTATAAATTTCCGGTTTTATCTTTCAAAAAGTAGCAAAATTCGTCTCAGGCATATATAACAATAGACGTTTGCAAGTAGTCGCCACTTGGCGATATACTTGCAGATTGTTGTGTTTCCCTAAGGGGTCCTTCAAAGCGCTTTTCCCACTCGCCATCGAGGACTTTCAGGGAGCCCACGGATTATGAGTAACGTGTTTTCTATAAACCAAGAAAATGCAATGCTCGAAACACAATAGAGAAAAGGTACGATTGTGAAGACTTTCACACCGAAACCAGCAGATTTAACTCATGACTGGTACATTATCGATGCCACTGATGTGGTACTTGGTCGTTTGGCCTCTCAGGTAGCAATCTTGCTGCGTGGTAAGAATAAGCCAACGTTTGCTCCTCATGCTGATTCTGGCAATCACGTTATTATCATTAACGCTGAAAAGATTGCTTTGACTGGCAACAAGTTGAGCAAGGAACTGTATTCCCACTCTGGTCGTCCAGGTGGCCTTCGTCGTGATAGCTATGCAGAGCTTTTGGAGAAGAATCCAAAGCGCATTATCATGGCTGCCGTCAAGGGTATGCTTCCAAAGAATCGTCTTGCTAAGGTGCAGCTTGACCGCCTTCGTGTATTCACTGGCGCTGAGCATCCGCACACTTCGCAGAAGCCACAGGTCTTCGAGATCGCTCAGGTCTCTCAGCAGGCTAAGTGAGATCAAGGAGAATAGATATGGCAGAAAATAACAACTCCGCGGTTCTTGAAAACGAAGAAGAACTGACTAGCTACACCACTGAAACTAACGCTGGTGCTGGCACTGGTACTTCCGCTATTGAGCCAGGCTACGGCACTGGTCGTCGTAAGGAAGCTGTTGCTCGCGTGCGCTTGGTTCCAGGCTCCGGCAAGTGGACCATCAATGGTCGCACTTTGGAAGAGTACTTCCCATCCCGCCTGTTGCAGCGCGAAGTGAATTCACCAATCGTGTTGCTCAAGCTTGAAGGCAAGTTTGACGTTGTTGTTCTCGTGGACGGCGGCGGCACTACCGGCCAGGCTGGTGCTATTCGTTTGGGCGTGGCTCGTGCTTTGAACGCTATCGATCGTGATGCAAACCGTATTGCTTTGAAGAAGGCTGGCTTCTTGACCCGCGACGCTCGCGTTGTGGAACGCAAGAAGGCTGGTTTGCACAAGGCACGTCGTG
>CAMPNN010000050.1 GCA_946891915.1 uncultured Bifidobacteriaceae bacterium
GGGCCTTATTAGAAAAAATGCCGGCACGCATAACGCCTACCGAGCGTAAATGACGTACCAGCTTTCGAGTATCAATACCACTAATGCCAACGATACCTTGCTTTTGTAAATCGTCTTCCAAAGAACCTTCAGCACGCCAATTGCTAACTACTGGGCTTGGCTCCTTAACAACGTAACCTGCAACCCAAATGCGATTAGATTCAGGATCTTCGTGATTCATTCCCGTATTACCTATGTGTGGGAATGTTTGAACTACGATTTGTTGATCATAACTTGGATCAGTTAATGTTTCTTGATAACCAGTCATGCCCGTGGAGAACACAATCTCAGCGCGCGTAGAACCTTGCGCACCAAAAGGCTTACCAACGTAAACCTGACCATCCTCCAACACCAATACTGCATCATCACTGCCGAATCCGGCAAAGGTGTCGTTATAATCCACCTTAACCCCCTTATGGCTTTAGGATATTCGTGGCAAGTTTACTCAGGTTGGCGGACGGGCGACGCGCCGGCGATAGTTATTCTTGAGTGTCAGCAGTAGGTTCAGTAGTAGGTTCCTCAGCCGCGTCGCCAGAGTCTTGAGATTCGCCATTAAACTTTGCCAAGCAAGCGTCTTTATCTGCCATAATCGCGCTAAGAAGCCCATGAATAAACGCAATAGCTTCATCATCGCTATACATTTTTGCGAGCGCAATCGCCTCATCAATCGCAACCTTGTCTGGAATTTCCTCGTTAAGCAGCATTTCCCAAACTGCAATTCGCAAAATATTGCGGTCAATAACAGCCATTCTTCCAACTTTCCAGCCGGTTGAATAACGGTTCAAAGTCTTGTCAATTCTGTTGCGTCGCTCACCAACGCCTCGCACAATCTCAATAGCGTATTCTGGAAGCGGCGTTTGAGCACCAGGCTCTTTAACGCGCTCCTCTAGCAAAGAAAGAATATTCTGATTCTTTTCATCCGCCTCATACAGCGTATTCAAAGCCCTTTTACGAGCGGTGGAACGTGCCATAATAACGCCCTTCTGCACAAAGTATTAAAAATTACAATAAATTTAGCATAAAATCGCGCGACCCAGTAACGAATAATCGCCACCGGGTCACACTATAAAAATTATTTAGAAATAAAAAGATAATTTAATTAGATAATTAATTTAATTAGATAATTAATTACCTAGTTTTTATCTAGTTTTCACGACCGAGGTAAGAGCCGTCACGAGTGTCGACCTTCACCTTTTCGCCTTCACCCACGAAGAGTGGAACCTGGATTTCAGCGCCGGTTTCCACGGTTGCAGGCTTAGTTCCAGCGTTAGAACGGTTGCCCTGCAAGCCTGGCTCAGTGTGCGTAATAGTCAAAATTACGGAAGCTGGAAGCTCAACGCTCAAAGGAGTGCCGTCATGGAAGCTTACGATGCAGTCGGTGCCTTCAAGCAAATACTTGCTCTGTTCGCCAACCAAAACCTTAGGAATATAAACCTGATCGTAGGTGGTCATATCCATAAAGACGAAGTTGTCACCATCTTCGTAGGAGTATTGCAAAGTACGATTATCAACGGTCTCGAACTCCATCTTCATGCCGGCGTTAAAAGTCTTGTCGACAATCTTGCCTGAGAGCACGTTCTTGATGGTGGTGCGCACAAAAGCAGGACCCTTGCCTGGCTTAACGTGCTGGAATTTAACGACGGTCCAAAGCTGACCATCAAGGTTCAAAACCGAACCATTCTTAATATCATTGGTAGTCTGTGCCACGAGTTACCCGTTTCTTTCGCTAATAAAGCTGCAATTTTCGCAGCTTAAGAAATAAACCTTGCTTATTATGCCACAAAGCGTCAACTTATATTATCAACTTATATTATTCTGCTTAAGCACACTGCACTTACGCGCCGTATTCACGCAAGTAGTTTGCAGCGCGCGCAGCTAATTCCTCATCCATAACTGGCTTGCCGTCGTCGCCTTTAATACGCTCAGCTGCTGCGAAAATTTCGCGCACGTTTGCAATTGGCAAAACTGGGAATCCAAACTCCTGCTCGACTGCTTTTACTGCTGAAAGCTCGCTGTCTTTTGTGCGCTCCATTCTATCTACTGCCAAAATCAAGCCAACAACTTCCACATTTGCTTCCGCTTTAAGCTTCGGCAGAGTTTCGCGCACTGCAGTTCCGGCAGTCATAACGTCGTCAACAAGCAGCACTTTCATGCCGTCTTTTAGCGGCTTTCCAACCATAATTCCGCCGTCGCCGTGATCTTTGCGCTCTTTGCGGTCGAAAGTAAAGCCGACTGGCATATTGTGATTATTCGTTAAAGCCATTGCCGTAGAAACAGCCAGCGGAATGCCCTTATAAGCAGGGCCGAAAACAGTATCGATATCTTTCGGAAGTTTGCCGTCTTCGATTCCTGCAATTACGCGCTGAGCGTAGTATGCACCTAGATTTGCGATTTTCATGCCGTCGTCAAAAGCGCCCGCGTTAATAAAATAAGGCGATTTGCGACCAGATTTCAGCGTAAAGTCGCCAAATTTAAGCGCGCCTGAATCAAGCAAAAACTTTGTAAAACGCTCGTCTAATTCTGCCATTTTCTTCTCTCTTTCTTTTGAGTATTTTATTTTATTTATATTTTAAGATTTTATTTGCGATTTTATTTGCGATTTTATTTGCGATTTTATTTGCGATTTATTCGCTACTTTACTTGCGATTTATTCGCAGATTTATTCGCACTTCAGCGTCAAGTTTTGCTTTCAGCGCCAAGTTTTGCCTTCAGCAAGCAAAGACGCAAGCTTCGGCCTAGAATCAAGCAAATCGTCAAGCTCGCGCGCAATTCGAATCGGAGCAGTAGGGTCCACCAGTGCCGCCGCACCAACTTCTACAGCATTCGCTCCAGCATACAAGTATTCCAAAGCTTTTTCGCCAGAATCAATGCCACCAATGCCAATAATTGGAATATCTGGCATAGCTTGACGCACTCGCCACACGAATCCAAGTCCAATCGGGAAAATAGCAGGGCCGGAAACGCCGCCCGTGCGGTTTGCAATAATCGGCTCGCCGGTTCGAATATCAATTCGCAAACCAACCAGCGTGTTAATCATGCTTAAAGCGTCTGCTCCAGCATCAACAGCAGCTTTGCAAATCGACACAATATCCGTCACATTTGGCGTCATTTTTACAATCATCGGCTTATTAGTCATTGCGCGAAGTCGCTTAATTAGGCGGTGCAATGCCACAGGATCTGTGCCAACGCTCATTCCGCCGTGAGTAACGTTCGGGCAGCTTACGTTAATTTCAAGCATGTCGGCCGCAGAATCAGCAAGCTTTTCCACAACTTGCGCATAATCGTCGTCGCTATGGCCCGCAACATTTGTGATTACAAGCGCTCCCATGGATTTTAATTTCGGCAGCTCGTCAATAAGATAATGGTCAACTCCCGGATTTTGCAAGCCGACTGCGTTTACCATTCCGGAAGGAGATTCTGCAGTGCGCGGAGAAGGATTTCCTTCCCAAGGAACTGGGGAAACGCCTTTTGTGCAGATTGCGCCGAGCTGACTTACGTCGTAAAAGCGCCTGCATGCTGCGAGCTGGAAGGTTCCAGAAGCGGTTCCGACCATGTTCTTCCACTTAACGCCTGCAACTTGAGTTGGGTGCTTCCACACGTGGCTTGTATCGAAACCGAAAGTTTCAGCGGAATTTGTTGCGGAATTTGTTGCGGAATTTGCGTTATTTACAGAATTATTTACAGCATTATTTACAGCACTCATATTTTTTACTCCCAACCCAAACGATTCGCATCAAAAACTGGACCGTCATTACAAACTTTCAGTCTGCCTTCCAAAGTATCAACCACGCAAGCAACGCAAGTCCCATAGCCGCATCCCATGCGCGCTTCTAAACTTAAATGGCATTGCACACCGCGCTCATGCGCCCAGTGAGCCACAGCTTTCATCATTGGCAATGGTCCGCAAGACAAAATAACAGTTGGCAAATCGTCGCCAAAATCAAAATGCTTAACTTTTTCAAGCTCGTCAAGAAGCGTAATAACAGTACCTTCAGCATTCGTAATACTGTGCACGTCTGAAATATATTCCTTCATTAAGTCATCTGCAAAACGCTTACTACGGTAGCCGAGCACTGCTGTTACGCTAGAATCCTTGCGCTTTCCCAAAACTTGAGCCGCGCACATAATAGGCGGCACACCCAATCCGCCGCTTACAAGCACGTAATGCGCAGGCGCATCAATATTAAAGCCCAAACCCAAAGGCCCTAAAGCGTCAACCGTGCTTCCCGGCTTAAGCTCCGCAAATTCTGCTGTGCCTTTTCCAATCACAGCAAAAATAAGCGTAAAAGTATCCCCTTCTACGCTTGCCACTCCAAAAGGACGCGGAAGCATAGCAGTTGGGTCAGGAGAATACAAATTCACGAATTGCGCAGGAGTAGCTTTCTTTGCAATCTCAGAATCTCGCAAAGTTAAACGGTACACTCCTTCGTCAAGCTTTTCGTTATTAAGCACTTCTACAGCTCTGCGCCCCCAAAGACGCGAATATTTTGCGCTGTCGCTTTCGTCTGCAGAACTTGAGCCGGAAGAGTCAAAAGCGTCTTCACGTAACGTAATTATGGCGTTTCCATTGGCTTTTCGCGTTGGAATAAACATGCCATCACTCATGTGGTTTCCCCTACCCTTGTATGTGTTGTACCGTTGCGTTTTTGTCTTACTTATTTTTTGATTTATTTATTTTTGATTTATTTATTTTTGATTTATTTATTTTTGATTT
>CAMPNN010000051.1 GCA_946891915.1 uncultured Bifidobacteriaceae bacterium
ATCTGCCGGAGCGCTTAGAGCGTAGCGCGAGAAGCGCTTTGACTGAGCTTGAAATTGCATAACGCATTTCAAGCTCCTTCAAAGCGTGATTTGGCATGTAAAGTCCAGTGGACTTTACATGCCAAATCAGCCGAGCGGCTACTAATAGTCGCGAGGAATAGCGCGCTTAGACTGCGCTAACGATGACCTGCCTTTTCGTTTTGTCTCAGATTCGTTAGATTTGTCTCATCAATGATGCAAATATAACGAGTTTAGGATAAAAAGCGTTACAAATGTCTCACTAGTGAGACAAATATAACTAAAATCAGCCAAAAGCGTTACAAATGTCTCAAGCACGAGACGAATCTAACGAATTCGTAGTGTGTTTATACGCAAGATATGAGATAATGGAAGCCTTGGTGTAAACGTGCGATTGTGCAATAATGTGGCGCAATGCGTGCGTTTATATGTATATTGCGAGGTTTCTATGGTAGATTCTGTTCCATCTGCAAATATGTCTGGCAGTGTTCCAGTTTTTGGTGCAAACACTTATTCGAGTGATTTGAGTGATAATAGTGCAGAAGTTCCAGCGGTTTCTATTCGCGGATTTGTTAAGACTTTTGGCAAGAAAGTTGCTGTAGATAATCTTTCGTTGAGCATTCCAGCAGGGTCTTTCTACGGCTTAGTTGGTCCTAATGGTGCTGGCAAAACCACTACGATTAAGATGCTTACGGGCTTGCTTATGCCAGATGCTGGCTCGGCTTCGATTTTTGGCAACGATGTTTGGAGTGACGTAAATAGCGCTAAGCGCGCAATCGGTTTAATGCCTCAAGCAGATGAGATTTTTAAGACGATTACCGGTCTTCAGCTTTTAACTTACGCTGGCATGCTTCGCGAGATGAGTCGCGCGGAATCCGTAAAGCGTGCAAACGACTTGCTTTCTGCTTTCGACTTAACAGAAGCTGCAAACACTATGGTTTCGGACTATTCAACTGGTATGACTAAGAAGATTTGCCTTGCAACAGCTATGATCCACAGCCCTCGCGTGCTTGTGCTCGATGAGCCTTTTGAGGCAGTGGACCCTGTTTCTAGCGCAAATTTGAAGGATATTCTCGCCGAATATGTTTCTACTGGCGGAACGGTGATTATTTCTTCGCACGTTATGGAATTAGTCGAAAAAATGTGCTCGCACGTGGCAATTATTAACGAAGGTCATGTTGCAGCTGCTGGAACTCTTGAAGAGGTGGCTCAAGGCAAGAATCTTGAAGATCGCTTTATGGAGCTTGTTGGCGGACGTCACGCTGCTGCGCGCATCGACTGGCTTAACGGCGGCAATAGCGCAACACCAATCGCAAGTAATTACAACGCGTGAGCGAAAGGCGGTAAGTAATCATGTCTATGATTTTTACAATGGTTCGCCTTCGCTGGGCGCTTACTTTTTCTGTTATGAGAAAGTCGATTTGGCAAAAAATCGGCTTTGGTATAGCAATTGTTTTTGGACTTGCGCTTATATGCGCTCTTGGCTTTGCAGGCTGGGAAGCAGGAAAGTATCTTGATCCAGGGATGCTTCCAGATACTAAAAATTGGCAGGAATTCCAAGCTCTTCCAATAATGGTTGCGTCTATTGTGTCAATTTTTACGCTGTTCGTAAACTTGTTTATGTTTGGAAGTGACACAACACTAAAGTCGCGTAGTTTTGCGCTTTACGGTATTCCTTACGTAAAGCAGCAAGCTGGTATGCTTCTTGGCTCTCTTTTTGGAGCGCTTTCTATAAGCAGCACAATCGCGCTTGTTTTGTGGTCTTTAGCGTACCGAAGCTTTGGAATTGTGCCAGTTTTAGTAAGCGTAATCGCAGCTCCGCTTTACGTTGCAACAATCGTGTCTTTAAGCAAAATGCTTATTGAACTTTTAGACACTATTTTAATAAACAAGCATTCAAGAAACATTTTTTACTTTGCTATTTTTATAGCGTACATGATTTTTGTTGCATCAATGAACGGGCATGGTAGTTCACCAAATAAAATTTTGATCAGCTCAAGTTTGTGCTCTGTATCTGCTTTTACGCCATTAAGTGCAGCTATGGCTTTGCCGCTCGATGCTATTAATGGAAATTGGCTTGCCCTTGCTACTCGCTTCCTTATTTGCGTTGTAACAATTGCTGCTTGCTTTGCAATCTCTGTATTTTGTGCAAAATTAGAACCTAAGCTACTGCGCAGTGAACAAAAAACAGTTGTTAAAACTAAGGGAATTGGCTTATTTGCAGCAGTTCCAGACAACACAGTCGGTGCGATTATTGCGCGAATTATTAGCGTTATGAGAAGAGATATGCGCCAACTATTTTTGCTTCTTATGCCTCTTTTTATGCTGATAGTTCCAACTGCAAGTGTTGCTGGTGGCATAGGCTTTGAGAGTTTGGCAGATGGTTTAGGCGTATCTGGCTGGCTTATGTATGCTGCTTTGATGATTGGCATGGTTGTTGGAAACAATATTGCATACGATGGCACAGCTTTTACTATGCACGCGATTATTGGCGTAAAAGGCGTGAACGATCGATTAGCGCATTCAATAGTTTGGTCCGTGATTTGTGTTGTGTATTTTGTTCTTCTTGGAGTAGGATTTTACGTTTTCCTCTTCTTTGTAGCAAATATTCAACAAAGTGTAAATGCGTTTATGTTCCAGATTCTTTCACCAATCGGAGTAGCTTTTGCTTCCATAGGCATAGGCTTAATTTCTTCGTGCATTGCAATGTACCCTGTGGCATCAATTGAAAAGCCATTTTCTAGGCCGCAAGGAAGTGCTGGCGCTAGATCCTTTGCTCCATTAGGTTTTATGCTTCTTGCTGCAGTATGCATGATTCCATCTATTGCTGCAGCTATGGCGTTTTTGGCTATTAACCCGAATCTTTTGTGGATTGCAAGCATTATGTTCGTAGTGAACGGCGCAATTGTGCTGGTTGTTGGCGTAATTATTAGTGGCAAAGTAATGGATAAGCGCATAATTCGCATTGTAGAAAACTTGCGCAGATTCGCCTCGATTACTGCGTAGGTTTATATAATTTGCTAAAAGCTAATAGATATCGCTTTGATTACAATCAGCTTTTAATAAGTATTGTTGATTTTGTTGATTGTTGATAGTTAATGCTTTTATGTACTAAATATTTGTGAGTGTTAATGTATCTATCGCATGAGATAATAGCCAACGGTACTTTTGTTGCTGCTTCTTGCGATTTTACTTATTTGCACGTAATTTACTTGTAAATTGTGGTGTTTGTTAGCGTAGATTTTGTAGTAGTTTGCGAACAATCAACCGTGAAGTTAGTACGCTTTCTTCAAAGCGATATTTTTCGTAAAGCTGTAGCAAACGCTGGAATTCCAACGTTTTAAGGATGGTATATTACTTTGGCTGAGTTTATTTATCAAATGATTAAAGCGCGTAAGTCTTATGGAGATCGCGTAATTCTTGACGATGTTACTTTAAGCTTCCTCCCAGGTGCAAAAATTGGTGTAGTTGGACCTAATGGCATGGGTAAATCTACTCTGCTTAAAATTATGGCTGGCTTAGAGAATGTTTCTAATGGTGAGGCTTATATTACTCCAGGTTACACTGTTGGAATTTTGCAACAGGAGCCGCCGCTGGATGAAAATAAAACAGTTGGCGAAAACATTAAAATGGCGTTTGGTGAGATTGCGCAAAAAGTGGCGCGCTTTAATCAAATTGGCGAAGAAATGGCTAATCCGGATGCTGATTTTGATGCTTTGATGGAAGAAATGGGAAAGTTGCAAACGGATATTGATGCTGCTAACGGTTGGGATTTGGATTCCCAGCTTGAGCAGGCAATGGATGCTTTGCAATGCCCTGATCCAGATTCTCCAGTATCTGTATGCTCTGGTGGTGAAAGACGTCGAGTTGCATTGTGTAAGCTTCTTCTTGAAGCTCCTGATTTATTGCTTTTAGATGAGCCTACGAATCACTTAGATGCTGAGTCTATTTTGTGGCTTGAACAGTTCTTGCATAACTATAAAGGTGCTGTTATTGCAGTTACGCACGATCGTTACTTTATGGATAACGTAGCAGAATGGATTTGCGAGGTGGATCGCGGTCAGCTTTACCCATACAAAGGTAACTACACCACTTATTTGGAAACAAAAGCTAAGCGTATGGAAATACAAGGCGCTAAGGATGCTAAGCTTGCTAAACGTTTGAAGAATGAGTTGGATTGGGTTCGTAGCTCGCCGAAGGCACGCCAAGCTAAGAACAAGGCTCGTTTGGAACGTTACGATCAGATGGAGCAAGAGGCACGTAATTCCAAGAAGCTTGACTTCTCTGAGATTCAGATTCCAGCAGGTCCACGTTTGGGTTCACAAGTTTTGGAAGCAAAGCATATTCACAAAGCTTTCGGCGATAGAGTACTTATTGACGACTTGTCATTTACTTTACCTCGTAACGGTATTGTTGGCGTGATTGGTCCAAACGGCGTTGGAAAGTCTACGCTTTTCAAAACGATTGTTGGCTTAGAACCACTTTCTGGAGGTGAGCTTACAGTTGGAGATACTGTGAAGATTTCTTACGTTGATCAGAATCGTGCAGGATTGGATCCTAATAAGAACTTGTGGGAAGCTGTTTCAG
>CAMPNN010000052.1 GCA_946891915.1 uncultured Bifidobacteriaceae bacterium
AAATAAAACAAGTAAACAAAAGCCTGCAAGCATTTAACAATGCAAGCAGGCTTTTTAATGAGTTAAATGATTAGATTAATAAACTAGATTAATAAACTAGATTAATAAACTAATCTCACACGCCGAAAGCGTAGGTCTTAACATCAGACAAGTTACCGTTCTCATCATAAGCTTCGAAATGAGTCCAGTAAATGCCTGGGTGTGGGTACCACGAAGCCCAAGGACCATTGAAGCCAGCAACCCACTTCTTAGCGTTGTAATCATAAATCTTAATCTTGGTAGAACCATAAGGATTATTAGTAGAAGCACCAAGAAGAACGTGATTACCCTGCCATGCAGCATAAGTTCCATTAATAACAGTCTGGTTTGGACGCTGATAACGGAAAGCAATTGTCTTCTCTAAAACAACTTCCTTAGTGGAAGGATCACGAGCCTCGCAATGAAGCCAATAATCACCAGGATTAGTGACCCAAGAAGCCCAATTACCACCACTCCAATCAGCAATAGTATCCCACTTCTGAGTATTCAAATTGTAGGAAAGCCAACGATACTCAAGAGGCTTATTCGAATAAGCGTTTGCTCCAACAGCAATATCGTTATCGCGAACAATCCAAGCAAAATCAAGGTGAGGAGTATTAGCAATCTTACCTTGTGCGTAATCAGTATCACCAACCTGAGTTGACAAAGTCAATGCAGACACATTTCCGTAAGAAGTACCTTGTGCTTCACCGTAACCGAAGGAAATATTGTCTGGGTTCAAAATCTGATAAACGTGAGCATTATCTGAATTTATGCTACCGTTGGACGCAGCAAGAGCAGATGCCTCAGAAGTAGTCCAATCGTACATAGCCTCTTGAGGAGCATCACCCCAAGCAAGGTTTTCGCCCCAAGCCTTACGACCATCGTAGTTTGGAAGACTTACACCATCAGGTCCAAAATGACCAATCTTTCCATGCTGAACAGTCTCTTCTGCACGACGATAAGCATCTTCCTCATTAGCACGGTCGTAGCGAATACCATCAACATACTGCTCTTCAGTAAGTCCCTTAGAGGAAACATAGTCCGCAAGAGGCATACCATTCATAAGTACATTGCCACTTTCATAGCTCTGCCTACGATAGTCACGAATTGCGCCCAAAATATAACTTGCAACTGATTCGTCCTGAATCTGCCAATCAGTATTAACATTGGAAACACTGTTGTTGTACACAGAAACTAAAGCATTAGCAGAACCTACTGTAGGTACAATCATTGCAACACACGCAACAGCTGATACTGCAGCAACTAAACATTTCTTTGCAGAAAATACATGCGACTTATGCCACATAAACGTAGTCCTCTCTCCATACGTGATTCATAACTACTTTTAGTAATTTTTGATTGAACTAACATCATCGATAAACAAGCTAACTTAAGCTTCACACACGAATGCGTTCAAAAACAAAAACCACTTCCGCCAAGTATACCAATTCGCGCCTATTTTCTAAGATTAAGACTCGCCTATTACGCTTTGCATATTTTGTAAATACTTTTTACACATTGTGGATAAAACATAGGTTTTAACCACAATTGAAGAAATTTCTAGCAAAAAAGTTGCGCTAAGTTCATATTTGTTATTACTGCGGCATTTCCTCGCGGCTGCGAAGCTCAGGGGCAATGGTGGCTCTGATTTCGGGGCTGAAATGACTGCAGTCCAATTTGTGAAAGGATAGAAAATGGCACAACAACAGTCGACCGTGACAATTAGCGGATATGTAGGCGCAGAACCTATAAGTTTTGGACGTAACGAAAATTATCCTGCTTGTTCGCTGCGAATTGCAAGTACGCAATCCTACTACAGAAACGACGAACAACAATGGCATGATCGTCCAACTACTTGGATGACCGTTAAGGCGTATCGCAATTTAGCTTCAAACGTTCTTAAAAGCGTGCATAAAGGCGATGCAATTGTGGTATACGGCAACTTGAGTACTGAAAGTTGGACTAAAGACGGAAACGACTATAACCGCGTAATTTTGGAAGCTTCTACCATTGGGCACGATTTAAATCGCGGCACTACACAATTTACAAAACGAAATTCTGAATCTGCTAAAAATGATCGCAAAAAAGATAGCGAACAATCACAAGACTCGCAAACAGAACAAACTGACTCTCTCTCACACACTACAGACGACGAATATGGGGGTGATGCCGATATCTAAAGAAAATAAAAACACTTTCTTGCTTACTTAATAATTTGCCGCCAAGAATGGTAGTATTCCTGGCGGCAAATTACGAAAACAGTCCGTTACTTAAGCAAAGCGTTTACACGCTCAGCGATGCGAGCAGCAGCTTCGTCAACTGGGACTGCTTCAACGTTTGAGCCGTTGCGATCGCGGATTTCAATCGTACCGTTGTTCACAGTATCGCGACCGGCAACTGCAATCAGAGGCACGCCAACAAGCTCAGCATCCTTAAACTTTACGCCTGGAGAAACCTTCGGACGATCGTCGAAGATTACTTCAATGCCCTGCTTGCTAAGCTCTTCAACAACCTTTTCTGCAGCGTCGAAAGCAACCTGATCTTTGCCAGTTGCAACAACGTGAACTTGAGCTGGAGCAATAGCCATTGGCCATGCGAGACCAGCGTCGTCGTGATGCGTTTCTGCAAGGCACGCAATCACGCGGCTAACGCCAATACCGTAGCAGCCCATCCACACTGGCACAGCCTTGCCGTTTTCGTTAAGAACGCTTAAGCCCAAAGCTTTAGAGTACTTTAAGCCAAGCTGGAACACTTGGCCAATTTCCACGCCGCGTTCGAAGCTCAACGGACCGGAACCGTCTGGGCTCATATCACCGTCGCGAACTTGAGCCGCCTCAACAACGCCGTCCGCTTCAAAATCGCGACCGTAAACAGCGTTATAAACGTGCTTTCCTTCTTCGTCAGCTCCTGTAATCCAGGCGCTTCCCTTTGCAACGTGAGCATCCATCAAGTAGCGGACAGGATTTGCAATTCCACTACCATCTTTGCGAGCTTGAGGACCTAATACGCTAAAGCCAATGTAGCCCTTAACAAACTCAGGGTGAGACTTCAAATCTTCCTCAGTTGCTTCTTCGATTTCTGCAGGAGCAAACTGAGCTTCAAGACGCTTCATGTCTACTTGGCGATCCCCCGGAATACCAATAGCCACGATTTCGCGCCATGGCTCCTCATGCTCGCCGCCTTCAGCATCAGCTGGATGCTTAACAGCAATAATCAAGTTCTTCAAAGTATCGCTTGCTTGCCATTCTCGGCCATCTTTACGAGGATGCAAGTCGTTAGAAACTTTAACCAAAGCTTCAATCGTCTTAGCGTCTGGAGTTTCGAGAGCTTCTGCTGCAGGAGTTGCCGAGTAGTCAACATCCGCAATTTCTGGAGTTGTTAAAGCCTCAACATTCCAAGCTTTTCCGGAAGGTGCGAGCGCAAAAGTATCTTCGCCAATTGGCATTGGAGCCAAGAATTCTTCGGAATCAGAGCCGCCCATTGGGCCGGAAACAGCGTGAACAATCACGTATTTAATGCCCAAACGGTCGAAAATTCGAGCGTAAGCAGCACGCTCTTCAACATAAGCAGACTTCAAACCATCTTCGTCAATCGAGAACGAATAAGCATCCTGCATAATAAACTCGCGGCCGCGAATAAGGCCTGCGCGAGGACGAAACTCGTCGCGATACTTAGTTTGAATCTGATACAAAGTAACAGGCAAATCCTTGTAAGAAGAATACATATCTTTAACAAGGAGTGTGAAAACCTCTTCATGCGTTGGAGCAAGAAGGTAGTCGGCTTGGTGGCGATCCTTAAGGCGGAAGATGTTGTCGCCGTACTCTTCCCAACGGTTAGTAGCCTCGTAAGGCTCACGCGGAAGAAGCGCTGGGAAGTGAACTTCCTGAGCGCCGATGCCGTTGATTTCATCGCGAATAATTGCCTGAACTTTGTTCAAAACCTTAAGTCCGAGCGGCAGCCAAGTCCAGACGCCTGGTGCAGATTTGCGAATATAGCCTGCGCGCTGCATAAGTTTTGCGGAAGTCACGTCCGCGTCTGCAGGATCCTCGCGCAGCGTACGAAGGAACAGCTGAGACATACGAAGTACATTGGAATTCATGCGTTCCAATCTATTTGCGTATGAGGACATAAACACTTGTTTACACGCATCAACAAACAAGCCAAAGCTCGCACTACAAGCGCTCGCTACGAAACTCGCGTTGGAAGTCCACTGGACTTCCAACTTAAGCGAGTTTCCGCTCCGAGTTGCCTTCGCGCACTACGCTTTAAGCGCTTCGGCAGGTCGTCGCGCAAACGCCAGGTAAAACTCCGGCAAATGTTCCATAATTACGCTGATATGTACCCCTTTTTCTGGACTGCTAGTAAAAGGAGTAGCGCATGCCAAC
>CAMPNN010000053.1 GCA_946891915.1 uncultured Bifidobacteriaceae bacterium
AGTTATTAGTTAGTTAAAATTAGTTAACATAATTGCTTTGCTTCCGGCGTTTGTAATTAAATGCGGCTACCGCAGCTACAAACGCCGGAAATTCTACCGCAAATGTTCCAAAAAACGGCTGGTGTAGCTACAAATGCCGGAAATTTTCCCGAGAATGTTCCATAAAACCACCAACGCAGCTACAAAACCCGTAGAAAAAACTACCGCAAATGTTCCAAAAAACAGCTACCGCAACTACAAACGCCGGAAATTCCCCCGAGAATGTTCCAAAAAAACCACCAACGCAACTACAAACGCCGGAAATTCTACCGCAAATGTTCCACACATAGAAGAAGAATAAAAAAAATACCTCTGTAGTCAATAAAAAAGCTCTGCGAGCGAGTTGCGGGGGAACCGCAACAACGCCACGCAGAGCCAATGCTTAAGTTCAATCAACGCGCATCACAAGCGGGAACCACTGGAGCAGTTATCCACGAGATCCGAGAACCACCGGAGCAGCAATCCACTAGATCCGTGAACCGCCAGAACGGAGATCCACTAGATCCGGGAACCACCAGAGCAGTAATCCACGAAACTCAGAAAACCACCGGAGCGGCAATCCGCTTGCTTACGCATTTTATAAAAATGTACAGGGCTAAATAGCGCCAGCTTTACAGCCAAGCAGAGTAGATTGAAAGCTACCAGCCAGCCTAACTAACTACTAAGCTAACTACTTCAGTAACAGCCAGTTACTAGCTACCAGCCAGCTCACTTAAAGCCTTCAGTTACTAGCTACCAGCCGCAGCCAGTTACTAGTTAAGCCAGCCACCAAGCCAGCTCAGCTACCCAGCCAAAAGCCCCTACTACTCCGCCACAACCTTCACGGTGAAGGACGCGGTGATTTCCGGATGCAACGTTACGGTTGCTGGGAATTCGCCGGTGGTCTTAATAGCAGCGACCTTGATTGCGCGAGCTTCCACAGCGGCCTTTGGAGCCAAAGCAGCAGCAATCTTGTCGGCAGAAATGCCGCCGAAGAGCTTGCCGGACTCGGAAACCTTAGCAGCGAGCTCCACAACGGTGCCCTCAATCTGAGCCTTGGCAGCAACAGCCTCTTCGCGAGTGGCAACAGCCTTGGCCAAACGAGCGCGGCGCATTGCCTCAATCTGGGAAGCGGCGCCCTTGTTCCATGCGAAAGCAAGTCCCTGTGGAATCAGGTAGTTGCGTGCGTAGCCAGCCTTCACCTCAACAACGTCACCAGAGTGACCGAGGTTGGCAACAGTCTTGGTAAGAATAACCTTAGTTTCAGCCATTGTTACAACCTCTCAATCAGCGACCGGTAGTGGCGTATGGGAGCAAAGCCATTTCGCGAGCGTTCTTCACAGCCTTCGCGATCTTGCGCTGTTCCTGCACGGTTACGCCGGTAATACGACGGGAACGAATCTTGCCGCGGTCGGAAACGAACTTGCGCAGCAAAGCAACGTCTTTGTAATCAATTTCGGTAATTTTGGCAGCCTTCAGAGGATTTGGCTTCTTCTTGAAAGGCTTGACCGGTGGTTGCGGCCTTTTGCGTGACATAAGATGTCCTCTCTTAAATGCGTTATGCGGTTTGTTTTACGCGCTTTCACACGTTTTACGTTTCACGTTTTAACTTGTTTCGCACGTTTGCATAACGCGTAACTGATGATTTGTTTATAAATTAAGCAGTAAAAGCAGCTAGTAAATTAAGTGCGCACGTTTACTAAGCACATTCACTTAGCACGTTTACTAAGCACATTCACTAAACGCTAGTTGGTTGCGATTAAAACTCCGGTTCGTCTGCAGCGCTTGAGCCAAAGTCGGTGTTGCCACCGAAATCAGCGCCTGCGCCGAAGGTTGAGAATCCGTCGTTTGTTGGCGCAGCTGCACTCCACGGGTCTGCGGCAGATTGCGCAGATTGCGCACGTGCGGCAGCCTGGTTAGCAGCTTGATTTGCAGCTTGGTTAGCAGCCTGATTAGCAGCGTAGTTTGCGCCGCCAGCGTAGCCGCCACCCATAGCGCCACCTTGATACGCGCCACCCATACCAGAAGCACCAGCACCCATAGCACCAGCACCCATACCGGCCGCCCTAGAGCCGCCAGCGAACCCGGTTGCGGAGCTTTGGCGAGTAACTTGCGCCGTAGCGTAGCGAAGCGATGGCCCAATCTCGTCGATGGTGAGTTCCACCACCGTGCGGTTCGAACCGTCTTGCGCCTGATACGAGCGCTGCGACAATCGGCCTTGTGCAATCACGCGCATGCCTTTGGAAAGGCTGTTCGCGCAGTGTTCAGCAAGGTCTCGCCATGCGGAGCAACGCATAAACAATGCAGGCCCGTCCTCGAACTGGTTTGTGTTGCGGTTAAACGTGCGAGGTGTGGACGCAATGGTGAAGCTTGCAACAGCAGCACCATTGGACAGCGTTCTTAATTCAGGATCCGCAGTGAGATTACCCACCACAGTGATAATAGTTTCACCTGCCATAGTGTGCCTTTTCTTTCCCGCTTAACTAGCGCTTAGCTAGCACTTACTAGCTTTATAACTAGCGCTTATTTATCGCTTGCTTTTGTAATTAGCATTAACTAGCGCTTAGCTAGCTTTAGCTTTAGCTTTAGTTTTATTACTAGCTTTACAACTAGCGCCTATTTATGCTATTTTTAGCGCTTTTTACTTGGCATCCTTGCGAAGAATCTTCGTGCGGATTACAGACTCATTAAGGTTCAACACACGGTCAAGTTCGTCGCTCAGGGCTGGCTCGGCAGTGTAGTTCACCACAACATAGTTACCTTCAGTTTTGCCGTCGATTTCGTAGGCAAACTTGCGGCGACCCCAGTAGTCGGTACCGTCAACGGAACCGCCCTCTTTGGTGACAAGCTCAAGATACTGCTCGGTCAACTTTTTAAGACCGTGCTCATCCAGCTCAGGATTTGCAATGAACATCAGTTCATACTTATGTGCAGACATCACCCACCTCCTTCGGACTATCGGCTGTGGCCCTTCCACAGCAGGAGTGTGTTTGCAAATTATGCGCGCGAGTTGCAGCTAAAATTGTTGCAGCACAAAGCACACATAACTTTCGTATTCTACCCCACGCTCGTGACTGATTTTAGATAAAACAAATAATACAATCTATGATGCTACCCTAGTTTGCAAAATCCCATTATTAAACTAATAAAAACAAATAGAATTGTAATTGCTTCATAATTATTTTTCATAGAATTATAATATTTTAGTGTTTCTTTTTTCTCCGTGAATTCTTTTCTTTCTTCTACTACAGAATTTGGATTATTAATGTTATAGTTCACATACCTGTTCCGCTCATGCATATAGTCTAAATCAATTTTGGTTTCATCATATTCATTCTTCATCGCTGTTTTACGTAATTGAGCAATATAGAAAATAGCGGCAATCATTACAAAAGTGATGAATCGATTTATACATATTCGTTTTTCGTTATTTATTTTCGCTTTATCCTCAGAATCTTTTGTATCATTACTTGCATTACTTTCATTACTTGCATTTTTATTGGTTTTACAATTGCTTGTTACAGACTTCCCCGCAGTTGTCTTCTTTTCGTTGCTACTCTTTTTTTCTGTTTTTTCAGATTTCTTTTTCTTTTCAGGTGCATTGCTTTTACAAGCCGCAACAATTCCATTATCGATATTTTCATATTTGGAGTTTACAAATATAAATGAAATCATAGATATAAACAAAATTAAGATTAGGGGACATATAAATAGTTTTATATCCGTGTGAAATTCCTCTTTGCCAAGAGAATTAGCAATATTTTTGGCAAGGGAAGATGTTTTAAATATCACTATAATAGCTAATACTACTGAAACAGATGCTACTACTAACAAGATACTAAAAGTAAACCAATCAGGTAATTTGTATCCAAATGAATCTTCTAAAATATAGAATAATGCTAAAATGGCTGGGGTAATACCAAGTGCTATTCCTGCATTTCTCTTTCCATTATTACTGTGATTGTTATTTTGTTTAGTAGACATCGTTGTCTCGATTCTTATACGGTTGATTAATTTATTAGTTTGGATATAAAAAATGGGGGCTGAGTTTGACTCAGCCCCCGGCTGGTTGGCATATTGCCAACCAGCAGAAGTTATAACAGTTAGGTGATTGCTAAAGCTCTACACTAGTAGTTTTGCGCTAGAAGCGTTTCGCTATGTGCGGTTGCTTGAAACGATTCACCTAGCGTGCTTTAGCTTAGTGACGGATCTTGCGAAGAGCAGCACCAACACCAGCG
>CAMPNN010000054.1 GCA_946891915.1 uncultured Bifidobacteriaceae bacterium
AAGCCAGCTGTTAGCGGGCAGAAAGCTGAAAACAAGACTGGTAAAGACAAGACAACCGTGAGCGGTAAAACCACTCCAGGCGCAACAGTCACTATCAGCAAGAACGGTCAAAAAGTTACCGAAGTAACCGCTGGAGACGACGGATCCTTCACTGTCGATATTGATAAGCAAGAACCGAACACCAAGCTCACGCTCACTCCAAGCAAGGATGGTGTAAACGGAGACCCAGTCGAAACGACCGTAACCGGTGAAACACCAGCAGCAAAGCCAGCTGCTCCAACCGTCACTACCCCAGCAGACGGAGACGATCAAGGCTCAGCCACGATCACTCCAGCAGACGGTGCTGATAGTCTGGAAATCACTTATACGCCAGAAGGTGACACCAACGAGAAGACCTTCACTGTCAAGAAAGGCGGTGACGGAAACTGGACTGGTACGACTCCAGACGGCGTAACCGTTGATAAAGCCACTGGTAAAGTCACTATTCCAGCAGACAAAGTCAAAGACGGTAGTGATGTAAAAGCTAAAGACTCTAAGAACGGTACCGAGAGCGAAAAAGCCACTGGTCAAACAGGAACTAACGGCGGAAATTCCGGTTCTGGAACAGGTTCTGAATCTGATTCGGGTAACGATTCCACGTCTAATAATGGCGGTTCAGATAGCGGATCTACTACTGGTGGTAGCAGCTCTACAGATTCCGGCGCTCAAAATAGCACCAATGAATCAAGTAGCGCTGATAATGCTAACAACGCTGGTAACGCTGAAACCGGTAATGCTGGCAACGGCAAAGCTGGTAATGCATCCACTGGTGCTTCAGGTTCCAAAGCATCTACTAAGTCCGGCAACAAAGTTACTGCAAAGCAGTCGTCCCAATTAGTAAAGACTGGTGCTGAAGTGGAACGAGTAGGATTGATAAGCGCAATGATTGGCGTACTTGGAGCTGCAGCAGCATTCTTCTCTCGCAAGAAGAATCGCGAGTAAAAAGTTCACCTACAAAATTAAACAAAAGTAAACTAATAATTGAAAATAATTAAGAAAAAGGAGCTGAGCCACAAACCCAGCTCCTTTTTCTATATCGCTGCTCACTTACACATACAAACTCTTGTATTGTGATTCAAAACATATCTTATTTAAGAAGAACCATCTTTGAATATATTCAAATAAGCGATAATAAAATCAATAAAAACAATTTTTGACAAAACTGCAATATAAAAATTGCTCTTAAACCACATTTCCGAACATAAACAGCTGGGTGCAAAGTTTGTGCATCTTTTAACGTTAACATCCTGTGCACTCGACCCTAGAGTGTTGATATCTTCCCCATACAGCCAAACTGCGCTCAAAAATCACTCCGAGCCATCTTACAGTCGCCACTCACTAAACCTTTTAACGATAGCCATCACTAACCATTGCTACACAAGTGCAAATTTGCATGCAAAGAGGTGCATCAATGTAGATGGAACAATCAGGTGAAAACACTCTGGGATATTGCTTTAGCTCTTCAACATAATCCTCCGTATGCGTCAAAATTTCTCTGAACTTTATATCATGCTCATAAAAGCAAACAAAATCTCGCTTATCACTGCTACTCTTCCTTCATGAAAACGGTACAGTATTTATCCAGCCCCTTAAGCCCCATCTGCACATGGACGCTAGTTTTTAATCGGATATGATTATCCCAACTTTTCAAGTAAGATAAATTAACGTAAAATGAGTGAAAAATAGTCTGTCTATGACAGTAGTCATCTGCTTGGCTATATAAATTTAAGGAGGTTAGTTATGAAGAAATCTGTATATCAAGCTATACGATTATTCCTTTTTTCATTATTACTCCCTCTTTTAGGACTTATTATCAATTCTCTTAAATCACTCGATTGGGAAATTGTTTATGACTCACCCTTTTTACTCATTGTTATAGCTCATGCACTTGGTTTAACAAAAATTCTTCTTTACTCGATTGTTGTCAATCAAAAAACACTCGAAAACTTAGGAGTTTGTAAAACCATCGCTATCGCGCTTATCGCCCCTGCTATTGATTTATTGATATTACAAGAGTCTCCTCGGCAATTGGGTAGTAGCTGGACTTGCACGTACATTACATTTTTTATTACTCTTGAATGTATCCCAACTATAATTCCAATCATTGTTAAAGAGTTTTTACGAAGAAGAAACCAAAAGCACAAAGCCTAAAATGCACCCGCCTAATCAGACCTTGACATCAATACTATAGTCTCGACGCACGTAGAGCCTTTTGCTCAAAAGAGAAGAAAACAGTCTTACAAAATCTTATGCAGCTACTGCCGTTCTTTTCCATGGGTGCCGCTTGATAACGAGAACAATATCGGTAAGCACGATACCAACAACTACGCTCACCCATACCAAGCTCGGCGTAAGAAGCCAAGCGAGAACACCAAAAATCAGCAGCCGAAGCAATACAGCAATAGTCAAAAAAGACCAACTTCTTGTTGGGCATTTCTGTTGATCAGCCTTCAATGCGCCCATCAGAACCATAACCGCAGCCGCCGCGCAAGAAAATAGCATATTGCCCAAGAATATGACGAGTAGCGTTCGCCAGCCAGCGATAGTACAAAGCATCCACCATTGCAGCATCAATGCAAGCAAAAATGTAACAACAGCATATACTGCTTCCATCAGCATATTCGCAACGATTAACGAGGAGAATGTTAGAGACGTACTTCTAGGAGTGTCTGTTTTACCTGCGCTCGCATGCTGTAATGCAATCATGTTTCTCGCCTCGGCGCGCTTTACGCGCTCTTCTTCAAGCATTTGAACGCCAAGCTCAACCGATTTCTTTGAAGCTTCCTGTAATTGCGCATCCGTCATACCTGGCTGCCAAGGCTTTTCAAAAACAAACAGCAACACACTAGTAATCGCTGCGCCAATAATAATGCTTAGCAACGTGATATCGGAAACAAGCAATAAAGCAATACCTGAGGTCACCAGCAGCCTGAGCACAAAATCGATGATTCCAATAAGCAAATCACCAGACCCGTCATCCGGTCTGCGATGCCTATACCACTGCAGATACGCTGTACTTAGCAGCGAAAACACCACAACACTCAGCACGAGTATGACCACAGTTTCCCAACCTAGTATGCGGTGCCCTACGAACTGCTGTACAAGCAGCGAAATAATAAGCGTGCAAATGCTAGCAACAGTTTCTGTAATCACATGACCCCAAAAAGCATGCTTGAAAAGCACTGGC
>CAMPNN010000055.1 GCA_946891915.1 uncultured Bifidobacteriaceae bacterium
CCCGGCCATTTTATTATTCGCTTGCAGTTACGATTAGCCGAAACTTAGCCAAGACTAAATAAAGACTCAACCAAGACTCAACTGAAACTTAGAATCAAACACCAAAACAGTAAGTCTTACTATCCTGAAGCTTGCCATCCGCAGAATAAGCTTCGAAATGAGTCCAGTAAATACCCGGCTTAGGATTCCACACAGCCCACGGTCCCTTAAACTGAGAAATCCACTGCTTAGCTTTATAATCGTAAATCTTAATAACAGTGTAACCGTAAGGATTGTTAGTAACAGCGCCCAAAAGAACACTACCCCCACGCCAACCGGCATAAGTACTAGCAACAACCGTTTTACCAACAAAATCAGAATCGCCATTACTGTTCTGATCGCTAGGATTATTGTCATCCTGATAAGTACTAGTATTCTTCGGATTCTTAATTCCGTAACGGAAAGCAATAGTCTTCTTGGCCACAACAGAATTCGTATAAGCATCACGTGCTTCGCAATGAAGCCAATAATCACCATTACTTGTTACCCAAGAAGCCCAGTTACCAGCAGACCAGTCGGAAATAGTCTCCCACTGCTTAGTAGACAAATTATAGGAAAGCCAACGATACTCCAAACGGTGGCCGGAAGCATTACTCACTGCAGAACCAACTGCTATGTCGCTATCGCGAATAATCCAAGTAAAGTCCATGTGAGGAGAATTATCAACACCGTTAGAATTTGCAAACTCCGAAACAGCGTTAATTGCTCCACCGTTGTACATGCCAAACGCGCTCAAATCAACGCGGCCTTCAATGCCATTAACACTTCCATCTGAAGTGTACTGCCAACCGCGCAACGCAGTCACAATAGGAAAACCAACGCGAGAACCGTAGCTCGCAACCCAGCTTGTGCGATCATGAATGTAAACAGAGTTAAGAGGACCCTTCAAATAATTCGCATAAGAATAAACGCCAAGCTTAGTGTAACCCGCAGAAACAAGCTGATTCCACCAAGAAGCCACAATATCCTGGTAAACATAAGGCGATGTTGGAGGTTGATGGCCGCTCCAAGTCCATCTTTCCAAATCGTAATAAACAGGGTACGTCAAATCCTCAGGGCTAACTCCTGCACCTCTTAAAAGACCAACAATATCCGCACCTTCGGCCGCACCATCAGCAGGCTTTTCCGCGTACGAATACATGTAAATTCCAAACGGAATACCAAGACGCTTGCACTCGCTAATATTACGCAACGCCTGCTTGTCGTAACCATTTCCCCAGCCGTAGCTAATGCGAATAATCGCACCGTCAACGCCAGAAGCTTTTACAGCATTCCAGTCGATTACTTTCTGATGCTCAGAAACGTCAATAACGCCCTTAGCATTATTCACGAACGCTGAACCAAAGCCGTCAATAAACGATGGAGTGCCATTAGAATCACCCCAATGCGCACCATATTCATTTGAAGAAAGCGAGCTTTGACGCACAACGCCAGAAGGTCGCTGCTGAATAATCGGCTTTACAACACTACTTTTTGAAGCACGAACAGGCGACGCGATTTGTTGAAGCGCACCAACATTCATAGAAAATGCGGTAACCGCTGAAACTAACCCGACCAACACACGCACGATAATCTGTCCCACGAATCCTCCAGACATGTTTTTACGTGTTTATTCGCTACTACATTAGCAACAGCACCATAAAACTGGCGAAAAATCAACAGATTAAGAGTGGAGCGGACGACGGGAATCGAAACCGTTACAACGTGAATCTTTAGCTATCAATAGTGACGCAAACCCAATAATCACAAGGCTTAACAGAATCAAAAGCTATCAAACAGAATCAAAAGAATTAAAACAAAATGCACATTTATTGCACATTTAAGCCCTCTATTACGCTATTAACGCGAGTTGCTACATTATCTAAATCGGTATCGAATAAATCAGCGTAAGTGTCTAGTGTCATAGCGGCGTTCTTGTGTCCTAGCATTTTTTGAACAACCTTCACATTAGCACCCGAACTAATAGCAATACTCGCGGCAGTATGACGCAAGTCGTGAATGGTTAGTGACGGAACACAGGCGGCGGCAATAGCGCGAGAATACCACCCATTGCCCGTTCGTCTTTGCTCATGCAAGTGTTCCCCCTCCCATTCTTCAAAAACTAGCCTATCGTTCGATTTGCTTTTAATTTCTTTTTTAATCTCACTCATAACGTAAGACGGAACAGGCACCGACCTATTTTCCCACGTTTTAGGAGCACCCTCAGAATGAGTTTTCCCAAACCTAACATAATTACGGTGTACATTAAGGCGATTATTTATAACGTCTATATCCTCAACTCTTAACGCGCACGCCTCACCCCAACGAAGCCCGCAAAAACCAAACACAAGAATAAGCGTTTTATATCTACCGCTCGCATTCGCTAACGCTACCACTTGTTTAGGTGTTAAATAAGTACGTTGTTTACGTCTTTTTTTAGGCAATTGAATATTAGAACACGGGTTAGCTTTTATTAAATTATCCATAATTGCCATCTCGCAAATACCCTTAAGGCAACCATAAGCGCGCAAAACAACCGACGCGCTACGCTCTTGGCTCAACTCACTAACCCACGATTGCACGGCACTTGCTTTTATAGCACCCAATTGGCAATAACCCCATTTAGGCATTACGTGAACTCTCAACGCGGTTTCTAAATCGTAATAATATTTAGGCTTAATAATGCCCTTCTTATTTTCTAACCATTGATTAGATAACGTGCTAATAGTTTTTTTACCTAAATCAGCGTCAACATATGAACCGTTAGTAATATCTACTAGCGTCGTGGCTTTCCAACGCTCAGCATCACCCTTTAATCTAAACCCGCACTTTGATTTACGCTTATTGTCGGGCGTTGTATACCACACACGGTAACGATAAGAGCCGTTTTTTAGATTGTAACGCTGAATATAAGCCACTATATAACCCCTTAATCTTTCTCGTCGGATTGTGTCGATTTATGTTGTTCTATCAATTCCACTAGTTCTCGTTCTTCTTTACGTAAAGCATATGCAACATATCGGCTTTTTTGTAACCCTTGTTCTTTGATTGGCTCTGCTCGTCGCCAATCAAGTGGACTAAATGCTTTTAATAAGCCCG
>CAMPNN010000056.1 GCA_946891915.1 uncultured Bifidobacteriaceae bacterium
GGTAGCACTTGCTTTACAACGCTCGCGCAAACTCAGCAGCAGCAGTACACGCAAAATAATGAGCTCTATTTATGAAATAAGAAATACGTATATAAAATAGATACTTATTAAGTAAACATTTATAAAGAGCGTAAAACTAAAAACATAAAACCAAAGAGCGTAAAACCAAAGAACATAAATAAAAACAAAACAAAAAACAATATATCGACAGAACGCAGGAGAAGAAGAATGAGCAACAAGCAATCGAGAAACAAAGCACACCACATTGTTCTGCTCACAGGCGCCGGAATCTCCACAAGCGCAGGAATTCCCGACTTTCGCGGCCCGGACGGCGTTTGGACTAAGCACCCGGAGCAAATGAGCGTCTACGATATAGACGCGTTCCTAAGCAGCGAAGAGGAGCGCATATATTCTTGGCGATGGCAAAAAGAGTCGCCTGTGTGGAACGCGCAGCCGGGAACCGCGCACAAAGCGCTTGTAAAACTCGAGAAAGCTGGAATGCTCGATCTTATAGCCACTCAAAACTTTGATGCGCTTCACGAAAAAGCCGGAAACGATCCAAACTTTATAGTCAATCTTCACGGAAGCATTGGAACTTCGCACTGCATGAGCTGCCACGCAAGCTATAAAACAGCCGATATTATGGCAGATTTGGATGAGCATCCAGATCCGCATTGCAGGCGCGCTCTGCCGTACCGCGGGAATATGCCTTGCAACGGTCTTATAAAAACAGACGTTGTTTATTTTGGAGAAGCGCTTCCGGAAGGCGCTATGGAACGCAGCGCGCAGGCAATTGTGAAAGCAGATGAGCTGTGGGTTATTGGTTCCACGCTGGAAGTATTTCCAGCTGCCAGCCTCGTGCCGTTAGCTGCGCGCGCTGGAGTGCCGATTACGATAATGAACTTGGGATCTACGCAATATGATTATTTGGCAGAGCGTATTATTCGCGAAGATATTGCGAAAGCTCTGCCAAAATTAGTAGACGAAACTATTGCAAAGTAACAGCGATACCTTCCCAAGGCGCAAGAGTACCGTTTTTAAGCGATATAAGCGCGTGATTTACATCGTAGGTTGTAACCATTACGTCGCGCTCTGTAAAGCTGCTAGAAGCGCAATTTTGCAGCATTTTCGCACTTTGCGCAGGAATAGGCACGGTCGAATCAGTCATATTAACCATTACGAGCATGCGTTCTGTAGATTTCGCATTAGATTCAGAAGTAGATTCCGCTTTAGATTCCGCAGAATCCCCCTTCGTCCCGCAATCAGATTTAAGCTCGCGCACGAAAGCGTACACGCACTCGTCATCCGCATCAACCAAATTCCAAGAACCAGCAGAAACAATCGGCTCCGAATGACGCAACGCAATCAAATACTTATAGAAAGCGTAAACGGAATCTGAATCTTCCATCTGCTCAGCCGCATTAATATCCACATAATTAGGATTCACGCTAATCCACGGCTCTGCGTTATTTACCGACTGAACATTAAAAGGCATGAATCCCGCATATTTAGACGCATTCCACTGCATTGGAGTTCGAGAATTGTCGCGGCCGCGCTTTGCGAGCGCATCCATCATCGACTCAGCCGACTGAATATGTGCTTCTTCTACGCGCTGCTTAAACATGTTCAACGCTTCCAAATCACGATACTGCTCGAGACGCGTAAAGTGCGCGTTAGTCATACCAATTTCCTCACCTTGGTACACGTAAGGCGTGCCGCGATGCATGTGAAGAAGCATGGCAATCGCCTTCGCAGAGCGCACGCGCACCTCGTCGCTAGACTCACTTCCCCAACGCGAAAGCGCACGCGGCTGATCGTGATTATTAAAGAACAGGCTCGCCCAACCAGCATCCGCTACAGCTTGCTGCTGCTCGGCCATTACGCGCTTCAACGAAGTAAGCTTAAGCGGCACAGGATTCCACTTCGTACCGTTTTCGCAATCGATGTCCACGTGATTAAACAGGAATAGCATGTCAAGTTCGCTGTGTGCAGGATCAGTTATATAAGTGTTGCGATGCGCTGAAATTCCCGGAGCTTCGCCAACAGTAAGATAACCTTCGCGCCCTTCGAAAACTTTTGCGCGCATCTCGCGCAAGAATTCGTCTAAGCGAGGGCCGTCTGAGCAGAACGGGAATGGAGAAGAATAGCCGTCGGCTCCGGCTGGCAAATCCTCAATCTGGCACCCAACCTCGCCCGGCAAGCGGCCTTCAGAATCAACATGCTTAGAAATTTGCGTAATAACGTCCATGCGGAAACCGTCAATTCCGCGATCCATCCACCAATTCATCATTTTGTACACTGCAGAACGAACCGCAGGATTTTCCCAATTCAAATCTGGCTGCTTTGGAGAATACTGGTGAAGATAGTATTCGCCTCGCTTCGGATCGTAAGTCCACGCAGAACCACCAAAATACGAGCCCCACTTATTCGGCTCCGCGCCCGGCTCTCCAGGAACGCACCCTTCGCGCGCAGGCCTCCACCAATACCAATCCGCGTAATCGCTTGAAGCATCCCTAGAAGCCTGGAACCAAGCATGCTCGTCGGAAGTGTGATTTACTACCAAATCCATCACGACTTTAAGCCCACGCTTGTGCGCGCCAGCCAAAAGTTCGTCCATATCTTCCAAAGTGCCAAAAAGCGGATCAATATCTTGATAATCGGAAATATCGTAGCCGTTGTCGTCTTGCGGAGACTTGTAAACAGGGCTGAGCCAAATCACATCAACGCCTAAATCTGACAAATAGTCGAGACGCGAAGTGATTCCCTTCAAATCGCCAATGCCGTCACCATTCGTATCTTGGAAGCTTCGCGGATAAATCTGATACACAACTGCATTTGCCCACCAAGGGTTTGGCGTAGCGCCGTTTGTGCGCACGGATTGCGGCAAATTCGCTCTGTCAAAGGTAGTCATACATTCCCCATTTATTTGTATAAATATTTATTTTTTATTTTCTTTATTATTTGCTGCAGATAATTTTATTTATTTAATACTATTTTTTATTTATTTAATAGTATTTGTGATTTTAGACTCTAAATTTTAGCAGAATATCAGATGTTGCGCAGCTAATAAAAAAGCGGC
>CAMPNN010000057.1 GCA_946891915.1 uncultured Bifidobacteriaceae bacterium
GTTATTCTGCATAGCTTTCACATTCCTCTACAGCGCCACGTAACCCTTCCGTCGCGCCGGACGCCAAGCGACACGAGTTTGTTCACGTATATTTCTCAAAATGCATCCACACTGCTGCAAATCGAGACTACTGTTCTATGTTACCGCCAAAATTGGTATTTCGTTACCACTAACATAGAAAATATGACGCAATTATCATCGGCAAACAATAAATCAGCTCGCAACCATCGCGCGGCTCAAACTACCGTGCAGCGACTTAATGCAGCAAATCATAAGATTGATGTGCTTCGCGAGCGCCGATTAAAAAATCCAAATACTTTGGGAGATTTGTTGCTTAAGTCTGCACTTCCTTCTTTTGCAACGTTTATAGCTGGGCAAATTGCGCATTTAATATGGAAAAAACATGTTGATACTAAAAAGATCAATTTAAACTCTAATAATCGTCCTAACAATCCTTCTAAAGAAAAAATTGCGCAAAAGCAGCGTGTTAAGCAAGAAGAGCCGTTGCTAATGTCTATTGGATTTGCAGTATTTTCCGCAATTCTTACTACGCTTGTTGGCCGCTTAGTAAACCACGGAACCTTATCTTATGTTGCGCGAAGGCAAAGAAAACGACAGTTTCGAAAAAATAAATTCTAATTTTGAACAAATGAACTGAGAATGCGAAAATAAGCGGAATAATCGAAATAATAAAAGTAAGCGGAATAATAAGAAGATAATAAGGAAATAATAAGGGACAAGAGCAACGTGCAAAACTTACGTCACAACGAAACTATTGATACTTTACTGAACCGCCGCTCAATTCGCGCTTTTAGCAACGAAGCGATTGACGAAGCTACAGTCGCAACTCTTGAAACCGTGGCTCAGCGCGCCGCTTGCAGTCAGTTTTTGAACGACTGGTCAGCAATTAAAATTACTGACGCTTCAATTAAGCAGAAGCTTTCCGAAATCGGCAATCAAACATATATTGCTACAGCTCCACTACTGTACGTTTTTATTATTGATGAGCACAGAAACGCTGCAATTGCGCGAAAAAATGGCGTAGCCGTAGATGCCAACAGTAACGAATTTATGCTTAAAACTCGTTACCGCTTTACTCAAGCACAAAACGACGTTATTTTGGCGCTTCACGCAATGGAAACTGCCGCGGAATCTTTGGGGCTTGGTTGTGTAATTCTCGGTTCGATTTTGAACAGTAGAACTCAGCTTATTGATATTTTGAATTTGCCTGAATACACGTACCCTGTGCTCGGCTTGGCAATTGGTAAGCCTGCACAAAATCCGGAATTAAAGCCGCGAATGAGCGCAAGCATGCAGATTTTTGAGAATACTTACCCTGCTGATGACGCTGAATTATTAGAAAATCTTGCTGATTTTGACGCTCGTGTGCATCAATATTACGATTTGCGAAATGCCAGCCGACCGGTTGACGCTTTTAGTGCGCAAATTGTTGCGTTGGCAACGGATAGTAGCGCGAAAAAGCACGAGGCAGAGGATGTTGAGCAAGTTGCAAGGCAAGGTTTTAATGTTGCTTAATTAGCTACGCCTTAACTTAGCGCAGCATTAGCTTAGCCCAGCATTAGCTTAGCGCCGCCTTGGTTTATATCCACGCTTTCTAGACCTCGGCTTTGTGCTTGCAGCCGGCGAGCGCATATCCGAATACATGCGATCCACCGGATTTTTATGCGTCAAATGCCAGCAGCCGCAATATTCGCAAGCGTAAACCCACAATTGCGTGCCACGTTCCCTCAAACTCTGCTCCGCCGCCATAAGAGCCTGCCCTTTATTCTTGTACATGATTTTTTGGGTAGATTCACAGCGTTTCGGAGTAAAGAAATACATAGCTTTTATGGTAGCAAACCGCTTAACACAGCTTCTAAGAGTTACGCGAAGTAGCGTAAATCATGTATAACTTCCTAAACTGCGGCTACCAAACGCATTCACAAAAGTTCAAAATAAATTCAATTTCTTATACTTTAGTTCAATTTTTCTACTATCTTTTTACTATCTTCCTACTATTTTTTACTATTTTTCGTCATTTTTCGTCATTTCTCGTCATTTCTCGTCATTTTTTGAAAAAAATACTATACAAAAATAATTTTTTAGACTAGCATTGGGCAAATAATTCAATTTAATACTTATACTTTGAACTTTATTGTGAACTTTGTTATTAGTTTGTTGTCAGTTTGTTCAATTTATAAATGTTGATTTTACGAGAAAGAAAGATTATGGTACAGAATTTTGCTGACGAGCTTAAGAAAGCTATGAAACGTAAGGGATACAAGCAGATTGAAGTAATCGAGCTTGCGGCAAAAAACGGCCATAAGCTTGGAAAAAGCCAGCTAAGCCAGTATTTAAGCGGCAAAACTGAGCCGCGCAAAGACGTGCGTAACATGCTTTCCGAAATTCTCGGAATCAACAATAACGAAATTAAAAGCGGTCATTCTTGCGCAAAAATCGAGCAAAACTGCCAGTCTGCAGAAGAATCACAATTAAATCAATCGCAACAGCCACAGCTTACGGAAGCTGAACTTTCCGAAACCCTAAAACATCGCTCTTTCAACAAATCCACCAAACTTGAGCACGTACTTTACGACGTTCGCGGCCCTGTTGTTGAAGAAGCAAACCGCATGGAAGCAAACGGAACGCATATTCTAAAACTCAACATTGGAAATCCTGCGCCTTTTGGCTTCCGCGCTCCAGACGAAGTAATTTATGACATGCAGCAGCAGCTTATTGACTGCGAAGGCTACTCGGATAGCCGCGGACTTTTCTCTGCGCGCAAGGCGATTATGCAATACGATCAGCTTAAGGGCATTCCAGGCGTGCAAATGGAAGATA
>CAMPNN010000058.1 GCA_946891915.1 uncultured Bifidobacteriaceae bacterium
CATCGCCAAAACAACAGCCAACACAATAGCAATAACCATAGCAAGCAAAGTCAGCCACAAAGTCCAGAAAATACCCGTAAGAACATTCTCGTCAATAATATATTTTGCAACTATATTCCACTCGAATCTACGATTTGTTGCTATGGAATACAGCAGAGAGCAGGCCACTAACGCGACGATTATTCCCGCAACAATAGGCCCCGGTTTTTTAACCGGCAAAATACGTTCGTTGTCGTTCTTTTTAGAAAACATATTCACAATGCTACTCTAAACTCAATCAAAATCAGCGAAAAACAATAAAATTTACAAACGCAACAGGTTTACAAGCAAACTCACAAGCAATCTCACAATCAAGCTCACAAGCAAACTCACACTTTTGGATTTACTTCAGGATGCTTAATCATAATATCTTCCACACCCCAAGCTTTCATAATTTTTTCATACGTGCCTGTTTGTATAAGTTTTTCAATACCAGCTTTAATAGCTTCAACAAGCTGCTTATCGCCTTTTTGCATAATAATGCCCATAAGAGCCTTGTCTTTACTCACTCCCAACGGCTCAAGCTGCTTATCAGTTTGCTCAATTGCAAAGCTAGAAACTGGCGTATCAGCATACATAACATCCACGCGCCCAGCTACAACAGCAGTCGTAGCGTCGGTTTGTTCTTTAAAAGATAGAACGTCTAAAGGCTTATCGTTTTGCGCTCTACATAAATCTCTAGCGCTATACATTTGCGATTCGCTCGTGGTTCCAACCTGAACGGATACTTTTCTGCCGCACAAATTATTAAGACTTACGTTAGTCGGATTTCCTTTACGCACTACAAAAAGCAAGCCAGCATTTGCATAAGTTACAAAATCAACTGCTTTTTCACGTTCTTGACTTACTGTAAAACCCGAAACGCCTATATCAAACTTGCTTCCTACAGAAGGCAAAATAGCATCAAACGGAGCGTTCACAATATTAAGTTTTAAACCCATTAATTTTGCTAACGCTTTATTTAGATCAATTTCGTAGCCGACTACCGTTCTTCCATCTCTTGCGTAGAATCCTGCCGGAGCGTAGCCAACATTCGTTCCCATAACTATTTCGCCCTTTTCTAGCAACTTTTCGGGAAGAAGAGAAGCAATTTTTTCGTCTTTTTTAATGCTGTTAATGTTGTAGCTACGCTCAAGCAATGGGTCACGACCTACGGCATCAGTTGTGCCGCAAGCTCCAGAAATTCCTATGAGAGTCGCCGAAACAAGTGTGGCAATAGAACGCATCCATCTAGGAGATCCTAAAAAAGTCCACTTGTTTTTGCCGCTCTTATGATAAACATCAGCCTTAGTAATATCCTGGCATGCTTGAATCATAGAATTCCTTAATAACTAGCTATTAGAATAAGCACAACTGTACCACTAGTGCTCGCACAATACGAAAGCTTTTTTCCAATAATTTTCAATAATTTTCGACAATTTTTTACGATATTCGCAAATTTTTTAGTATTTTCGTAAAAATTTGGCAAAAAATATTTTTATAGTACGTGATGAAGGAAATCTTGGAAGCGCTCAGTTTGCGGGTTGTCAATAATATCAGCCGTTCCGCACTCCACAACTTTGCCATCGTCCATAAAAACAACCTGATCCGCAACTTCTTTAGCGAAACCAATTTCGTGCGTTACTACAATCATTGTCATTCCGTCTTTTGCAAGATTGCGCATAACGTTTAACACTTCCCCAACAAGTTCTGGATCAAGCGCAGAAGTTGGCTCATCAAACAGCATAATTTCCGGCTTCATTGCAAGAGCTCGCGCAATTGCCACACGCTGCTGCTGGCCGCCAGAAAGCTCAGCAGGATAATGGTTCATTCTGTTGTCCATTCCAACACGCTTAAGCTCTTCAATCGCCAAGTCGCGCGCTTCGTGAGCTGGCATGTGTAGAACATGCACAGGAGCTTCCATAACGTTTTCCAACGCCGTCATGTGAGGGAATAAGTTAAAACGCTGAAAAACCATGCCAAGTTTTGCGCGCTGCTGTGCTATTTCTTTATCCGTAAGCGCTTGTAAGCACTGCTCTCCTTTATGCGTTACTGGTTTTACGCCAATGCGCTCGCCATAAATGCTTATGCTTCCGGCAGTAAGAGTTTCAAGCTGATTAATTAAACGCAATAAAGTTGATTTTCCAGATCCGGAAGGTCCTAAAATAACGTTTACTGTGCCAGGAAGCACAGTTACGTTAATATTTTTTAGTACAGAAAGAGAACCAAATTTTTTCTGAACATTGCATATGCTTACTGCAGGAATGTTATTTGCAGAAGGATTATTTGAAGGAGCATTGTTGCTTTCATGCGCCGCTTCTGCAGTATCGTCATGCTTTAATTCGTCATTTTTAATATTCATATTCACGCCTTTACTATAAGTTTTCACTTTACTATAAGTTTTCACTTAATTGTTGCTTTGCATTACTTTATATTTTATTCAACTTTGCATACGCTTATTAAAACACGCAATTAGGCGTTAAAACCTAGCATTGTTGCATCGTTACGACCCTTAACATTCTTCTGCTGAGCATGCAAAGAATTGTCGCCACGCTGATCCTTATCTGTATCTAATTGCGCATGCTTAACAATATCTCTTGCTTCGAAGCCTTTGCCAAAATGCTTTTCCAACATAGACTGCAAAACCATCAACACAGAAGTAATAACCAAATACCAAATACTAGCAACAAGAAGAAGCGGAATCGGCTTATAAA
>CAMPNN010000059.1 GCA_946891915.1 uncultured Bifidobacteriaceae bacterium
AACCTCATTCAATCGCAGAGATTTTTCGATTTTTCTTCTTCGCTCGGCTTGTCAGCAGCCTTCGGCTCTGACGTCCGCCTTCGTTCAGTGCGAAAAATCTCAAATCTCCACAACACGAATATGAGTATGATGAATAGAAATATATTACGACGCGCCGAAGTGTGTTGCTCTGGCGGAAATCTAGGAAATCGTGTATAGTATTCCTCTGTTGTGTGATTACGCATGTTTTCATGCACATGGTGGCTATAGCTCAGTCGGTAGAGCATCTGATTGTGGTTCAGAAGGTCGCGCGTTCAAGCCGCGTTAGCCACCCCACTTGAATGGCTGGTTTTGACCAGCCTTTTTTGTTATGTAACTGCTCCCACTTAAGCGAACGCAGCCCATGGAGTAGACTGGTATGGTTACACACATGTATGTTGTTGATGATGATGACATTGCGTACTACACAGCGCATGGTGCAGAAGGAGTATTGTATGGCTGGTAAAGCGTCACCTCGCGAACCATGGTGGGAGACTGCGCTTCTGTTCGTGCCAAGAATTTTGGGTAAGGTTGTTCGCTCGCTTTTTGGTGTTGGTGAGTACGACGAAGCGTACCGTCGAGATGGTTTATGTTTTGTTATGCTTGTGCTTGCTGTGCTGTTCTGTGCTTCTGAATGGTTCCGTGTGAACGGTTTTATTGGTGTTTTTCTGCATATGGTAGCTTCAAGCGTTCTTGGTGTTATGAGCGTTGTGTTGCCAGTGTGGTTGAGCGTTGTTGCAATTCGTTTAATGCGTAACAGTGGTGCTGGATCCGGCAATCCGCGAGTTATTGGCGGTTTTGTGTTGCTTTTGTGGTCCGTATGCTCAATTATTGATATTCTTTTTGCTTCTAAAGATCACGCTTTTAGTTTTGAAACTGTGCAAAAAGCTGGTGGATTGTTAGGTTTTGCTTTGGGTTCGCCGCTATCCTGGGGACTTTCTAGAATTTTTGCTCTGATTATTTTTGCAATAATTTCTATTTTTTCAGTATTAATGATTGCTCGCCTTCATGTTACTGATATTACGCAATTTTTTGCTGGTATCTTTTCAAATAAATCTAAGAAAAGTAAAGAAAAATCTACTACTAATAATAGTGACGATAGTTCAAAAGATGATCATGATGACGATTCCGAAGGTTCTTTGGAATTTGCAGATGGAGTGCCGACTCACGACGAAGAATCATCTGAAAAAAGCAGCGATGCTTCTAAAGACTCCGTTTTGCATAAATTGTGGAAGTCGCTATTTAATCGCAAGAAAAATAGTAGCGATGAAGAATTGCTTGACGAATATGCTGGCGACGATGCGTTTTCTCACGCTGCTGCTGTGCATGGGGATGCAAGTGAAGAACTTGAAAATGTGAATGCTAATCGTGCGCGAACTGTCAGCAGTAATGCTGGAAGTCAAAATAATTATGTAAGAGTAGGTCAGGATGCGGATTCTGGACGCGTTATTCCAAGAACTGCATCATCGTCACCTATGCCAATGTCGATTGATACTATGCCAAAAGCTCCTATGAGCAATATGAATGGCTCGGTTAGCGACCCGTGGTCGAGCATTCCTGCGGAGCGTATGGATCAGTATAGAAAAGATCAGGAAGATAAAGAAAATTCTAATAACGCAAATAATGCAAATAATGCAAATAATTCTGCTGATAGCAATACTTTTTCTTCCGACGATGCTTCTTTGCAACCGTACAGGCTTCCTGATTTGAATCTGCTTGCGTATGGTAAGCCTCATGCTGCGCGTACTCCAGCAAATGACAATGTTATTCGTGCATTAACTTCCACTTTTGAGCAGTTTGATGTTGATGCGCGCGTAATTGGCTTCCTAAGAGGCCCTTCTGTTACGCAGTACGAGGTTGAGCTTGGCCCTGGTGTAAAAGTTGAAAAAGTTACGAATTTGCAAAAAAATATTGCTTACGCTGTAGCTAGTACGGATGTGCGTATTTTGTCTCCAATTCCAGGAAAGTCTGCTATTGGTATTGAAATTCCAAACGTTGACCGCGAAATTGTGCATTTGGGTGATGTTTTGCGTTCTGAGAAAGCAATGCAGGATCCTAATCCTATGCTCACTGGCGTTGGCAAGGATGTTGAAGGTCATTTTGTTACGGCAGCTCTAGATAAAATGCCGCATTTGCTTGTTGCTGGTGCTACAGGCTCCGGTAAGTCGAGTTTTATTAACTCAATGCTCACTTCGATTATTATGCGTGCAACTCCTGAGCAGGTTCGTATGATTATGGTTGATCCTAAGCGCGTGGAGCTTTCTGCGTATGCTGGGATTCCGCATTTGTTGACACCTATTATTACGGATCCAAAGAAGGCAGCTCAAGCTCTTGAGTGGGTTGTTAAAGAAATGGATGCTCGCTACGACGACTTGCAATTCTTTGGTTTCCGCCATGTAAAGGATTTCAACAAAGCTGTGCGCGAAGGCAAAGTTCACGCTCCGGCCGGCTCTGAGCGTAAAGTTGCCCCGTACCCGTATTTGCTTGTGGTTGTGGACGAGATGGCTGATTTGATGATGGTTGCTA
>CAMPNN010000060.1 GCA_946891915.1 uncultured Bifidobacteriaceae bacterium
CTGCCATGGCAAAAGGAGCCATAACAGCAAGCATAGAAGCAGCAACTGCTCCAGATACAACAACTGAAAAAATCTTACTTTGATTTTGCATACTTTCCGAAGTCTACAACGAAGCCTATACATGATTACGCTACTGTACGATCACATAGAGCACGCAAAACAAACGCACAAAACAAACGCACGCTATTCAAGAAAAATCAGTAATGAATAAACTGATACTGCGCAATATCTTTAGCGTCGAATCTGCGAGAAAAAGTCCTGCCATGCAACGGAGCACCAGATTCCGAAGTTTCAATCGAACCATCCGGATTGATCTTCTCAACAATCGCAACGTGACCATAAGCAGGATCCGAACCAGCCTGACCAGCGCGGAACACCATAACGTCGCCAACATGACGAGCAGTACGATCAACCCAATACCCAAGACCACGAGCCGAATCAGCCCACTGACTTCCATTTCCCATATACGAGCCAACAGGAAGACCAAGCTGATGACGACGCACATACACCCACCAAGTGCACTGGCTAAACTCGTAAGCGTTACCACTGTCTCCAGTTGCATGATTTGGGTTAAAGCCACTAGGCAACAATCTAACGTCTTTATCCATCAACAATGCAACCTGCGGATTATCCGCCGCAGAACGAGACATTTCGGCAACGTTAAGATTCGAACCAGAGCCAAGATTCCACGAATCAGACTGCGAAGACACCGTTGAAGCGGTAGCCTGCTGGTAGCTAGAATTCGCGCGAGCTCCACGAGCAGGATTTCCGGTAATATGCTCCAATGCATCAACAGCATTATTAATTTCCGTCATCTGATCAAGAGACTCACGCTGACTCGAACGAGATACCGAAGAATTAAAACCATCCGTTGAAGTCGTCAACTGAGCAGCTTCAGAAGCACGAGAATCAATCGAATTCATCCTAGTCAACGACATTGATACGGCAACAGCGCCAACAATAGCAAGTAACGAAGTTGAAAGCACAAGACGACGGCGACGCTCACTAGCCAAGCGAGACAATCTAATCTCACGCCTACTTTGCGGAATCAACTCACCCAAACGCTCAGAAACTGCTTCCGGAAGCTCTACAACAGCACCATTGCTAGTAGAAACAGCAGTCAAAGGCTGATTAATAACATCCTTTATGCTCTTCTGAACGCTCTTCTGTACGCTCTTCTGGAAGACGGCATGAGCAGCATGTGAACCATGTTGCGCCGAGAATAGCGAAAGAAGCGAATCACTACGCTTATTCGCCTTCGTAGCACCATGTGCAGCATGCCTCATAAAAAAATCACTTTCTCAAGTCTTAAGTATTTAGCCTTAAGTATTTAGTCTTTGCGCGAATCGCCGCAGAACATACTACAGACTCATCGCCCATTACTAATGAAAGGTTACAACGTGGCGCGGATGTTAAAAAACACAGTATATTCAAATCAGCTATTTTTAGTTTAGACTTCAGTAAGTTGTATGGTTAAAAGTATGAAGTTTGCACCTATAGTTAATCCAGACGCTCGTAAGCCTGCACCGAAGCCGCTTAGAGTGGATTTGCGAAAAGTTTTTGCTATAGGCACGCTTGCATGGTTTGTAGCTTTTGTAATTGCGTTAATTGTTGCACTTTTGCACATAACAACTTGGTTCCCAACAATAGTGTGCGCAGCTGGGACGATTATTGGCGTTCTACTGCTTATTTGGGAGCATTTTGACAGGTGGGATTATCGTCGACTAGGCAGATAATTTAAGCAAATCAAACGCAAGATAGCAGCGCGTAAGTAGCCTAAATATGCGCAATTGGCAGCGCGAAACTTACAGTCGTCCCCTGCCCTGGCCTACTCCATAAAGCAATATTTCCATGATGCGTAAGCGCCACATGTTTAGCAATCGCAAGGCCCAAGCCAACGCCATCTTGACTACTACTATTCTGATTATGCGCACGATAGAATCGCTCAAAAATGCGCGACTGATCTTTTATATCAATACCAACGCCGCGATCCACCACGCGAATCACAGCGTACTGGCCGTCCGAATAAAGCGCAGCAGATACTGAAACTGTAGAATTTTTTGGCGAATACGTAATCGCATTTTCAACCAACTTGCGAATTGCAGCTTGAATCTGCTCAGCTTCCCCGCGCACACGCAAGGACGGATCAGCTTTAAAAATAATGCGCACGCAAGAATCTTCAGCAAATGAAGAAACCTGCTTTTTAACAAAGTCGAGCAAATCTGCAATCGAAAGCACTTTCGCAGACGATAGGTCGATTGGATTTTGCGCACGAACAAGCCAAAGCAAATCTTCAAGCATATGCTCAAGTTTTTTAGAAGATTTATTTGCGACTTGCGCAATTTCCTTAATTTTTTCTGCAGATACTTGATTATCTTGCAAGATTTTCGTAAGTCGCGACAGACTGCGGGTTGAGCTTATTAGCTGATCAGAAACGTTGGAAATAAAGTCGTCACGAGTTTGCGCAAAACGGCGCGCTGCACTCGTGTCCTCAATAATCACCACAACAATTCCGCGGCCAACGCTGCCAACCGTA
>CAMPNN010000061.1 GCA_946891915.1 uncultured Bifidobacteriaceae bacterium
TATCGCTATTATCTCGACCAGCTCGGGATTGTTGACTCAGAAGGAATGCCTCGACCGAGGCATTGGCGGCGAGATTGTCGCCTACGTATGGTGAGAAAGGAGAGCTGAAGATGGCATCGCATATTGGTAAGCTCCCCGTCGACATTCCTCAAGGCGTGGAAGTAAAGATTGAAGGTCAGTCCTTCAGCGTCAAGGGCGCTAAGGGTTCTGACTCCTATGTAATTCCAGAGGGAATCACCGCGGAAGTTGCTGAGAATCAGATTGTTTTGACTCCAGCTGACGATTTGCGTCCAACTCGTGCAAAGCACGGCTTGGCTCGCGCAATTGTTGCTTCCATGGTTAAGGGTGTGCATGAAGGCTACACCAAGACTTTGGATATTGTCGGTACCGGTTATCGTGCAGTAATGAAGGGCAAGGGCATTGAGTTCTCGCTCGGTTATTCTCACACTATTACCGTTCAACCACCGGCAGGTATTGAGTTCGAGTTGCCAAATCCTAACCAGGTAATCGTTAAGGGCACTGATAAGCAGATTGTTGGCCAGGTTGCTGCTAACATCCGTAAGCTTCGTGCTCCAGAACCTTACAAGGGTAAGGGTATTAAGTACACCGATGAACGCATCCTGCGCAAGGCTGGAAAGGCTGGTAAGTGATATGAGCGTTAAGATTTTCGGTAAGGGTACCAAAGTCGCACGTTTGCGTCGTCACGCCCGTCTTCGTAAGCGTATTGCTGGCACATCTGAACGTCCTCGTTTAGTTGTTTCTCGTTCTAACCGTCACATGGTTGCTCAGATTGTGGACGATGTCAAGGGTATTACTTTGGTAAGCGCTTCCACTTTGACTGCAGACTTCGCTGGTTTCACCGGTACGAAGACTGAAGCTGCAACCAAGGTTGGTGAATTAGTAGCAGCTAAGGCGAAGGAAGCGGGTATTACTGCTGTAGTCTTCGACCGTGGCGGTAACAAATATCATGGTCGCGTCGCAGCAGTTGCTGAAGGCGCCCGTCAGGGAGGTCTAGCACTGTGAGCGACAACGAAAAGGAAACCCAAGTGGCTGAAGAAACTCAGAACACTCAGGCATCCGCTGAGGAACGCAACGATGATCGTCGTTCTCGTCGTAACAAGGGCGAGGGCAAGCGTGGCGAGCGTCGTAACCGTCGTGAAGAAAACCGCGGCGAGGAGCTTCTGGATCGCGTAGTTACTATTAACCGTGTTTCCAAGACCCACAAGGGTGGTCGTACCTTTAGCTTTGCAGCACTTGTTGTTGTTGGCGACGGTAAGGGCACTGTTGGTGTTGGTTACGGCAAGTCTCGTGAAGTTCCAGCGGCTATCGCTAAGGGTCAGCTCGACGCCAAGAAGCATATGTTCACCGTTCCACGCATTCGTGGTACCGTCACTCATCCAGTGCTCGGTCACGATGCTGCTGGTACTGTGTTGCTTCGTCCAGCTGCTCCAGGTACTGGTGTAATTGCTGGTGGTGCTGTGCGCGCCGTTATGGAATGCGCTGGCATTACAGACATCCTCACCAAGTCCATGGGTTCCGCCACTGCTGTAAACGTAGTGCGCGCTACTGTGGACGCTTTGAAGAAGCTCGAAGAGCCAGAAGAGATTTCTGCTCGTCGTGGCCTCTCTCTTGAGGAAGTTGCTCCTGATGCTTTGCTCCGTGAGCGTGCTGCCGGCATTGCCGAAGCTCGCAAGGCTCGCGAAGAAGCTCAGGCCGCCAAGGCAGCTGAAGCAAAGGATGGTGAGTGATGTCAAATTTGAAGATCACTCTGGTGCACGGTTTGGTTCACACCACTGAGCGCCAGCGCGCGAACGTTCACACGCTCGGCCTTCATAAGATTGGTCATAGCGTAGTTCGTGAAGACACCCCCGTCAATCGTGGCTTGGTCATGGCCGTGCGCCACCTGGTGAGCGTCGAGGAGGTCGACTGATTATGGCTAACGAAGAACCAATGCTGCATATGCATACGCTGCGTCCAGCTCCAGGAGCTAAGAAGGATCGCATCCGCGTAGGCCGTGGTGAAGGCTCCAAGGGTAAGACCTCGGGTCGTGGTGACAAGGGCACTAAGAAGCGTTATCAGGTGCGTCCTGGCTTCGAAGGTGGCCAGCTCCCACTTTACATGCGCTTGCCTAAGCTGCGTGGCTTCAAGAGTCCTTTCAAGAAGGAGTTCCAGGTCGTCAACGTTTCAGCTCTTGCTGAACTCTTCCCACAGGGTGGCGAAGTTACTGTTGCTGACCTTATTGCCAAGGGCGCTGTGCGCGATGGCTACCCAGTTAAGGTTTTGGGCGATGGTGAATTGACTGTTGCTTTGACTCTTAAGGGTATGAAGGCTTCTGCTTCTGCTAAGGCTAAGATTGAAGCTAAGGGCGGCTCCGTCAGCGAAGAGTAGTTACACTGCTCGCGTTTGATGCAGTTATAAAGCTGTAAATAATCCCTCTAGTTTTGTGCTAGGGGGATTATTTTATTGCGTTTTTATAGAATTTTGGCATATTTGCCACGTTTTTGTA